>JANMAX010000082.1:0-17717 GCA_031360075.1 bacterium | reverse complement strand
CGCATCATGCAGACGTCGAGCTCGACCGCGATGTCGGTCCACGAAGTGTCGCCGACATAGAGCAACGAACGAAGTTGCTTCTGGTCCGGCAGGTCGGCACGCAGCATGCCGCGCGCCACTGACCAGACGCCCGGGCGGTCGGCGGTCCAGGCCGCGAGCTTGCCCGAGGAGAAGTCGTCGGCGAACAGCACGCCGCTCGCCGGCCGCTGGAGTCGCGGTGACGCCGAAGGCAGTGCGAGGCGCGTCTCGTCCGGTGCGGCTCCCGTGAGCAGGAGCGCGGCACCGGCGATCAGCGCGAGTCGCAGCGATCTAGCGTCCATCACGGCACGAACCATGGCATCCCCCGGAGCCGGAGTCCACTCGGACGGTGCTCCCTGGGGAGTATCGGCCCGGTCCGCCACCGACGTGAGGGGGGCGGCCGTCTGGTGCTACAGCCGGACGTTCACGCCTGCCTGCAGCTGCCGCGTGCCGCCGATCAGGACATGCTTCTGCTCGCAGCCGTCATGCACATGCCAGCGGCCGCCGACCGCGAGCCCAAGGCGGCCCTGCTGCGCGTGGCTCGAGCGGAGCGGTACCCGGGCCAGCCAGTCCGCCGATGAAGCACGCGGGACGCAACTTCCATCTGGGGTATCGATCCCATGCGGGATCTCCCATCTCCGCGAACGTTCGCCTGATCTCGGCGAGTCCGCGCGGTTTCGCCGCGTGGTCATCGGCTGGGGCGGGATCCTTCCGGCATCCGCCACACCGCTACGGCCGCGACCGGCTCGACCGCTTGGATGACGGACAGCATCGAGCTGGAGACTGAGCCGGGGATCCTGACCGTCCCGGACCCGAGCGCCGCCGCGGCTGGAAAAATCCAGTGCCCCTGAGGTGTTGGTTTTCACGGCCCCGAGAGAGGCGGCATGGCCAAGTGGCAAGGCGAGCGCCAGCGCAGCGTCCAAGTTAAAATGACTGGTTTAACTGCTTGTTTTGCATTGCTTTGGCCGGGCTTTCACGAGCCCCGCCAGCCGCGCGCTTCGAATGTTCCTGCTGTCGGTCCGCTCCGAGCGTGAGTCGTTGCCCTGGCGTCGACGCGAGCAGCCCGAACCGGTCCCATGGGCAACCTCCCCTGAGTTCGAGGCACGACCATAAGTGCTTGCTGGAGGCTGCTCCGGGCAGCATGCAGCGCCCCGGCGCAGGTTGGTGCGCGCCCACGCCCAGTGCTAGCTTGGGCTCATGGCCAAGAAGAAGCGCAGTATCGGTGTGATCGGCGTGCCCATCGACCTCGGCGCAGGTCGCCGCGGGGTCGACATGGGCCCCTCCGCTATCCGTATCGCGGACCTCGAGAAGCGCCTGGAGGAGTTGGGGCACAAGGTCGAGGACTACGGCGACCTGGACGTCATGATCCCCGAGACCCAGAAGGTCGGCACCGGCAAGCTGCGCTATAAGAAGCCCATCCTGTCGGCGTGCAAGGACCTCATGAAGGCCGTCGACAAATGCCTCACCGAGGGCCGTATGCCACTGGTGCTGGGGGGCGATCACAGCATCGCCATCGGCTCGGTGGCCGGCTCCACGAACTTCTACGCCCGCCAGGGCGAATCGCTCGGCTTGATCTGGTTCGATGCCCACGGCGATGCCAACACGCCCGAGACGACGCCGAGCGGCAACATCCATGGCATGTCGCTCGCGGTCTCGCTGGGTTTCGGCGACACCGATCTCGTGAATCTCGGTGGCCGCGCTCCGAAGGTGCAGGCGCGCAACACCGTGCTCATCGGCATCCGCGACATCGACTCGGGTGAGCGCGACTTCCTCAAGAAGAGCGGCGTCACCTGTTACACCATGCGCGACCTCGACGAACGCGGCATGCGCGACGTCCTGGACGAGGCCATCCGCACCGCCAGCGACGGCACCGCGGGTATCCACCTGTCGTTCGACCTCGACGTCGTGGACCCGGAAGACGCGCCCGGCACCGGCACGCCGGTGTGGGGCGGGATCAGCTATCGCGAGGCGCACCTGGCGATGGAGATGTTCAACGACCGTGCGAACATCGTCTCGCTGGACCTGGTCGAAGTGAATCCGGTGCTCGATTCGCAGAACATGACCGGCATCCTCGCGGCCGAGCTGGCACAGAGCGCGCTGGGCAAGACGATCCTCTAGCCGTGACCGCAGGCTGCGCCGCGCGACGGGCTGGCCCCATGCCGATCGGAGTGGAGTCCCGACGGTGCCACTGCTGGGACTCCGCACGCGAGGGGCTCGAGCCGCTGCCGCACCGGACGTGAGTCGGCAATGCCATGCAGCCGCCTGGCCCAACAGGAGATGCGCGCCGGGATCACCCGCGCGATGGTGAGTCCGGTGTTCGATTCGCATGACGGAACCGCGATCCCCGCGGCAGGACTGGCGCGTGACGCCCGGCATGACATCCTCCAGCGCAGGGCGTTCGGGCCGGCATCGCCAGCAAGCACGAAGGGCCCCGGTCCGTGTGGACCGGGGCCCCTCGAAGTAACGGTGTTCGATGTTACTCGGTCCAGAGGACGCGCGTCAGCACCTTCCTGCCATTGCCCGTGACGCGCTCGAAGACGTTGGCGCGGCCGTTCCGGAAGCCGACCGGCACGCCCCAGGTGGCCTGGTTGTCCGGGTCGACCTGTTCGAGATCGAAGTCGGGAGCGCCGTTGGCGAACGCCTGCCCCGGAGGCAGATTCGCCCCGATCGTGGTCGTGGCGTCGAGGTGGCTGTAGATCGTGACCAGTTGGTCGTAGTCATGCTGGTTCGGCGTGCCCTGGTTCGCCGGATTGTCCGAGTAGTCCATGCAGCTGCCACGGCCGCAGGCGTCGAGCAGGTCCGGGTTGGCGAACGTCTCGTCCTGGTGACCGAGGCCGAAGCAATGACCGACTTCCTGCTCCATCACCATCCGGCGCCATGCCGGTGTGTTGTACGTCGCGGTGTTGAAGTAGGTGTCATTGACCTTGACCGTGCCTGCGGTGATGTGGTCTCCGTTCACCGAGATGCTCGCGAGGCCGAGCCAGCCGTTGCTGCCGTAGGTCGTGTTGCACACCTGGATCGTGCCGGACAGGGCCGTGCAGCGCCTGAGGTTCGAGACCGAACCGGCGACCGGGTTCAGGCGCACGGGATTCGACGCGTTGTTGCAGGAGCCTGTCGTGACCGCCCAGTCCGCGACCGAGTTGCCGAGGTAGGCGTCCCAGGCCGAGTTGACGTTGTCACCGATCTTGATCGTGAACGGATTCGCCGTACGGGCCCAGTGATAGTTGGCCCACGCATGATTCGCGAGCGCGGGACCAGCAGCGATTGCGGCAAGGAAGGTCGCGACTGCGGCAATGCGAATGCTCTGCTTCATTGGGGGAATCCTCCGTGTTGAAGCGGCCGGCGCACGCCGGCTGCCTCCCAAGTGACGGACGAGACAAACTCGTGACCTTGTTCGACTGGTGAAATGCGACGGTCCACACTCATATCGACGAGCCCTGGACCAGCGTTCCTCCCATCGGACCACGCCCCTGCTCACCGGGACCACCGCCCAACCCAGCGGTAGCCGAGCAGTCTCTTGAGACCATTCCCTAACAATGTCGTGACTGCAACCGAAATAATCGGCAACCGTTGTCCGGACGTCCTGATGGGGCCGTGAGAGACTATTCTCAGGCTGCGCCGAGCATCGCGGATCGGCACCGCTCGACCGCCACGGTCCCGCGTCCGGACCCTGCATGAAGACCCGTTCTGGCGCCGCCATTCCAGTGCGAACGGTGCGCCGCCGGCCCCGCCGGTGAGACGGTACGGGTGGTCGCACGCAGCCAGTGATCAGGTGCGAGTGGCGCGCACCAGTGACGCCAGCGCCGCTCCGAGCCTGGGGTGCGCATCGAACGCGCGCGCGAACGCGTCCTCACGCCCGCCGCCCTTGGCGCGGATGATGTCCACCGTGGCGGTCCGTTGCGCCGCGCTCCAGCGCGACACGCCGGGCAACAGCGTCACGAGCGGCGCCCAGCGCCGCCAGGCCAGGCGCTCGCCGGCGCTCCAGCTCGTGGACGAGCGTACGCCAAGCAGCTTGCGCGCCTCGCGTTCACAACGGGCGGCCGCGAGTGCGCGGTCACCGCCGAAGCGCTGCATGATCATGTCCGTCACCGCAAGGCCCGCCGAGGCCAGCGGCAGTTCACCGATAACGTCATCGCGGTCCGGGCCGGGCGACCAGTACAGGTTCGTGCGCGCGAGTATGCGCAGCACGGCTGCGCCTGAACGATAGCCGGGCGTGCGCTGCATGCGCGCGAGTTCGCGCTGCATGAGCACGCGCGCCGCTCGTGCGCGCGGACGGAAACCCAGTTTCTGGTAGAACCACCAGGCTCCCGACTCGATCGCCTCGTCGTTGTGATCGCCGAGCTGGTAGGGGTAGATCGTGAATGTCTCGGTGCCGAACAACGCCCGTATCATGCCGACAACTTTGCCGTACACCGGACCGGCCTCCGCGCCGCGGAACGTGTCGAAGACGTTGAACGCGATCTCGGCCGAACGGTAGAGCGCGCTCGTGAGCACGTAGCCGATGGGAACGCCGTTCTTGAGCGTGAGAAAGCCGTACACACTCTCGAGCAGCAGCCGGCGCTCGGGCAGCGCGCCGATCATGAGGAAGCTCAAGCCGTCGCCACAGTCGACGTGGCGCACGTCGCGTACGTCGCCCCACGCGAACACATCGAGGTCGCGGCTGCGTGTGACCATGGCATCCGTGGCAAGCGCCAGCGCGCGCTCACCGTCGCGCGGCGACAACGTGCGGATGCTGCGCGGGGCCGCGGCGGCGGCGAGATCGGGGCGGCCGGCGAACGGGCCGTGCTGGAACTGCATCGCGTGCACCGGCCAGCGCGCCAGCGTGCGTGACGGTGTCGGCCCTTCGGATTGGGCAGCGGCTCCGCGTGCGGGCTTCCGTCCAGACGGCGTACCGCCATCGCCGCGCAGCCGGTAGGGCAGGCCGAGGCCATCATGAACGCGCTCGAACACCGCGTCATCCGCCAGGCGCGCCGACAGCTGCCGCGCCACGAAGGCGCCGTCGGCTTCACCCGCCGGCTTCAAACGTGCGAGCCAGCCGCGCAGTCCGTAGTCGTATTCGTCGAGCCCCGGCACTTCAGCGTCGTGCGCCAGCTGCGGCAGCCAGTCCTCGAGCGCGCCGGGCTCGTCGAACGCCGTCCAGTCCAGCTCGAGCCGCTCGGGCCAGCGCGCCGCGAGCCGTCGTGCGGTGGGTGCGAAGAACGCGAACCGGATGTCCGCGCCCGCTATGCCGCTGTCCGCGAGCCGTGCGTGCAACGCACGCACGTCGGCGCGCCGTGCGAATGCCGCCAGTGCGCGCTCGGCGAGTGTCAGCGTGGCCGGGTCGTCAGGGTAGGCGCGGGCTGCGAGCAGGCACTCGTGCAACCGCTCGATCGACGTCACCGAGCCGAGACGCGCCCGCAGCACGCGGCGGAGCAGGGCGCGGCGCTGCCGCGCGGCGGCGGTCCCGAACGACCAGCGCAGCGCCTCGAGAGTGGCCAGCACGCGCGCGGTCGCCGCGCCGCCGGCCGCGGCCTTCGCGGCCCGGGCGCGGCCCGTGACAGCCGCGCTCACAGCACGGCCGGTGCTGCGCCGCCCGTACTGTCGATGGGTGCCTGCACCGGGACCCAGCCGTCATCCGGTACCAGCATGTCCGCGTCCCCCGAGAAGCGGTCCATGCGCAGCAGCACGATATTGCCCTCGACTGTCATGTGGTCATAGTGCCAGCGTGTCGGCCACACGTAGACCGCGAACAGCAGCAGCACGAACGCCGCGATCGCGGGAGCCAGCCAGCGCGGGTTCATGCTACTTCACCCACCGGTCGAACCACGCCGCCTGGCGCATGAACCAGTCGGCGCGGTGCCGTGGTTCGCGCAGGCCGTGACCCTCGCGCGGGTAGTGCACGAACTCCGTGGGCACGCCGAGCGCTTTCAGCGACTGGTAGGTCTCCTGCGCCTGCGGGTACGGAATGCGCACGTCGGCTTCGCCATTCATCACCAGTGTCGGGGTCTTGGCGTTGGCGATATGCGCGATCGGCGAACGGCTGCGCCACTTGTCGAACGACTCCCACGGCCTGCCTTCGAACTCGTATGCCCGGTACTGGTGCGTGTCGCTCTGCGCCCACAGGGCGGGCAAGTCGGGCGCGCCGGCCGAGACGATGGCGGCGTCGTAGCGCTGCGTCTGCGTGATGGCCCACGCGCTCAGATAGCCGCCGTAACTGTGGCCGAACACGCCCAGCCTGTTGCCGTCGGCCAGCCCCATGGCGATCAGCGCATCGACGCCGGATTCCACATCGTGCCAGTCCTGGCCACCCCAGTCGGCGCGCTTGCGGAGCATGAACGCCGTGCCGTAGCCACCGCTCGAACGGAAGTTGGGCAGCAGCACCTGGTAGCCCTTGGCCGCCATGTACTGCGCCATGACGTTGAGCCCGATGCCATAGCGCGTCTGGTAGGGGCCGCCGTGCAGCAACACGAGCGTCTTCAAGGCGCCCTTCTCGGGTGCGCTGGCGGGGCGCACCAGCACACCTTCGATGCTGACGCCATCGTCGCTCTTCCACTGGATCGTTCGCACCGGCGAGAACGCGCACGACGCGATGGTACCATTGACCGCGGAGACCGCACGTGGCGCAGCGTTCACGCCATCGGCCACGCACAGCTCGTTCGGCTGGTTCCAGCGCGACATCACGTAGGCCACGCGGCCGCCCGGACCCATGATGGGCGGGCCCGCGGCTTCACCGCGCAGGTCCAGGCCCAGTTGCACCGCGCCGCCCGTGCGCGCCACCGTGGCGATGCGCACCGAGGCACGCTGCTGGCTCATGAAGTGCAGTGAATCGGAAGTCGCGTTCCATGCCGGCGTGAAGGCGTCCTCGTCGAACGAGCCGGTGAGTGCCACGGGTGCGCCACCGGCGGCTGCGGCGACCCACAACAGCGTCTTCTCGACGTGCGCGGTGCGATCGCTCGTGCCGGCCCACGCCAGCCACTTGCCGTCCGGCGACCAGGCGTAGCCGTTCGCCGGCAGTGCGCCCAGCTTGCGGATACCGCCGCCGCTGGCGGGCACCCACGCGATATCGGTGAGATTGCCGTCGTCCACCGCGCCCGTGGGGTTCCACTGGAACGCGATCGCCCTGGAGTCGGGCGACCATTGCGGGGTGTTCACCATGAACGCGCCCGAGGTGACGCGGCGCTGCTGGCCGGTCGCGAGCTCGATCACCCAGAGGTGGTTGTACTGTGGGATATCGTCCTCGACGACGTGATCCCATTTCTTCTTGCGCCAGTCCTTCAGCTGCTTGCCCAGCGTGTCGAGCATCGTGAACGCGATCGACTTGCCGTCCGGCGACCAGCGGAACTCGCCCACGGACTCGGCGAACGTCGCCAGCCTCCATGGCTCGCCGCCCTTCAGGGGCAGGAGCCAGATCGACGGCTTGTTCTCCTCGTTGTCGCGCGACGACAGGAACGCCAGCGTGTCTCCGCCCGGCGAGAACTGCGGCGCGTAATCGTTCTTGGCGTTGCGCGTCACCGCACGGCACGCGTTCGTGCCGGCGTCCCACAGCCAGACGTCCTGATTCGTGGTGTTCTCGGCGGTATCGGGGGCGTTGACCGTGAATGCGATGCGCTTGCCGTCACGCGACCAGACCGGGCTCTGCACCTGGCGCATCGTGAGGGCGTGCTCGAGCCCGAACGCGGGCGGGGGTGCAGGCTTGGCGGCGGGCCCGGCCGCGTGCGCAACAACAGGGACGAGCGGCGACACGGTGAACGCGAGCGCGGCGAACGCCAGCGCGGGCATGAGCGAACGTGCGTGCATGGGGGCTCCGGGGATGGCTCTGGACCGGGGGATGCGAAGTCGAACCGGGGCAGGTTAGCAGATGGCCCGCCGTCCGGCGCTCGCGACGCGCACCACCGCGAGCGCAGACGCCCGGCGCCGCCGGGTCCCGCCGCGCGCCGCCCGGACGGACGAGCCGTCCGGGAAGCGCGCGCGGGGCTCAGCGGCTGCTGCCGGCCGTGGCCGTCTTGGTCACGACCCGGTGCGCCACCGGGTGTCCGGCCTCGTCCCGCCAGTACACGGTGACACGGGCATCCTTACCGATGTCGTCCGTGGACCGCAGGCTGGCGGCGCGGGCGAACACCATCTGCTTCGGCGCCTTGCCACCCTTCTCGACCGTGATCGACGAACCGTCGATCGCGACCACCGTACCGGTGAACTGGCGGTAGCCGGCGGCCTTGCTGGGTGCAGAGGTCGCCGCGTGCGGCGTGCGCTTGGACGCGGCCTCGGCGCGCGTGGCGCCCCCGACGAACGGGGCCACGAGCAGCGCGGCCACTGCCAGTGCAGCGAACATGCGTGCGTGCTTCATGCGTTTCACCTCCCTCCATGACACGGGGGCAGGGGAAGAGTCACGCGCATCCGCAAGCGGCGTCAATCGAGAATCGTACTGTCGACGATGCCGACGATCGAGCTCACTCCGGTTGCAGTGGCTCGCGGCAGCGCGCAGCGCGGTCACCGCGCAGGATCACGCCGGCGCGCTGTACACGGGGTTCACGCTTGGCACCCCGGCCAAGGTGCGCGAGCCGCGTACGAACCGTGAACGTTGTTCAGCGTTGGCGCGGCCGAGTCACCACGACTGGTCGGACCCCGCGTGGGTCCGACCATCGGGAGTTGCTCGAGTGCGGTGTAGTCGCGGGCCCCGCCGCCGGTCGTCGGTCGAGCGCGGCACGCGCCGCGCAGCCACGCTTCGGGCGCCATGTCGGAGCGCGTCAGCCAGCCGGATTCGAGCACGCCCTCGGCGAGCAGCGCCTCGCGCACGAGCGCGTACCTGGCCAGCGGGAACGGATGTGCGGCAGGCAGGGGGGACGAGTGGTGTTCGCTCGACCACGCCAGCAGGGGCTTCGTGTTCACTTGCCTTTCACCTCGGCGTACATGGCGAGCGCCATGTCACGGCGTTCGGCATGATCGACAATCGGGAATGGATAGTCCTCGCCCAGTGTGACGCCGGCCTCGGCCAGCACGAGCGGTGGCGCTTCCCATGGGCGATGGACGACGCCATCCGCAAGCCTTGCGAGTTCCGGGCACCAGCGGCGCACATAGATTCCTTCGCCATCGAAGCGCATGCCCTGCGTGACCGGATTGAATATGCGGAAGTACGGCGCGGCATCGGTGCCGGTGCCCGCGCCCCACTGCCAGCCACCGTTGTTGCTGGCGACGTCGCCATCGACCAGGTGGTTCATGAACCAGCGCTCGCCGCGCCGCCAGTCGATGAGCAGGTCCTTGGTGAGGAAGCTGGCGACGATCATGCGCACGCGGTTGTGCATCATGCCGGTCGCGGCCAGTTCGCGCATGCCGGCATCGACGATGGGGTAGCCGGTGCGGCCCGCACACCATGCCGCGAACTCCGCGTCGCTGCCGCGCCAGCGCAACGCGTCGTACTCGGGACGGAACGCGCCGTGTTCGACATGCGGGAAGTGCCACAGCACGTGCGCGTAGAAGTCACGCCAGCGCAGCTCCTGGATGTACTTGATGGCGTCATCCAGCAGCGCGGGGTCGCGGGTCGCCGAGGCCAGAGCGCCGCGTGCCACGCGGCGGATGCCGATGGTGCCGAACTTGAGATCCGCCGAGAGTTCCGATGTCGCGGCGAGCGCAGGGAAGTCGCGGCCGCCGGCATACTGCGCGAGGCCGGGGGCGGGCTGCCACGAACCGGCGGAACTGGCGCTCGAGGCAGCGCTGCCTCGTGTGGCGCCGCTCGTACGCGTGCCAAGAAACCGCCGCAGGCGCTCTTGCGCATGCGACTCGCCCGCGGGCCATGGCGCTGACTTGGGTTCGGCGAACCCCAGTCGCTCCAGCGTGGCGAGCCGCGGCGACGGCAGGTCGTGCGGGGCCAGCCTGTCGACGCGCGCATGGGCGTCCGGGATCGGGAAGCCCTCGCAGGCCTTCCGAAACGGCGTGTACACGGTGTACGGCGTGCCCGCTCCGCTCCGCACCGCACCCGGCGTCACGATCAAGCGGTCGTGGAAGCGCCGCACCTTGATGCCGGCGGCCCGGAGCGCGGTCTCGACGCGGTCATCGCGCGCGCGCAGCGCCGGCTCGTACTCATCGTTCCAGTACACCGCATCGGCGTTCGCCGCGCGCGCCGCACGCACCACGGTCTCGGCGGGATCGCCGTGCGCCAGCGCCAGCCGCGAGCCGATCGCGGCGATCGCGGCGGACAGCTCGGTGAGCGCCGCGAGCACGAAGCGCACGCGCGTCGCGGCGATGTCGGGACGCGCGAACCACTCGGGATCACTGGCGTAGAACGGCACCACGTCGTGGCGCGCGTCGTGTGCCGCTTCGGACAGCGCCGGGTTGTCGTCGAGACGCAGGTCCTTCCGGAACCAGTGCAGGATGCGCATGGCGCCGAGGCTACGGGATGCCGCACTCCGGTGCACGCACCGCCAGCACTACCTCGGTGTGCGCTCGATCCGGCAACTGAAGCAGCAAGGCCGGGCGTTGTGCGTTTGGATCTGGACGACACGCGACGGGTGGCACGGCTCCAGCGGCAGTCCGCCGAATCGTAATGGCGGTGTGGTTGCGCGGGTCAGAGCGGCAAGGACTCCTGCGGGGTGAGCGGTGTGAACCGTGCGTGCTCATGTGTGAGCAGCCATTGCTTCATGGACAGCCCGCCGCCGTAGCCCCACAGCGTGCCGTTGGCGGCAATGATGCGATGGCATGGGATGAAGAGCGCCAGGATGTTCGCTCCGTTCGCGGCCGCGACCGCACGCACGGCGCTGGGCTGGCCGATCGCGGCGGCGAGCTGGGCATACGACATCGTCTGGCCGGACTTCACTTCGCGCAGGCGGGTCCAGCAGCGCCGCTGGAAAGCCGTGCCGGTCATGCGCAATGGTTGCTCGTCGAGCGCGGCCAGCTCGCCCGCGAAGTAGCGCGCCAAGCGCGTCGCCGCGCCCGCGGCGTCAGGGGCGCGCCGCGTCGTGAACGCGCCGAGGTGACGGCCCAGGAACTGCTCATGGCGCTGTTCTGGACCGTGCCGGCCATCGAGCGTGAGCCCGACGAGTTCATCCTCCAGGCCATACAGTCCGATCGGGCCGACGGGTGTGTTCGCGATGGTCAGGTCGAGCGTGAGTTGCGGCTTCATCGGGAGTCCTTTCGTGCAAGTCGTGTGCGCTTTTGGGGCGAGGCCGCGGTCAAGCGACGCAGCGCGGTTCGTGGTGACGCCGTTCGGGCTCGGGCCAAGGCCGTTCCAACCGTGCGGACGCTGGCGGCCGGTGCCGTTGCGCGAGGGGCAGCCTTCGCCGGTCGCGACTCGGTCCACAGCGCCAGCACGGCGTACGCTCGCCACGGCCGCCAGCGTTCGGCGCGCTCGCGCACGTCGCGCTCGCTCGGCAGCTTGCCGCGCACGGCCAGCGCCTGGCGCACGCCGAGGTCGCCCGCCGGGAATGCATCGGGCTCGCCCAACGCGCGCATGGCCAGATACTGCGCGGTCCAGTCGCCGATGCCGGGCAGGGCGGTCAGCTTCACGACCGCATCGTCCAGGTCACGAAAGGCGCCCAGCTCGAGTGCGCCCGTGGCCACCGCGTGCGCGAAGCCGCGCAGCGCAGCGGCGCGCGCGCGTGTCAGTCCCATCGTCTCGAGCGGCGCGGCGGCGACCGCGGCGGGTGTCGGGAACACATGCGTCAGCGCGCCTTCGGGAGTCCCCAGCGGCACGCCCGCCGCCGCCACCAACCGCCCGGCCAGCGTGCGGGCAGCGGCGACACTCACTTGCTGGCCCAACAGCGCGCGCACCCCCGCTTCGAACGCATCGAACGCGCCCGGCACGCGCACGACGCGACCCTTGAACGCGCGCCGCAGCCGGACATCCTTCGACAAGAACGCCGCGATGGCCGTGACGTCGGCGTCCAGGTCGAACATGCGTGACACGCGGGCCAGCACGCGCGGCAGCGCGGCGGCCGCACGTGCCGGCATGCGCACTTGCACGCCGTCCGGCAGCGCATGCACTTCGAACACCGCCGGCGCGCCTTCCAGCGCGAACGTCCGGCGGTAGACACCGTCGCGCAGTTCCTCGCAGCCCGCGATCGTGCGTGCGCCGAAGAACGCCAGCAGCGTGCCGGCATCGAACGGCGCGCGCGCGGGCAGCGTCAGCGCGAGTGCGCCAGCGGAAGCCGAGCGTTCGTGCCTGCGCAGTTCCGCCGCGGGCCTCTGGAACGTCCGCTGCATCGCGGCGCGCATGCGCCGGGCACTGCCGTAGCCAGCCGCGGCAGCGACGTCCTCCACCGGCAGCGCGGTGTCTTCCAGCAGGCGGCGCGCCAAGTGCGCCCGTCGTGTGCGTGCGACATCGAGTGGCGACGCACCCACGTGACGCTCGAACAGTTCGCGCAGCCAGCGCGACGTCACGCCGAGGCGTTCGGACAACTGTTCGAGTGAGCCGGAGCCGAGCACGCCGTCGTCGATCAGGCGCAGCGCGCGCGTCACCGTTGCGGCGGTGCCGGCGGCGCCGGGTGAACCGGGCGAGCGGTCGGGCCGGCAGCGCATGCAGGCCCGAAAGCCCGCGGTCTCGGCCGCGGCGGGCGTGGCGTAGAACTGGACGTTGCGCCGGGCCGGCAGGCGAGCCGGACAGCCCGGCCGGCAGTAGATGCCGGTGCTCGTCACGCCCATCACGAAACGGCCCACGAAGCGCGCATCGCGCGTCGACCAGGCCCGCCAGCAGATCTCAGGGTCGAGTGTCATGCACCAAGGAATAGCACGGCTACCGGGCGCGCTGCGGACGAATTCGGAACTCGCTTGAAGCGCCCCTTCAGGGGCGCCGCGACCGCACCGGTGCCGCGCCGGTGGGGGGCGAGCCGCGCGTCGCGCCCGTACTGTCCAAGGCGACAGAGCGCGCGCGCACGAGCACCATGACCGGTGTGCGTGTCAGGACTTCGGGCGTCGCGCCAAGCGGCGCGAGCGCCGCAAGTGCGGCGTTCGCGTTCGCGGGCCGGTATGCGGCGTACACGTAACCATCACGCCCCGTGGCGTCTACATCGCCGGGTACGACCTGAGTGCGCAATATGAAATTCCGAGGCAGACCCTGGCGCAGCGAGGGCGGCGGTTCCTCGAACACGATCAATGGCGTGTGCGGCGGTGAGACGCGCTCCATGGACTCCGCCACGGCGCGCGTGTTCAGGAACGGCTCGAGCGCGGGCAGTACCTGCGTGTGCAGCACCGGGGCACCGAGTGCCGCCGGCAGCGCGAACAAGCCGACCGCCCACTTGCGCGCGCCGCGCAGGTCCGCGAGCAGCGGCGCCCAGACCGACAGGAACAGCAGCGCCGACAAAAGCCGCAGCGGTTGCGACGCTTCCGGGATGCGCACCGCGAGCGCCAGCCCCATGAGCGCGAACGCGCTGCCGATCAGCGCGAGCAGCCGGGTCGCGTGCGTGAGCGCACGCGTCTCGCCGCCACCGTCGAGCACGCGGTCGGCGAAGCGGCCCACGAGCAGCGCCACGGCGGGCAATGCGGGCAGTGCCGCGGTCAGCGGCGGCCCTGGGTAGAGCGCCACCGGCAGTGCCCCGGCCAGCACCATCGCGAGCAGCAGATGCTCGATGTGCTCGCTGTCCAACGGCATGCCGCTGACCGGCCGCACGACCGAACGCCGCAGACGCACGGCCGCGTCGGCGAGTGCCGCCGCCAGCAGCGGCGTCCACGGGAAACTCGTGACGACCGCGAACGACATCGCGAGCGGCACGCCGCTGTACCACGTTCCGCGCACACCGGAGCCGTATGGGAACCACGGCGCGTGAGCGATGAACACGGTGCCGTGGATCGCGACCATGAGTCCGTACCACGGCAGGCAGACGCCCGCGATGATCAACGCGCCGGCTGCGGGATCGAGCGTGCGCCAGCCGCCATGATGTTTCGCGAGCGTGAAGTACAGCGCGAAGCCGGCAAGCGGCCACAGTGCCGGTAGCAGTCCGCCCGTGGTCGCGGCGGCACCCAGCGCGAGCCAGCCCATGACGAGCGCGCCGGCCGGAGCGCGCGTGCGTCCGGCGAGCACCGTGAGCATGCGTTCGAGCCCGAGCCACGCCAGCAGCGTGGCGTACACCTGTGTGCCGTCCGCGCGCGCGGCGAGCGGCAGTCCCACCATGCTCGCGAGTGCACAGCCGGCGAGCCAGCCGCTGCGCGCACCGAACAGCCGCGTGCCGGTGATGGCGACCGAGAACGCCAGTGCCGCGGCCAGCACCGCCCGCACCAGGCGCGAGACCGCGACGTCGCCCGTACCGGCGTCCGCCATCGGCAGCCAGCGCCGCAGCCCGCGGCGCGCCAGCACTTCGGGTGCATACCCGGGCAGGGGTTTCTCGAAATAGGGCTCGTGTGCGTACACGGCCGACAGCCAGTCACGGTGATCGGTCGACTCGAACGCCGTCACCAGGTCGCGCGCCTCGCGCTCATCGATCGCGTCCACGGCGGCGAGTCCCGGCAACAGCGTCAGCGCCAGCAGCGCGACAAACGCGAACGGCAGCAGGCGCCTCATTGGCATGGGCTGGCCGGTTCAGGGCGCGCGCCGGTCGCGAGATACTGGACCCGCTCGATGACTCGGTGCGGGCGGCGCGTGAACGTGGAGCACGGATCGGGCGTGGTCATGATTGAACGGAGAGGATAGGACATCCTCACGTCAGGGGTACACTCATGCTAGCCGGGTACCACAACGTGAACCAACCGTCCCGCCGGCACGACGCGCGCCGCTCATCAAGTGCATTGCCAGCCTCCTGCCGGCTGTGTGAGCATTCGCTGCATGGCCGCAGTCCCCTCCGATTCGCTCCGGCAATTCTACGCACGGCTCCTCTATGGTGGCATGGCGGTGCTCGTGCTGGGACTCGTGCTCCATGCGCGCAGCGACGATCCGTTCTCGATGGTGCTCATCGTGGCCGGGCTCGCGCTCATGGTTGGCGGCCAAGTGTGCGGAGGCATGCTCCTGTACCGCGCATGGCATTGCGTCGAGCGTCATCGGGAACTGCTCGGGCGCGGCCGGCGGACGACCGACCCGGCCGCGGCCGTGGCGCTGACCTATGTCCCGCTCGTCAATCTCGTCGGTGTATACATCTCTCTCGGGCGGCTCCCCGGCGAATTGAATGCGGTCGCGAAGCGTTGCGGTGCGCAGCGGCGGGTACCCGATGGCCTCGGCTATCTCACCGCCGCGTTGTTCACCGCGACGCTCATCCCGCTCGCGGGCGTCCTGTTCGGTGTCACGGCGGGGTTCGGCTGCATGCCGATGCTGCTATTGTCCTCGAGCCAGTTGGTGGACGACATCGACGCCCGGTTCGAGTCGAGGCCAGCCGCCGTGCCGCCGGTTGCCGGCTGAAATTCACCGAGCGGTTCGGGTGTGCCGGCCATGGGACGAGCTCGCGACTGTGGCGAAGCATGCACGAAGCCCCGGCCGCGCGCGCGACCGGGGCTTCGCATGCCGCAGCGTGCGGCCTACCTCATGAGCACGAACCGGCGCGTGATGGTGCGGCCGGGAATGCTGAAGCGCACGAAGTAGAGCCCCGGATCGAGTGCATTGCGGCCCGCGCTCGACCAATCGATCGAATGCCGTCCCGGCGCGAACACGCCGTCGGCCAGCACCAACTGCTCGCGCCCCTGGACGTCATGCACGGTCAGCCGGATGTTCGCCTCGCGCGGCAGCGCGAACTGGAAGCGCGATGCGCCGCGCACCGGGTTCGGCACGACCGGTGACAGCGCGAAGTCCGCGACCGGACCGTCCGAGACACCGGTCGTGACCACGATCTGGAATTCGGCATCCGAGACGTCCTGTGCGGTGTGGCCCGCGGCGTCATGCGCCGTGACGCGCACGATCGCGTTCGCGCTCACCGGCCCGGTCACCGTCCAGCTATACGTGCCCGAGTTCGCCAGGCCCGAGGCGACCGGTTCGTACGGACCTCCCACGCCGGCGCGCGACAGCTCGATGTCGATCGCGGTCACGGCGGCGTTGTCCGCCGCCGTCCACGTGACCGGCATGCTGGCGCCGATGGTCGCGAACTCACCGCCGTTCGGGGCGGTGACCGCAACCGTGGGAGCGGCGATGTCGAGGAACGTCGCGGTGACGTTCTTGACGTCGTCCATCAGCAGGTTCTCGGGGTTGTTCGTGCTCACGAGATCGACACTCCATGCCGAGAATGCCCAGCCCGTGCCGGGCACCCCGGTCAGCTGCACCGTGGAGCCCTGCGGGTAGGTCGGCAGGTCCGGCGACTTCGTCACGGCGCCGCCACCGACGACGGTGATATTGAGCGTGCGCGGGTCACCCGCGAAGCTCACCGCGATGGTGTGGTTCGCGATGACGTTCGTGAACGTGAAACCGGCCACCGCGCCCACGCTGGCGCCGTCGACCAGCACGTCGGCCACATGGAACCCGGGCGCCGGCAGCATCGCGAACGACTGGTTGGCCCCCGTCGTCACCGACACCGCGCCACTCGGTGAGATGCTGCCGTTGGCCCCGGCCGTGGCGGTGATCGTGAAGCTCGGCAGGTTGCCGAACGCGGACTGCGTCGGCGTCGCGGACGTGATGCCGCTCGGCTGGATGCTGTTGGACGTGATCGCGTTGATGGTCAGCGGCGACCACGCCGAGCCGTCCCAAGCGCGGCCCTGGAACGTCAGCGGATTCGCAGTGCCGTCCAGGTCCGACGACGGATAGTTGTACGTCGCGCTCCATGTGGCACCTGCACCGTTCGTGGACGTCACCGTCCAGAAGCGGTTCAGCGAGCGCGCCGCGTCGAGCCCCGACGTGGCGAAATTCGGATGCTCGCCGCCGGTCGTGCGTGTGGTGAGCGCGAAGCCCGCCGCGGCACCCGTGCCCGAGATCCCGACCGGGGCGTAGCTCACGGCGTCGCCCACCGGCAGTGTGCTCGCGAACGCACCCGCGGCGTAGTTCTTCGTGAACGTGCCGTTCACCCAGCCGGTGCCCTGTGCCGCACCGGTCACGGCCGACGCGGTCGCGAGCGTCAGCGTGCGAGCCCCCGTGTTGATGCGGCCGTTCGTGAACGACAGGCCGCCGTTCAGTGACAGGTTCGTCACCAGCGTCACTCCCGCGGGATCGTTGATGCTCAATACAGCGGCGCTCGACGTGCTGAATGCACCCTGTATGTCGATCGACTGGCCCGAGGTGCCGGCCAGCGAGAACGCGGGCGAACCAGAGGCCGGGCTGAAGCTCAACGTGCCCGCCGCCTTCACATGGATGTCGCCGCGGATGATCGCGCCGCCCGTGAGGTTCAGGTTGAACGTGCCCTGCGACACGATGAGGCTGTCCATCGTCACGCCCGTTGCCCCGGTGGGCGACTGCGTGCCGCCGTTGTTGAACTCGAAGTCGGCGTACGTGCGCCCCGACATCGCCGGCGTGACCGCACCGTCGACGCGGTAGCGGCTGCCCGCCTCGAACGTCACCACCGAGCTCGGCGCCGTCGCGCCGAACGGGTTCGCG
Organism: bacterium; assembly: GCA_031360075.1. Taxonomy (GTDB): domain Bacteria; phylum Eisenbacteria; class RBG-16-71-46; order RBG-16-71-46; family RBG-16-71-46; genus JAIOPA01. The sequence continues at coordinate 298 of JANMAX010000082.1, read as the reverse complement.
CCCGCGGCGTGCTGGTAGACCGAGCCGGCCTTGAACGCCACCGTGTTGAGTGCGGTGGTGCCGAACGGGTTGCCCGAGAAGCTCACACCCGTCGACAGCAGCGACCCGCTGTTGTACGACAGCGAGTTCACGTCCGTCGCCGTGATGCGGTGGGACGCGCCGGCGAGTGTCGTGGTGCCGGAGATCTCACCGGTGGTGGCTGCGACCAGAGCCAGCGTGATCGCATTGGCCCCCGTCAACTGCAGCGTCGAGCCCGTGGCCACGCTCAGGTCCGGGCCCGCGCCGCCGTTCAGTGTGA
>JANMAX010000074.1:0-18779 GCA_031360075.1 bacterium | reverse complement strand
GCCACCGCAGCGGCCGGTGCCCCGGCCAGTGGCGTGACTGCTGGCAGTGCAGCGTGTATGCCTCGTCGAGCGCCGCGCTGTCCTCGGCGAACGCCAGTCCGCGCTCGCGCGCCTGAGCGAGCGACTGGCGCTGCTTGCGTCCCATGGCGGCACGCCGGGCTTCGAGTCCGCCAGCGAGGGGCAGCAGCGCGGCCTCGAAGCGCCGTGTCTCGCCGGGCACGGTGTCGAGCACAGCGGGCTCCGGTGCGGGCGCACCCGGGCGGTAAAACGACCATTCGCCGCCGACCACGCGCAGCTCCCGCGCCAGCTTCGCGAACGTGCGGGCCAGCGCGGCATCGCTGCGGGCGTGTGCGCCGGGGCGCGCAATGGGTGCCGCCGGCAGCAGCCAGGGCAGTGCGTGCAGCCAGCGGAACGGTCCGCGGCGCGACAGCATGACCGGTGCGCCACCGGCGAGCGCGCCATCCTCTCGGTGCACGAGCAAGCGCCACTCGTAGCCCGGGAACACGGCCACGAGCGCGTCCCACACCACGGGCTGGTGAGACGGCGACGCCGAAGGGTCGCTCGCGACGAGTGCATCCCACTCCGGCGGGACCTGATCGAGTACCGCAGAGGCCCGCTCGCTCAACCGCGGAGCTCCCGCGCCCGCGCGTGGGGCGGCGAGCCGACGGCCATTCAGACCGCCCGCATCCGTGCGGGGCGAGCCATCAGCGCAACACGACGACGCGTGAAGTGGCCTCGGCGCCACCGCCGCGCACGCGCAAGAAGTACATGCCGGGATCGACCCGGCGCTGGTCCAGGTCGCGGCCGTTCCACACCACGACACCGTTTCCGCCGGCGTGGAAGCGGTGGACCATGCGGCCGTTCAAGTCGTACACCTCGCCGTCGTAGGCGGTGGCCTGTCCCTTCAGGCGCAGTTCGAAGCCGATCCCGGTGAGCCACGCCGGATTCGGATACATCGTCACCTGGAGCGAGGGCAGCCGCGGCGGCGGCGGCGGCACGTACTTCGGGTCAAAGCGATTGATGCCACCGGCGGTCGCGAGCCACACCACTCCCGAAGCGTCCACGAACACGCTGCGGACCTCGTTGTCGGCGAGCGGCGAGTTGTCGGCGTTGTAGTCCACCGCCGCTCGGCCGCGCTGGTGCACGCGCAAGCCCCCGGTCGTGCCCACGTACACCGAGCCGTCGGGCCCGACGTCGACCGGGTGCACGCTGAACAGTGCCGGAGGTGCGGCGATCGACAGCGTCGTCACGAGCGAGCGCCGCGACTGCCGGAAGCGGTGCAGGCCGTCGGATGCCAGCACCCACACCGAATCACCCTGGATCGCCAGTCCGAAGATATCGAGCGCCGCCGACCCCGGGACTTCATCGAGCGTGATGGGCGTGTGCAGACTGTCGGGCACCGCGAACGTCGACAACCCGACGCTCTTGTATCCCACCCACATCTGGTTGATGCGGTCGACCGCCAGCGCCCGGATGAGCCCGTTCTTGAGACGCGGGTAGCTGGTGTTGTAGTTGCGGATGAACGTGCCCGAGGTGTCATAGACGTCCAGACCGAGCGGGTCACCCGGCGTCGAGCCGATGCGGTCCGAGTCAAGCCCGAACCAGCGGCCGGGCTGCTTCCCCGGAGTCTGGTGATTGAGATCGGCGGCGTAGCCATGTGTCGTACTGTGCAGGTGCGCCGAGTCGGGGTCCGTGCTGGCATAGAGGATGTTCTTGAATCTCGGCGGTGAGACCGTGTCATCGAACCGGGCGAGCGGGCCATCCCACATGCCGATCCACTTGGGGCCGAGCGGGTCCAGCAGCAGGACCTTCGGGAAACTGGCACTCAGGAACGTCGTGTCGGGATCGCACGCCGGTAACGAACACACCACACCGGCCGGGTACGTTCGCCAGACGTCCCCGCGCAGCCGCCCAACCCCCTTGCCTTCGAAACACGCATACAGCACGTTGCCGACCGAGGCGACATTGCGGCAGTCGTTCCCGGGAGGTCCCGGCGGCACGTGCCGGCTCCAGTTCGGGCTGCCCTCCTCGAGCAGCACTCCGGCGGTCGAGGCGAAAGTGCGGCCACCAGCGTCGGTTCCCACCTCGAGCGCTGGGGTATCGGAGTTGTCCGTCACCGGCGATCCGGGGATCAGCGTCCACACCCCGGCGAACGAGCGCCGGTAGACACCGGACGGAGTCGTCGCGAGGACGGTGCCGAAGTCGTCGCGAAGCCGGCGCACCTGCGAATTCGCGGGGAAGTCACTGATCCAGCGCGACAATGGCGTGAACCAGCGGAAGCTCGAGAACAGGCCTTGCGCGGGGTTGCTCGGGTTCGCGCCGCTCATCAGTGTGAGCACGTTGTGACCGTCGCTGGCGAGCCCGCGCACGTTGCGCACGTTCTGGCCGCCATCGACCAGCAATCCGACATCGATGAGCGTCCAGGTCCGGAGGCGCTGGGACAGGCGGGCGATGTGCACGCCCTTGGGGTTCGAGACGAACAGCGTGTCACCCGTGATCTCGATGCCGTTGATGTGGTCGTCGACGAACGGCGACGCCGTGCCGAGATCGGGGATCGAACCCGCCACCACCTTGCCGTCGTACAGGGCCAGACCGCGCGTCGTGCCGATCCACACGGTGTCCCCCTGTGCGGCCAGCGCCAGCACGGTGTCGGACGGCAGACCGTCGAAGGCGTTCAACAGCGACCAACGGCCGTCGGTGTCGAGCCGGCTGACTCCCTTGCCGGGCACGGCGGCGAACAAGTTGCCGCTGCGGTCGAACGTGATCGCGCGCACGTCGTTTCCCGCCAGGCCACTCGGCTCGCGAGTGATCGCGTTCCACGTGCCCGTACCGCGGAAGTACCTCAGCAGTCCCGCTTCACCCGTCGCCATCCAGACCGTGTCGCCCAGCGCGATGATGTCGTTGCAGGTCGTGGGGCGGATGTACGTGGTCCATTGGCCCTGCGCTCGGGCCGCGAACGGTACCAGGACGAACCACAGGATCAGGGCAAGACGGCGGCGTCGGGACATGGCAGTCACTCCAGTCGGCCCAGCAGATCCAGCAAACGCAGTTTCCACACCATCCATGCGGCCTCGTAGATGATCTTCTTGTTCATCTTCGAAACGCCCGCACGGCGGTCCACGAACACGATGGGAATCTCCTTGATCCGGAAACCCCGCTTCCAGCAACGGAACGACATCTCGATCTGGAAGCCGTAGCCTTCGGTCTTCACCCGCTCGAGGTTCACGCTCTCGAGTGCGCGACGGCGGAAGCACTTGAACCCGCCGGTCGCATCCGCCAGTGGCATGCCGGTGACGATGCGCGTGTACATGTTGGCGGAGTAGGACAGGATGAGCCGTGACAGCGGCCAATTCACGACCGTCACGCCATGCAGATAGCGTGACCCGAGCACGATGTCCGCATCCTTGGCCGCCTCGAGGAACTCACCGATGGCATCCGGATCGTGCGAGAAGTCCGCATCCATCTCGAAGATGTACTCCGCCCCGTTCTTGAGCGCGTAGCGAAAGCCGTCCCGGTAGGCCGAACCCAGACCCATCTTGCCCGGACGCTGCAGCAGATGGACACGCGGCGACTTGGCCTGCCACGATTTCACCCGCTCCGCGGTGCCGTCGGGCGAGCCGTCGTCCACGACCAGCACCTCGAGCCCGAACGGCAGCGCGAGCAGACGCTCGAGCAGCGGATCGATGTTCTCGCGCTCGTTGTAGGTCGGGACGATGATGAGCTTCTCCATCAGGCTGGCTCACTCTCCGCCGCGGGCACGGCCGCCGCGTGCTGGCGCCGGGCGAGCCACGCGCCCGTGACCAGCAGACCCACCGCCACCAGCGCGCTCACGACACTCAGCCACAGCCCCATCATGAACGCCGCCGAAGCGAACTTGAACTTCACCACGTGCCGGCCGGCCGGGACCGCCACCGCGCGCAGGACATGGTCGGCGCGCAGCAATTTCTCGCGTTTACCGTCCACGGTGACCTTCCAATCCGGATAGTAGAGGTCGGCGAGCCGCAGGATCGCGGGCCGAGTGCTCTCGACCGTGACTTCGACGTCGTGCAATCCGTAGCGGGTGACGGTCGCGGTGCCGACCGAGTCGAGCGCCCCGGACGGGATGCCCGGGTCGCTCGTGAGATAGGTGAAGCGGCGCGGATCGCGCGCCACCATCGCAACCGAGTCGATGACGGCACGGCCCGTGTCGGGCACCACGGCCCAGGCTCCCACCACGGTCGCGCGTGGCATCGCCAGCGCGTACTCGTACACCACACCCGCGCTGCCGGTGTACGCCATCTTCAGCAGCGCAAACCACTCGGGCGGGATATCGGTGGGCGAGATCGGACGCGAGAACACCCAGTAGCGCGCATTGAGCAGAGCCAGCCATGGCAGGCGATAGAGCGAGCGAGTGTCGTAGAGGTCCTGCCATAGCCTCGTCTTGGCGGAGTGGCGGCCGCCGAGCAGCGAGATGCCGAAGCCCGCGGGGCGGTTGTCCATGAACCATTCGTCTTCCGGATAGAAGACGCGGAACGCGCCCGGCGAGCCGGCCTTCTCGAGCCAGTCGATGACGTCGTCACGCCCCGCATCCAGATTGTGCGCGACCGGGTCGCCGATGGTGGGCGCCATGACCGCACGACTCACGGGCCACAGTTCCGCGAGCAGCAGCACGAGCACGACCACCGAAGCCAGTGCGACCGGGAACTTGCCACGCCGTGCGAACCATGCGATCACGACCACGGCGAGCCCGAAGAACGCCGCCTTCGCGAGATCGCCCGTGAACGCCCCGAACGCCGCCCGCGCCGCTTCGCCCGGGAACTGCGGCTTGTGCTCGAGCGCCATGTTCACATAGCCGCCGCGCAGTCCCTCGGTGCCGAACAATCCGAGTAGCGCGACCACACCCAGCGCGATCGCCACGCCCATGAGCACGCGGTCGACCAGATCGGCCTTGCCCCTGGCCGCCCCCACCGTGACGAGCGCGCCCCAGCCCCAGGCGGCGGCCACCGCCATCGCCAGCTGGAACAGCAGCAGGATCATGACCGGGATGCGGAATTTGTTGAACATCGGCAGGTGCTCGTAGAGGAATCCATACAGGGGGAAGTTGTGCCCGAGCCCCACCAGCAGCGCGAACACCGCCAGCACGCCCGCGAACAGCTTGGCGGTGCTGTCGCCCTGGCCGCGCGCCACGAAGCCGATGAGCGCGAGCAGCGCGATGATGATGCCGATGAAACCGTTCGGATAATCCGTGAATGGCATGCCGCCCCAGTAGGTCGCACCGCCGAAGCCCACGAAGTGGGGGAACACGATGCTCGGCAGTTCGTAGAGCGCCATGCTCCAGCCCGTGGCGTACTCGAACGGCGCCCCGCCGTTCGCCGAGGAACTCCGCATGGAATACTGCGCGTAGTCGCGCAGCGGAAGGTTGTAGATGCCCGCGATGCCAAACGCCAGCGCGGCCGCGCCCGCGATGCCGAGTGCGCGCAGCGCCATGGTCTTGAGCTCGGCCGGCCGGCGCGCGGTCATGCCGAGGGCAACCAGTGTGTAGAGCCCGACCGCCATCCAGGTGTAGAAACAGATCTGGATGTGACCGCGCAGGAACTGGAAGCCGCCGGCCAGTGCCAGCCAGCCGAGTTCGGTCAACGTGCCCTTGCGCAGCCAACGCGCCGCGAGCCACACCATGAGCGGCAGATAGGCGGAGTCCACCAACTGGCTGCCGTGACCGTGCGCTCCGACCGCGACGAGGTTGGGCTGGAACACGAACGCCACGGCGCCCAGCAACGCACCCTCGGTGCGGGCCCCCCACTCACGCGCCAACAGGTAGGTGAACAGTGCACCCAGGAAGTAGTAGAGCAGCAGCCATGTCATCTCGGGCAGCGGCAGGACCTTCTGCGCGAGCGCCAACGGCCAGTCGGGCGGATAGATGAGCGGGTTGTAACCGCCGGACCCGAATGACGGCATGCCCAGGAACACGAACGGGTTCCAGAGAGGGTAGACATGGTCCTTCCACAACGACTGCTCGCCGATGCGCACGAAGCCGGCCGGCGCGGTGGCGTCGGGCGACGTGAACACCTTCGTCACGCCCCCCGGCGGTGGCAGTGAGACGTCGTGGAAGAACACGATCGTGAGCAGCGCGAGCAGCACGGCCACCCATGACGTGGTGAGCGTGAAGCCCTTGCCTGCCGGTTTCATGGTCTCCTGCTTGCGGCTCATGCGGTCCTCTCCGGGTCTCACGCGGCGCGCAGCCGCGCCTCGATCTCGGCCACCATGCGTGCAGCGAGCGCATCCCAGTCGTGGGAGCGCGCCAGCGCGCGGCGGCGAGACGGTTCAGGTGCGGCGGCGAGCGCTCGGTCGAGTGCCTGTGCGGCTTCGGCCGGCGTGGCAGCGTACAGCAGGTCTGGCGGACTGGAGTCGAGGTCGAGCAACGGCGTGCTGATCACCGGCAGTCCGGCGGCCAGATACTGGTAGACCTTGTTCGGATTGATCCCCTGCACGAACGGGTCATCGGCCCGGAACGGTATGAGACCCACATCGAGACCCTGCATGTACGCGGGCAGGTCGGCGTAGGGCCTGGGGCCCAACACGGCTACGCCCTCCCGGCGGCTGAAATCGGACACGGCCGCATCGGTCGCGGGAGTACCCGGTCCGATCAATACCACCGTGCCCCCCCTGCGGTTCCGGCGCAGCGTCTCGAGCATGTCGAAGTCGAGGAAGTGCGACAGCAGGCCGACGTAACCGATCCGTGGCCGCGGCAGGGCCGCCAGCTCGGCCGGCAGCGTGCGCGGCGTCTCGAAGTGCGCCATCTCCACTCCATTGCCGAGCAGGATCAAGGGGCGATCGGTCTCCGAGACCAAAGTGCGACGGTAGTACTCCGAAACGACGAACACCCCCTGAGCCTGCGCGAGTGTTCGCCGCAGGTAGGGCCGGGCCCATGGCGGCGAGCCCGAGAACTGCAGGGGGTGGTCGTTGAAGTCATAGAGTAGCAGCTTCTTACGGAGCCGCGAAAGCAGCCCGGGAGCATAGATATTGGACGCCATCACAACCGGCTCGGGGTCGACCTCGAGCCGCGACAGCATGCGGTTCAGGTACAGCTCGGCACCCCACTCGATGGCGGACCGCCCGAGCGGCGTACGGCTCACGGCGTTATAGAGCGGGCTGGTGGTGCCGGGTTTAAGGAACGGCACGGTGAACACCGTGACCCGCCCCTCCTGCCGGGGTTCCCACGGATCGTCGGCACCGAACGCCGGCGGCTGCGCGAAGAACACCCGCCACGGCGCTGGGAAGCGCGACAGCAGGAACTGCTTCCGCGTGCGGAAGTAGCCCCAGCGGACCTCGGACAGGACGAGCAGGTCCAAGCGCGTCAGCCGGCCGCGACGCCTGCCGCGAGTTCGGACTTGTGGTGCGCGACCGCTTCCACGTAGCCCAGATGCCGGCCCGCCGACACCGACGGGTCTGCGGCGCGTCCCACGGTGCGCGGGTCACGCGCGATGTAATGCTGAGACCAGGCCTCGAGCGAGAGCCAGCGCCAGATCTGCAGCCCGATCTGACGGCGGCCGGCCAGGTAGTCATCGAGCGATGCTTCGACGACGTTCGGATCCACCCAGTCCTGGAATGGTCCCTTGCGCGTCAGCCGGCGGCGAACCTCCATGGCGTAGCGGCCGCGCAGCCACAGGTCCGTGGGGGTCTCGAAGCCCATCTTGTCCCGGCGCTCGAGCACGCTCTTCGGCACCCGGTCACCCAGTGCGCGACGTGCGATCGCCTTGGTGACGACGCCGTCCAGACGTTCAGTGTCGGGCAGCGAGAACGCGAACTCCACGAGCCGATAGTCCAGGAACGGCAGACGAGTCTCGATGCCGAACGCCATGCTGCTGCGATCCTCGTAGCGCAGCAGGCCCGGCAGCTGGCGCACGGTGGTGTCGAACGCCAGTTGGTCCCAGAGCCCCGAGCGCGAGGAATGCGCGGCGTGCGGAACCTCGGACTTGAGCTTCATGAGCGCGCTCGACAGCACGCGGTCCTTGCCCTGACCGAAGCGGCGGCGCAGGTCGGACACGAGCGGCGCGGGCAGCCACGGCTCGAACGTGTGCAGCAGCGTGGTCGCAAAGCCGAGCCGGTCGGAGACCGGGCCCCACAGCTTCGAGAATCCACCCCAGTCCCCGGCGGTCGCTAAATCGCGCAGCCGCGTCGGCAGGTAACGGAAGTAGCCGGCGAGCGTCTCGTCGCCACCCTGGCCGTCGAGCAGGACTTTCATCCGGTGCTGGCCTCCGGCCAGCTTCATGACCTGCCACTGCGAATACACGCCGGGGCCGGCGGTGGGCTCGCCCTGCTGGTCGGCGAGCGTATCGAACACGCTCCACAGGTCAGAACCATCCGGCACGATGACATGCGAGGTCACACCGGTGGCCTCGGCGACGGCACGCACATATGGGCGCTCGTCGAACGCCGGGCCCTCGTCGTAGGCGCATGTGAACGCGTGCAGGTCCTTCGCGGCGAGCTTCACGGCCGTGGTCACCACGGCGCTCGAATCGAGGCCGCCCGACAGACAAGCGCCGACTTCGACATCGGCGCGCAGGCGCAGCTTCACGGCATCGGTGAACAGCTCACCGAATTCGGCGGCCATGTCGGCGGCGCTGCCGGTCGCGCGGCGTGAGGGATCGAGATGCCACCAACGCTGGACCTGGAAGCCGCCCTCGCCCACCGACAGCCAGTGGCCAGCCGGCAGCTGACGCAGGCCCTCGAAGAACGTCTGCGACTCGTGGTCGACCCAGTCGAGTGCCAGCAGGTCGCGCACCGCCGCCAAATGGGGCTGGATGCGGTGGCCCTGCGTGAGCACGAGCGCACGCGGCTCCGAGGCGAAAGCGAACTTCTCGCCGTCGTACTGGTAGTAGAACGGCTTGACGCCCATGCGGTCACGCGCACAGAACAGCCGACGCTGGTCGGCATCCCAGATCGCGAACGCGAACATGCCGTTGAAGCGCGCGAGACAGCGCTCGCCCCACGCACGGTACGCCGCGAGGATGACCTCGGTGTCGCTGTGCCCCATGAAGCGCACACCCGAATTCTCGAGTTCGGCGCGCAGTTCGGTGTGGTTGTAGACCTCGCCGTTGAACACGATCCAGCTTCCGCCCGCGGGGTCACCCAACGGCTGGTGACCGGTGGGTTCCAGGTCGACGATGCTCAGCCGGCGGTGTGCGAGCGCGACACCGTAGCGTGCGGTGGGCTGGTCGCCACGCGCCAGGCCTGGCGCCCACGGCAGCCCGGACTTGAAGACGTTGGCCGGCGTATCGGCGCCGCCATGCGTGAACGACTGGCCACCCACTGCATCGATGAGCACGAGGCCTTCGTCATCGGGCCCGCGCTGCCGCAGCATCTGCGACATGGCCCGCAGCCGTCCGAGGTCCGCACGTCCGTGTCGGTCGAAGAGTCCGGCGATGCCGCACATGACTTCCTGCCTTTCGTCCTGTTCAGTGCGCTGCCGGCCGGTGCCGGAGTGCCCCACGATCCTTCCAGACGTCACTCTTCCATGCGATCAGTGCATAAGCCGCCAGCGCCGCCAGCCGCCAGCCGGCTCCGGCCATCCCGCCGGGCGCCAGCCGCACCGCCGCCAGCCCGAGTGCCAAGCCGCTCACGAACAACGCCGCGAGCCGCGCGCCACGGTAAGGCAGCGGATGCACGCGCTGGGCGATCACATACGTCAGCGCCGCCGACGTGGCGTAGCCCGCGAACGTCGCCATGGCCGCTCCTTCCGCGCCGTAGCGCGGGACGAGCACCCAGTTGGCCACGACCGCGAGCAAGGCCGCGCCGCCCGCGGACAGACCGACCAACGCGTTCTTCAGCGACAGATTGATGCCCAGACCGGCGATATAGTAAGCGCCCTGCGCGACCGCGGCAAAGGCCAGCCACAGTGCCGGACGCGAGGCCCCGGCGTAATCCCGGGTCGCCAGCAACTGGATGCCGACCGGTGCGAGCAGCGCGCAGGCCAGTGCTCCCGCCGTCGCGATCGCGACGTAGAGCCCGAAGATGCGGGCGTACAGCCGCGGTGCATCGGGATCCTGCGCGCGCGCGAACGCGAACGGCGCGAACGCCAGCTGGAACGCCGAGATCCCCATGGTCACGAGGGCGAAGAACTTGATCGCCAGCGCATAGGTGCCGACTTCGTCCAGCGAGGCGAAGTGCTGGAGCGACCAGCGGTCCACGGAACCGATGACACCGTAGGCCAGTGCGACCGGCACGAGCGGCAGGCCGTAGTGCAGCATCTGCCGCAGGATCGTGCCGTCCAGCCGCGGGCGGATGTGGTGTCGGCTCAGCGTGATGCCGAGCAGCGCGGCAATCGAGTCGCCCGCCAGTTTGCCGTACAACACGCCTGCGACACCGAGCTGCTGCACCATGACCAGGTAGATGGTGATGCCGCCAACCAGCGCGGTCTGCGTGACATTGAGCGTGACGAACTTCCACGGCTGGAATGTCACGCGCAGCACGTCGTTGCACCACAGCACCACCAACGTGAATGGCAGCGTGATCGCGCCGAGGCGGATGTACTTCGCGTACACCCCGCCGCCCAGCAGGTGCTCGGCCAGGGGCCCGGCGGCCAGCACGAGAGTCAGCGACACGACGCCGGCCGTGACGATCCGGAACGCAAACGACGACGAGGTCATGCGCAGGCGCGTCGCGACATCGGGCTGCTGGTAGTAAAAGCGCGCCAGCGCGCCGTCCATGCCGAACACCAGCACCAATAACAGACTCGCGGAATAGCCCGTGATCAGTTCCGCGACGCCGAACTGCTGTTTGAGCAGCACGCGCGTCAGCACCGGCACGAGCAGCAGGTTCACCGCACGGCCGCTGACCTGGCCGAGGCCGTAGACCAAGGACTCGCCGGTCAGGCGCTTCAGGGATTCGCGCAGGCTCATTGGGCGCCGATATCGCGATAGAGCTGCACCAGCCGCCGGGCGATGATATGCGCCTCGTGCTCGCGCTCGACGTAGGCACGCCCGGCCAGCCCCAGCGCGCGGCGGCGCGGCGTCTGGGTGAGCACGGCAGCCAACTCGTCGGCCAGAGTGTCGACGGTGATGCGCACCACCGGACAATCGCGCGTGAGTGCTTCGAACTCCGGCCGCAAGTACGTCAGCACCGGACGCTCTAACGCCATGGCCTCGACGCTCACCATGCCATACCACCCCATGAACACCTGATCGACGAACACGTCGCACTCGGCCATGAGGTCGCGCAATCCCGCCCACGGCACCTTCTCGACCGTGCGGAACTCGACCCCGGGGAACCGGGGGCGCAATCGCTCGAATGCGGCCTCGATGTGCCGGGTGCCCTTGATGAGCCTGTTCGTGGGTGCGTGCAGCACGAGCCTGGGCACCTCACGGAACGGCCTGGGCTCGTAGTCCGGCAACCACGCGGCGACATGCAGCTGCTGCGCGCTCGGCACGCTCTCGAGCAGATCGGGCGTCGACACGAGCTCGGCATGGGCGTTCGCGCGCGCCTCGCGCAGGATGCGCTGCTGGCGCTTGGGAATGCAGAACGGCTCGCACTCGGTGCACGTTGACCAGGTGTGCGTCGCCAGCATGTGCGCACGGTTGCGCACGTCGCAGCCGTGGTAGTGGAACACGAGCTTCTTGCCGAGCGCGCGGTACAGCGGCAAGTCGAGGTTGTGCGGCGGGACGAGCGTGCGGCCGAAATGGAAATGGAAGACGTCGTGCTTGCCGAGGTGCTTGGCGACCAAGCCGGCGTAGCCGAGATAGCGCGGCAGTGGCGGCATGTCGTCCAGGGGCGGGTGCTCGTCGGGCCGGTACTGCGCGAAGCTCGGGTTCGTGGCGAGCGACCAGGCTTCGACGCCGAGGTCACGCAGGGCGCGCGCGAGGATGCTGGGCTGGCCGGCGATCTCAGACGGGGCATGGAGGACGCGCATGGTCAGCGTGCCCGGACGTGCGGACTCAACGCGACCGTCCGAACGGGTTCCGCTTGCCGCAGTAGGGGCATGTCCAGGTGTTCGGGTACGCCTCGCCCCCGGCGGGCCCGGGGCCGGAGGCCGCGGAACTCACGACGGCGTGTTCACCGCATTCGCGGCAGACGTGCGTGACCTTGCGAAAGCCGATGGCTCCGACTTTCTCGAACGTCAGGACGAAGTTGGCGTCCTTCGCGAGGTCAAGGCCGAACCACCGGTGCAGGAGCGCGAGCGTGTCGGTGAACGCGGCCTGCAGGGGCTTGGTGCGGGGGTCGTTCATCCAGCTGAAGCCGGCGGGGACACGGGCGGTGGCGGTCAGGCGCATGCCGCGGGCGTAGAACAGGTCGATCATGCTGTGGAAGTCCAAGCACTGCTGATGCTCGACGCGCTTCTTGAACTTCATGAGCGCGTACTTGGCGAAGTACCCGGCGAAGCGGTAGAGGCGGTCGTCGAACGCCGCGGCGCGCGGCACGCTCAGGTAGAGTTGACCGCCAGGCTTGGTGACGCGCGCCAGTTCGTCGCAACACGCCTCGAGTTCGGTGACGTGCTCGAGCACGTAGTGGCACACCGTGAGGTCGAACCGGTGCTCGCGCAGCGGGAGCCGCGCCAAGTCACCCCGGAACACGCGCATCCGCGCATGCCGTGCCGGTGGCCCGGGCGGGAACTTGATGTCGAAGCCTGTCACGTCGAGATCGTCGCGCAGCGCATACGGCCACGACCCCGGCCCGCAGCCGGCGTCGAGCACGCGCGCCCCCACGGGCAGCGCGGCGATGACCTCGCGCAGGAACACCGGGCGCTCGTTCGTGTCGCGGGCGGGCTTGACGGCGCGAACTCCACTCACAACCGCACCTCCGCCGGGTCCTTGCCCGCCCATGCGTCGAGCAGCGCGCGCGGCACCGCGGCGGCCGCGGTGAAGTGACCGCGCAGCAGCAGGAGCGCCATGTACGCCGCCTGCTGCGCCAGCAACGCCGGCAGCCAGGTCCACTGAGCCACACCGCGCGCGTTGCGGGACCACAGCGTCACGTTCGCGCGCAGGCGCTGGTACACCTTCCACGGGTTCATCGCCCCTCCGGAACTCGCGCTGACGCGATGCCACAGCCGCGCGGTCGGCACGAACAGCAGCTCGTAGCCGGCGGCGCGTGCCCGCAGGCACCAATCGGCGTCCTCGGCGTAGATGTAGTAGCGCTCGTCGAGGGGCCCCACCCTGCGCCACGCTTCGGCGGTCGCCAGCAGGCAGCAGCCGGTAAGGTAACCGGTCTGCTCGATCGAGCGGAACTGGCCGTGGTCGCGCTCCCGGATGGCGCGATGCGAGCTGTGCGCCAGCCACGGTTCGCAGCGACCTCCGGCGTACCAGATGCGGTCACTGGGCGGGGCGAAGTAGATGAGCGGCGCCACCGCGCCGGCATGCGGGTACTCGGCGAGTGCGGCGAGTAGTTTCACGAGCAGGTCGGGATCCGCCATGACGTCGTTGTTCAGCAGCATCACGGCATCGGCGCCCTGTTCGAGCGCGCGCGCCAGCCCGGCGTTGTTGCCGCCCGCGAAGCGCTTGTTCTCGGTCAGCGCCAGCAGCCCGGCGCCCGGGAACTCGTCACGCACCATCCGGGCCGAGCCGTCGTCCGAGGCGTTGTCCACGACCAGCGTGTGCAGGCGCCACTCCGCGGGCAGCCGGCAGGCCGCGAGCGACTGCAGCGTGTCACGCGTCAGCGCGAGACCGTTCCACGACAGCACGATCACCGTCAGCGTCCTCAAGCAGCCCGCTCCTCGTGGAGCGCGATGAGCGCGCGCCACCAGGCCAACGCCGAGGCAACGAACAGCACCATGGCGGCTGCGTACAACGGCCCCCTGGGCAGCCCGGCGTAGCCGGCATACAGCCACCACACGTCGATGGCGTGCAGCAGCACCTGCTGCTCGCCCGGAGTGATCCCCGTGCGCGGATCGATCGCGCCGCTCTGCCCCAACACCGGCGCGGCGCCGGAGAGATGCTCGCCGATGTTGCGCGACAGCATCCGCCAGTGGCCCGCGACCGGCGTGTAGCGCGGATTCCAGTGGCTGGCCTCCATGAAGTGCGGGTCCTCGAGCGCCAGCGTGTACGGGTAATCCCCCGCCTCGCGCATCTGCGCGCCAAAGTAGATGCCGACGCCTCCGAGCGTGACCACCAGCCCGAGCACGCCGAGCGCCCACGCGATGCGCTTGCGGGCACGCGAAGCCCCGTCCAGCGCGAAGCCCACGGCGATGCCGGCGAGCGGCAGCACCGGCACCAGATAGCGCGGTCCCCACGAGCCGTCACCGCCCCAGTGCTGGAAACGGCCATATAAGAAGAGCGCCACACCCCATGCGGCGACGATCGCCCAGCCGGAGCGGCGCGCGTCGTCGCCGCGGCGCGCGGCCTCGCTGTGCTGGCGCGACCGCACCATGGCGGCGAGGCCGGCTGGCACCAGCCAGACCATGGGCGCGAACCACGCCACGCCCTTGCCACTCGACAACAGCAGCCCGTACACGCCCACCAGCACCGGGGTCGTGAACGCGCTCGCCGAGGCCTGCGCGCCGTAGCCCGTCTCGAGCACGCCGCCGAAACGCATCCAGTTGTAGAGTCCATGCCCGGCGAGTGCCATGGCGACGCCGAGCATCGGCACGAGCCAGGCGCGCGGGCGGCGGAAACCGGCGGCGCACAGACACGCCAGCGCCAGCGGTGCGACGCCCAATTTTGCCGAAATGGCGATGAACGCACCGAGCGCGGCGATGCGCTCGCCGCGGCGCGCATCGGCGGCCGCCGGAGCCGCTCCGGCGTGCGCCGCACCGGTGAGCGCGAGCAGCAGGCCGAACGCCTCGAGCGGTTCGGCCATGAAACTCTTGGCGTAGATCCACAACGGCGTCGTGAACCCCACGAGCACGGCCGCAGCGAACGCCGCGCGCGTGCTGACGCGCAGCGAGCGCAGGCTCAGATAGAGCGCGGCGATCAGGAGCGCGGCAACGATGGCGTTGAAGAACGACGCCACGAAACGGGCCGCGAGTTGCGCGCGTTCGTCGCGGAACCCGCCCACCTTCGCGGCGAGATCGCCGGCCACGACGAGCGGCAGGGCCAGCACTGCCTGTCCTGCGGTGTTCTTGCTGTAGAAGCGGCCGTTGCGGCCCTGCAGCGTGGCCCCTTCGGGCACGGCGATGCTGCCGTGCGCCATGGCGCGGCCCAGTTCGAACATGGTGACTTCATCGCTGCCGACGATGCGTCCGCCGCCGGTGAGCGCGAACGTCAGGAACGCCGCGCACGCGAGTGCGAGCGAGGTGCGCAACGACTTCATGCCCACCCCCGCGCCGGCTTCAGCTCATCGATCAGGTCCACCGTCGAGCGCGCCAGCGCCTCCCACGAATGCTCGGCCTTCAGCGCGGCGATCGGGGCCGCCATCTGCTCGCGCATGCCTGCGGTGAAGTAGCGCACGATCGTGCGCGCCAGCGCTGGAGCGTCCTCCGGCGGGCAGGTCAGCCCGGTCTCGCCGTCGCGCACGTTCTCGGTGATGCCGCCGACGTTCGTGGCGATGACGGGCGAGCCCAGCGCGTAGGCGACGTGCGTCACGCCGCTCTGCGTGCCCGAGCGGTACGGCAGCACGGTGACGTCAGTGGCACGGAACAGCGCTTCGACCTCGTCGTCGGCGATGTAGCGGTTCAGGAGCCTGACGCCTCCGGCGTCGAGTGCGAGGGCCTCGTACGCTTCGGGCTTCTCGTAGAACTCCCCTGCCACCACGAGCGTGGCCCCGGGGCGCTGCTCGCGCACGCGCTTCCACGCGCTGAGCAGCGTGTCGAGCCCCTTGTAGTGCCGCACATAGCCGAAGAACAGCGCCACATCACCGCTCAAGCCCAGCAGGGCGCGAGCGGACTCGCGCGTGTACCGGCCACGGTCGAACTGCGCGTAGAACGGATGCGGCACGCGCCGCCGCGGCGCGCCGGGCTTGAGCGCATCGAGGTCGCGTTCGACGGAATCGCTCATGACCAGGTAACCGTCCGAGTTGCGCAGCATCCAAGCCGAGAACGCCGCGTCATAGAAGCGCGGCTCGTGCGGGATCAAGTTATCGCACACCAGGATGACGCGCGTGCCCCGCTTGCGCAGCGGCCCCACCGCCGAGGCGAACGAGGGCGCGAAGAATGGCATCCACCACTTGAGGAGGACCGCGCCGGGCGCGAAACGCTCCAGATGGGCAGCCGTCCTCCGCCAGCTCCAGGGCGCGATCGAATCGAGCATCGCCGTGGTCGGGAAGCGCGGCCGCGGGGCGTCGGCATCGAGCTGGCTGGTGCCCGGGAACAGGAAGTCCGGATACTGGCGCGTGAACGTCACGGCACTCACGGCGGCGTGCGACTCGAGCGTCTCGCCGAGGAGTTGCAGGTACTGCGCGAGCCCACCGCGCCACGGATGCAGCGGGCCGAGCAGCGCGATGCGGCGACTCGTCGCAGCCGCCGGGCTCATCGCGGCCCCGCCGCTCGAGCCCAGGCTGCCCGCTGCATACCGCTGCCGATCGGATCTCGTTCGCGAGGTCGCATGGTGAACGCGCGGTTCAGCGCTCGCGCGCCACGGGCCACGACTGCACGCCGCGCGGCTCGAACTGGAACGGCACCACCTGCCCGCCCAGCTTCTCGAGTGCCGCGGCCACGCGGTGCCGGCGGTCGAAGCGCGTCAGGAACAGGAAGTAGCCGCCACCGCCCGCACCGGTCATCTTGCCACCGATCGCGCCCTCCTTGCGGGCCACGGTGTACATCTGGTCGACATGCGGCGTCGAGATGCCCTCGGTCAGCCGCTTCTTGTGCAGCCAGGCCTCATGCAGCAGTTCGCCGAAGCCGTCGATGTGCCCCAGCAACAGCGCGCGCTTCATCTCGGCGGTCTGGGCCTTCAGCGCCTGCAGCGCATCCACCGTGGCCTTCTCGCCACTGGTGTAGCTCTTCGTCTGGCGCTCGATGATCTTGGCGCTCTGCCGCGTCTGCCCCATATAGCACAGCAGCAAGCGGTACTCGAGTTCCTCGAGCGTGTCACGGCGCAGGCGGAGCGGAGTCACCACCGTGCCGTCCCGACCGAACTCGATGTAGTTGAAACCGCCGAAAGCCGCCGCGTACTGATCCTGGCGGCCGCCCGCGAGCTTCAAGTCGACGCGCTCGACGCGATACGCCAGTTCGGCCATGTCGTACGGCGACAGGTCGAGCTTCAGCCACTCACGCAGCACCGCCAGCAGTGCCACCATGAGCGTGCTCGAGGCGCCGAGTCCCGAGCCGGGGGGCGCATCCGAGTGCGTCCACAGGTCGGCACCACGGCGCGCCTTGAGCGCCTTGACCGCGGCCTTCAGGAGGTCCAGCTGGCCGTCGAACTTGATGCGCTTGGCATGTTCGTATTTGGCGACGACGTCGTAGTCGAGCGATGCCAGCGTGAAGCGCAAGTCACGCCGCGGGCGCAGCGAGGCGTACGCGTAGTGGTTGATGGTCGCGGACAACACGCAGCCGCCATGCTCCTCGGGATAGGGCGAGACGTCCGTGCCGCCCCCGCAGAAGGACAGCCGCAGCGGTGCGCGTGCGCGGTAGTAACGGATGACGCTCTTCATCGGGCCAGCTCCCGTTCGGCACGTTCCCAGCCCTCGGGCGTGCCGATGTCCCAGAACCGGCCGGCGCAGCGCCGGCCGTGCAGCAGTCCGCGCTCGGCGAGCGCGGGCATGACGTCGCGCTCGAGCGACGAGCGCCCTGCAGGAATGGCACGCCAGAACGACGGCTTGAACGCGTATGCCCCGCCATTCACCCACGCCGCTCCGGACCAGGCGTCGTCCTTCTCGACGAAGCGTGCGATGGCTCCGTCGGCGCCCACCTCGACGCGCCCGCGCGCGCGCGCGTCGGCGACTTCGTACAGCGCGACCGCGCCGAGCGCGCCATGCTCCCAGCGATCGCGCTCGAGCACCCACGGATCGCCCTCGGCGAGCGTGTCGCCGTTCACGACCAGCGCGGCACCGTCCACGAAGCGCTCGGCGAGCTTGAGCGCACCGCCGGTGCCGAGCGGCTCGCTCTCGACCGACCATTCGAGCGCCACGCCCCCGGCGTGGTCGCCGAGTTCCGCACGCAGCTGATCCGCGCCATGTCCCGCGAGGACCACGGCACGCGTGATGTGATGGCCCGCGAGCCACGCCAATTGCCGGACCAGGAACGGCTCCCCCCCCAGCGGTGCGAGCGGCTTCGGCAGGTCCCCGAAGCGCGGCTTCAAGCGCGTGCCGAGCCCGCCGGCGAGGATGAACGCTTTCATGCGAGCCTCCCTGGCGGCTAGCCGCGGTCGAAGTTGAGGCGTCGGCGCACCGGGTAGTCGTCGCGCGCCGACTGGTGCGCGATCATCTCCCCCAGTAGCCCCATCAGGATGAACTGGATGCCGAGTAGCACGCACGCGGCACCGAGCAGCATGAGCGGGCGGACGCGGAGCGGATCGCCATGCAGCCACTGGGCGACGAACCACACCGCCAAACCGAATCCGACAAGCAGGCACAGCAGTCCGATGCGGCCGAAGACGTGCAGTGGCTTCAACGCCGACGTCGAGATGAACGCGGCGGTGAGCAGGTCGAGGAAGCCGTTCACGAACCGCGACGCCCCGAACTTGGACTGACCATAGCGGCGGGCGCGATGGTTCACGCCAACCTCACCGACGCGGAAACCGCGCCAGTGCGACAGTGCCGGCAGGAAGCGGTGCAGTTCGCCATACACCTCGAGTGCTTCCACGACTTCGCGCCGGTAGAGCTTGAAGCCGCAGTTGAAGTCATGAAGGCGCACGCCCGCCACCTGGCTCGTCACCATATTGAACAGTTTGCTCGGCCAGCGCTTGGTGTCGGGGTCCAGCCGCTTCACCTTCCAGCCG
>JANMAX010000068.1:0-2267 GCA_031360075.1 bacterium | reverse complement strand
CGGCTGGACTACGACGCCTGGGGCGGGCTCGTGCTGGACACGGCACCGACGTTCCAGAGCCTGGGCTACGTGTGCGGCATCCAGGACCGCGACACCCAGCTGGTGCGGTTCGGCGCGCGCGACTACGACCCGGGCGTGGGGCGGTGGACTTGCAAGGATCCAGTTGGACAAGCGGGCGGCGCGAACGTGTTCGCGTACGCCGGGAATCGGCCCACGGTTTTCGTGGACCTCGACGGTGCTCGGCCAAGGCAATCGGCAGGTTCAGACGAACCAAGGCGCGAGGGCAGTAGGTCGAACTCCGGGCATGCGTACACCTGCAAGCAGACCGCCCAGATCCTCCAATGGGTGCGTTCTGAGTCGGCGAAACGGCCGTGGATCGAGGCGATCCTGACGGGTGTGGATAACCACTCCCAGGGCGGGACCTTCGACTTCAAGGTCAACGAGGGCGGGGCGACCTTCGTCGTTGATGGAAGGGTCATCAGAGCTGATCAGTTCGGGAACTACGTTGCTGGTTACACGGGCCAGAAGCTCGGCCCAATAGGATATGCGGGAGTTCGGACCGGAGGAGTTGCATACGCCATGGGTCAATATCTTCAAGGGGCCGGCGGCACAATTGATGACTCTGATAGTGTGCCGGATATCGAGGCCGGCGCTCGGGCCGCGAAGCGGGATGGCCCACGATGAGCGAGGTCGCTCTGGTGGTTCGCAACCCCATTGGTGGGCTACTCGACTCCACTGTGTTCCTTTGCCTCGTGCTGCTGGTCTGCGTGGCGCTCTGGGTGCGGCAGAGATGGGTCCGAGCGACTGTCGCGATTATTATTGTGGGCGTGGTCCTGTATCGCGAGAACGGTCTTTACATCCTGATAAGGGGAGTCGTGGACAGACGAGACCTATTCGACGGAGCACCAGCGCCGTTCATGCGAGGGCTACGACTGATGTACGACTATGCAGCTGCCACAAAGCTGTACTCAGTCGGGTGTGCTGTGCTCCTCGGCATATTGGCCGTCTTCGGTTATCGACAGCCCGCTGCGCCCAAGGGCGCTACTCTGGGACGCAAGTGATCTCTTCGAGAGCGCAACAGTACCTAGGCGCCCCCTGACCCCCACCCGGCCCGCGAGGCCACCGATGACCTTCGACTACTGGGACACCCCGCAGGGCTCGGCGGCGCGAAGCGGCCAGCTGCGGCTGGCGACCTCGCCGGACTCGGTCATGTGCGGTTACGACTACGATGGGCCGCTGCTGAAGCGCGAGACCTGGACGGGACGGGTGCTCGGCAGCGTGGAGTGGACCCCCGACGCGGACTTCCGCGAGGCGACCGAGACGGTGACGGTCGGTGCGGCGAGCAGCACGGTGACGAACACGTACGCGGACCTGGACGGGCTGCTGACGCAGGTGACGCCGACGGGCCTGGCGCCGCTGGACATCCACCGCCGCGCGGCCGACGGGCTGATCGACAGCACGCACGCGGGCCCCGCGGGCGGCGGTGTCCACGAGAGCCGCGACTACAACGCGTTCGGCGAGCTCGCGAACCTGCGCTACCGCATCGGCAGCACGATCCTGCTGCAGCAGTCGCTGAGCCGCGATGCGCTCGGGCGGGTGACCGACATCACGGAGACAGCGGCCGGGGCGTCGGGCCCGGAGAACCGGACGACGCACTACGACTACGCCCCGGACACGGGCTGGCTGACGCGCGTGCTGGTGAACGGCGTGCAGGTGAACCGGTACGAGTACGACAGCCTGGGGGTGGGCAACGGCAACCGGACGGCGGAGTACGGAGTCGGCGACGCACTGGTGGTGAGTGCGGGCTACGACGCGCAGGACCGGCTCACGAGCTACGGGGACGCGGCCTACGACTGGAGCGCGGCGGGCGAGCTGCGCGAGCGCAACCGCCCGGGCGAGCGGTTGACGACGACCTACGACGCGCTGGGCAACCTGCTGAGTGTCGCGCGGGTGCCGCTGGTGAACGGCTCGACGCAGGGGGCGGCCCCGGGGACCACGGTGAGCTACCGGGTGGACGGCGAGAGTCGCCGGGTGTCACGCTCGGTCAACGGCGTGCGCGAGCGCGGCTGGCTCTACCGCGACGCGCTGGCAGCGGTGGCGGAACTGGACGGGACGGGGGCGCTGTTGAACCGGTACGTGTACGGCACGTCGGACCACTCGCCGGACCTGCTGGTGCGCTCGGGGGTGGAGTACCGCGTGGTGACGGACCACCTGGGCAGCATCCGGCTGATCGTGGACGCGACGAGCGGCGCGGTGGTGCAGCGGCT
>JANMAX010000067.1:0-3061 GCA_031360075.1 bacterium | reverse complement strand
ACGTCGCTGGCGTGCGGACGGCGCACCAGCTGGCCCTGCGGGGCCTCGTCGATGACGTGCGCCAGATCGGTGCGGTTCAGGTACTCGTAGCCGAGCACGCGGAAGACGTAGTCGATGACGCTCGTGGACACCTTGATGTTGTCGTGTCCCTCGACGCGGCCGTGCGGCTCGAAACGCGTGAAGCAGAACTGGTCGACCAGATCTTCCAGCGGCACGCCGTACTGCAGGCCCATGCTCACGGCGATGGCGAAGCAGTTCATCATGCTGCGGAACGCCGCGCCCTCCTTGTGCATGTCGATGAAGATCTCGCCCAGCACGCCGTCCTCGTACTCGCCCGTGCGCAGGAACACCTTGTGCCCGGCGATGCGCGCTTCCTGCGTGAAGCCATGCCGGCGTCGCGGCAGGCGGCGGCGGTGCAGCTTGGCGGGACCGTCGGCGGCGGCATCGGCTGCCGGTGCGGCCTCGGTCTTCTTCTTCTTGGCGCCCGAGGCCAGCGGCTGCGACAGCTTGCAACCGTCGCGGTACAGCGCCACGGCCTTCAAGCCCAGCTTCCAGGACTCGAGGTAGATCTGCTCGACGTCCTCGACCTTGGCCTCGTTCGGCAGGTTCACGGTCTTGCTGATGGCCCCCGAGATGAACGGCTGGGCGGCACCCATCATGCGCACGTGGCCCATCGGGCGGATGTAACGCGTGCCCGTGGCCCCGCAGCGGTTGGCGCAGTCGAACACCGCGAGGTGCTCCGGCTTCAGGCCCGGCGCGCCCTCGACCGTCTGCGTGCCGCACACGAACAGGTTGGCCTCGTCGATCTGGTGGTCGGTGAAGCCCAAGAACGGCAGCACGCTGAAGCCCGGCTTCTCGCGCTCGGCCATGGTGACGCCCAGGCGGGTGAGCGTCTCGTCGGTCACCATGCCGCGCCCGAAGGCCTGGCGGATGTCGAGCACGTTCGGCAGCGACCTCTCGATGGACGCCAGTTCGGTCTCGGTGAAGCCTTTCGAGGTCAGCGAGGAGTCGTTGATGTGCGGCGCGCCCTGCAGCGTGCCGTAACCGACCGCGTAGCGGACGATGCGCTCGGACTCCTGCGTGTCGTAGCCCAGGCGCCTGAGCGCCAGCGGCACGGACTGGTTGACGATCTTGAAGTAGCCGCCGCCGGCCAACTTCTTGAACTTGACGAGCGCGAAGTCGGGCTCGACGCCGGTGGTGTCGCAATCCATGAGCAGGCCGATCGTGCCCGTCGGAGCCAGCACCGTGGCCTGCGAGTTGCGGTAGCCGTGCAGGCCGCCGAATGCGACCGCGCGGTCCCAGGCGTCGATCGCCGCCGAACGCATGTCACGCGGGGCGAGTGCCGGATCGATGGCACGAGCGGCTTCCCGGTGCAGGCGCATGACGCCGAGCATGCTGTCGCGGTTCGGGGCATAGCCCTTGAACGTGCCCTTGCTGGCGGCCATCTCGGCGGACAGCGCGTACGCCTCGCCGGTCATGATGGCGGTGATGCACGCCGCATAAGTGCGCGCCGCGTCACTGTCGTAGGGCAGGCCCTCGACCATGAGCAGCGTGCCGAGGTTGGCGTAGCCCAGGCCGAGCGGGCGGTAGTCCTCGGAGTTCCGCGCGATGCGTTCGGTCGGGTAGGACGCGAACGACACCGCGATCTCCTGAGCCAGGAAGAACACGCGGTTGGCGTGGCGGTAGCCCTCGACTTCGAACGAGCCATCGTCACGCCGGAACTTCATGAGGTTGACCGACGCCAGGTTGCACGCCGTGTCGTCGAGGAAAAGGAACTCGCTGCAGGGGTTGCTGGCCTGGATCTTGTCCGTCGACTTGCACGTGTGCCACTTTTGGATGGTGTCGTCGTACTGGATGCCCGGGTCCGCGCACGTCCACGCGGCGTCGGCGACTTCGCGCCACAGCTTGCGCGCGTTGTGCGTCTGATACACCTCGCCGGTCGTGCGGAACGTCGTGTCCCACGTGCCGTCGGCTTCGACAGCCCGCAGGAACAGGTCTGGCACGCGGATCGAGTTGTTCGAGTTCTGGCCCGACACGGTGGCGTACGCCTCGCCGTTGAAGTCGGACGAGTAGCCGCCGGCCACGAGGGCCGCGACCTTGCGCTCCTCACGCACCTTCCAGTGCACGAAGTCGAGGATCTCCGGGTGGTCCATGTCGAGCACGACCATCTTGGCCGCGCGCCGCGTGGTGCCGCCCGACTTGGTCGCGCCGGCGCCGCGGTCAAGCACCTCGAGGAAGCTCATGAGCCCCGACGACGTGCCGCCGCCCGACAGCTTCTCCATGCGGCCGCGCAGCTTCGAGAAGTTCGTGCCCGTACCGGAGCCGTACTTGAAGACACGCGCTTCGTTCTTCACCAGGTCGAAGATCGACATGAGGTCGTCGGTGACCGACTGGATGAAGCACGCCGAAACCTGAGGACGCGAGTACGAGTCCGTGGTCATGTGCACCGTGTCGGTGGCGAGGTCGACCGCGAAGCTGCCGCCCGAGCCGACGATGCCGTACTCGTGGAACAGGCCGCAGTTGAACCACACCGGCGAGTTGAACGCGCCGATCTGGTGCACCAGCATGTACGAGAGTTCGGCTTCGAACGCGTCGGCGTCGTCGGGGCTGGCGAAGTAGCCGCCCTGTTCCTCACCCGTGACGCGCAGTGTGTGCGCGAGACGGCGGACCACCTGGCGCACGCTGGTCTCGTGACCGGGCGAGCCGGGCACGCCGGCTTTGCGGAAATACTTGCTCACGACGATGTCGGTGGCGAGTTGCGACCACTCCGCCGGCACCTCGATGCCTTCCATCGCGAACACCGTGGAGCCGTCCGGGTTCGAGATGACGGTGCGGCGCTTCTCCCACTTCACATCATCGAACGGATCGTGGCCCTTCTGCGTGAAGCGGCGGGCGACATGAACGCCGGCCTGCGTGGGTGTGTTGTGGCTGGGGGACGTGTGCATTTCGGTGGACAGCGTCTGCGACATGGGGACCTCCCTGGTCCTCGAAGCGATGGGTGTCAATGCCCTGCTTCTTTTGCGGTGCATCCTGCCGGGATGGCTTCCGGGAAATGTGGCGC
>JANMAX010000052.1:0-8996 GCA_031360075.1 bacterium | reverse complement strand
GGCGGCTCCCACCCACGCGCCGGCTCGCTCCGCGAGTCGGCGCGCCGCCGTTCCAGGGGCATGCTCCAAAAAGAGACCGTCGGGCCGATCCCCCGCGCTGGACCGAACACCGTTGGCAGCCATCCGCCGATGTGTTCCTGTTCGCGGCCCTCGACCATGCGCCGCCTGATCCCATTCCTGCTCGCGCTCTGCGCGCTCGTCCCCGCCCGCACGGCCGGGGCGGCCGCCGTGCTCGGCGCCTGTGCTGGCGAGGCCCGCGCTGGAGCGGTCGTGACCCTCGAGTGGTCCGGGCTCGCCGCGGGCACGCATGAGGTCGAACTCGAGGTTTCGCTCGATCATGGTCGTTGGCTGCGGATATCGCCCGAGCTCGAGGGGCGCGAGCGCCGGTTCGAGTGGCGCGTGCCGGCGGGCTACTCGGGGTCGGCCCGGATCCGCCTGCGCGCCGGGCGGGCACACGAAGAATCCGTCGTCGCCGAAACAGCGCTCTTGATCGCACCGTCCTCGGACCTGGGCCCGACGCGGATCGACAGCAGTGCCGAGTGGTGGAACCTGGCGGAGTATCCGCACGCCGCCGCCGGCGGAGTGTTCGCTGGCGCGCAGCCGGTCTGGGCGCCGCTCACGTCCCCGCCCGCCGTGGTTCCCGCGAGCAGCGAAGTCGGCCTCGTCCCGCCTCCCGCGGTGAGCCTGGTGGCCGGGCACGGAAGCCGAGCCGAGCCCCAGGCCCACTCGTCGCGGGCGTTCGTCGCGCCGCGCAACACTCCGCTGCGGAACTGAGCCACTCCCGGAACGAGACGTGACTCGTGTGTGCGCACGCCCAGCTTAGCGCGCGCCTCGTCCTGTCCTTTCCACCGGGAGTACCCCTGTGTTCCAGCCTGTCCTGCTTTCGCTCCTGCTCGCCGGCGCTCAGCCCGATACGCTGATCGTCCCCATGCAGGAAATCGTCGTCAGCGGTTCGCGCGTGCGCGAATCGCTGCTGCGCACACCGGCGGCCGTGACGGTCGTCGACCGCGCCAAGTACGCGAACGGCCGCGCCATCGGCCTCGATGACCTGTTGAGCGGCGTGCCTGGCGTGCTCGTCCAGAGCCGTGGCGGCGCACAGGACGTGCGCATCACCATTCGCGGCTACGGCGCGCGCGGCAATGGCGAGCGCTCCAACGCCGGCAGCATGCGCGGGATCCGCGTGCTCTCGGATGGCATCCCGGTGTCCGAGCCGGACGGCCGCACCAGTCTGGACCTGGTGGATGTCGGCACCGCGGATCGCGTCGAGATCTCGCGCAGCAACGTCTCGGCGCTCTATGGCAATGCGTCGGGCGGTGTCGTGAACCTGCGCACGAACCTCGAATTCGACAAGGGCTTCATGCGTGTGGACGAGAGTGCGGGCTCTTTCGGGCTGCGCCGCGACCAGCTCACGCTGGGGTTCACCGCCGGCCGTGGCCGCGGCGTGGTGAGCGGTTCGAACACCGCGTATGACGGCTGGCGCGCACACAGCGGCAGCAACTCCGCTCAGGGTCACGTGCGCTTCGCCGCACCGCTCGGCGAGTCGGGTAACGACCGCCTGCTGCTCATCGGCGACTTCGCGAACAACCTGATCCGGTTTCCGGGCGCGCTCACACAGCCCGAGTTCGATGCCGACGAAGCGCAGGCGTCGCCCCGCTTCGTGGCGCGCGATGAGCGTCGCTACAACCGCATCGGCCGGCTCGCAGGCACGTTCGAGCACGAGTTCTCGGACCGGCAGGCACTTTCCGTGAGCTTGTTCGCCGAGCCCAAGACGCTGCAGCGTTCGGAGCGCAATCGCTTTCGCGACTTCACGCGCTTCCACGTTGGCGGTCAGGCGGTGTGGAACCTGGACGAGAAGTTGAGCCGGGTCCTGGTCGGCCGCACATCGGCGGGTGCGGATGAAGCGCTTCAGGACGGCAGCATCCTGTTCTGGAACCTGCTGCCGGATGGAACGCGCAGCACCACCGTGTTCGCCAATAAGCGCGAGGCCGCGAACAGCGCGGGTGCGTTCGTGCAGCAGTCACTCACCTGGAACGACCGTTGGTCGCTGCAGGGAGCGCTACGCTACGACAACCTCTGGTACCTCTCGGCCGACTTCATCACGCCGGCGCTCGACGCCGATAAGCACTTCACGCGTGTGACGCCGAAGCTCACCGCCAGCTGGTTCGGCGGCGGGCATCTGGTGTTCGCCGCGCTGGGCGGGGGCGTGGAAGCCCCGGCGTTCAACGAGATCGACCCGCCGCCGCCGTTCGACGGAACCACGTCGTTGAATCCGTTCCTCGACGCGATGCACTCGAAGACCTACGAGATCGGTGCTCGCGGCACGATCACGAACTCGCTCGGCAGTTGGCGCTACGACACGGGCGCCTACTGGATCGACACGGACAACGACATCGTGCCGTTCGGCGGTGGCGCGTACTTCTTCACCGCCGGAAGATCGCGACGGCGAGGTGTCGAAGCCGGACTCGACTGGACGCCGAACTCGCGGCTGACGCTGCGCGGCTCGGGCACGCTCTCGAACAACGAATACGTCGAGTACGTCAATGACATCGGCGATTTCGGCGGCAAGGACATGCCGGGCCTGCCGGCACTGGCGTGGACAACGGGGGCGCGGCTCGGCCTGCCGCACGGTGTGGGCGTGAACGTGTCTGCGGAGGGACTCGGCAAGTACTTCGCGGACGACGCCAACACCGTGGAAGCGGCCTCATTCGCGCTGGTGAACGCGTCGCTCGACTACACGGCGCGGACATCCGGGCTGGAGGTGCGGGCGTTCGTCTCGGGCCGCAATCTGTTCGACCAGAAGTACGCCGCCTCGGTGTTCATCAATCCGCTGCGCGACGTTCCGTCCGGGCCGTTACGTTACATGGAGCCCGGGCTGCCGTTGCAGTTCGTGGCGGGCGTCTCGCTGAAGCGCTGACGCGCCAGCGACCGACGGGCGAAAGGGCGCTTTCGCGCTTCACCGACGGATCGCGAAACGAGCGGGCGTTCCTTCACGGATCGCCCGCTCGTTCACTTACCCGTGGGGCAGGCAGCGAGCATGCGGCGCTTCAGGCGGTCGGCCCCCGATGAACGACCCCCTCCGCAGTCCGCGGCTGCTGCCTGGTCCCACGGCCTTCCTTGGCGAAACCCGCCCGGCCGGTTGCGTGTTCATGCGAGCCGCGCACGCCGTTGGGAGGACCTCGTTCGGTGGCCCTGACTTCACCGCCGCCCGGCGTGGTTCGAGCCCGTCCCCTCGGATCGGCCCCCGATTGCGACCTCTGGAGATCGACCCCGGACCAGCGCCCGGTGGCGGTCGGAACCTTGCGGCTCCGGTGACCCGATATCGCAATCGGCGGGCCAAGGCTCGTGGGAGTTGAATTCAGCGATTTGCATGTATTTACGCGGGACCCACCTGTGGATGAGCGTCCAGCACGCGTCGGCCGCGATCACGCGACGACGTCCTTCAGACGTCCCTCAGATGAGAACGCAGGTGGATATCATGGGAGCTGAGCGGAATCCGGACCCCACGGCCCGCGGCGCGCCGAGGACGCATCTCCGCAGGCCCGGCCCAGCTGCCATCTGCACATCTGCACATGAAAACGCCTTACACGGCGGAGCCAGTCACCGGATGACGCACTCTCGATCAATTCCCGGCCGAACCCTGTGGACGCCGGAATCCGCCCAGGAACTTCCGGCCGAGCCACCACAAACCATTAGTTGACACGCTGCACGTCTGTGCAGTAGAGTGCTGGACGTGCCAGGTTCGCGCAGCGGACCACCTCTGAGAAGGACCTCACGATGCTCAATGACCGCGCCAGAGATATCCACTCCTTCATCCAGCGCTTTCGCCGCGAGAAGGGTTCCGCACCCACCATTCGCGAGATCGGCCAGCAGTTCGGCATCTCGTCGACCAACGGCGTGCGCTATTACCTCAACCTCCTCGAGAAAGCGGGCTACATCCGCCGAACGGGCGGCATCTCGCGCGGCATCGGACCGTCCGCCGTCGCTGCTCCCGTCGGGATCCCCGTCCTCGGCCGCGTCGCGGCGGGCCAGCCGATCCTGGCTGAAGAGAACTGGAGCGGTTCGCTCGAACTGGCCGACATGTTCGGCCAGACCGAGAACCTGTTCGCGCTCCATGTCCGCGGCGACAGCATGATCGACGCCGGCATCCTGCAGGGCGACTACGTCATCGTGCAGAAGCAGGAGTCGGCGCTGTCCGGCGAGATCGTCGTCGCCTGCATCGAGGAGGAGGCGACGGTGAAGTACTACCAGCCGCTCAAGGATCGCGTGGAATTACTGCCCGCCAACGAGAAGTACCAGCCGATCGTCGTCACCGAGGAGTCCGACTTCCGTATCCTCGGCGTAGTGCGAGGCGTCGTGCGCAACGTCGGCCGTCACTAGTCGTCCCCAGCGGGAGCGCCTGCCGCTCCCGTTTTTCTTCGCAACCCAAGTGCACATTTGTTCACCGCCGTCCCCGCAGGAGGAATCACCGTGAATACGAACCTGGCCCTCCCCGTCCATCAGGCACTTCTGCACCGCTGGGAGCCGCTTTATCGCAGCCAGCTCCACTATCTCGTCACTTGGAGCACACGGGGACGCCGGCCAGTGCTCAAGGAGCGTCACATCGAAGCTCTGCAGTCGCTCATCCGCTCGGCGTGTGACGATCGCGGCTTCGGACTGGTTGAAGTCGTGGCTGGCCCGGACCATGTGCATGTGCTATTCGGCCTCAAGCCTGCTCAGAGCGTCGCCAGCGCGGTGCGCGAACTGAAGGGTCGCACCACCATGACGTTGCTCGAGCGTTTCCCGGAGTTGCGCGTCTGGCTGCGCGGGAACTTCGTCTGGGACGAGCGCTACGCCGTCGAGACCGTGAGTCCTCTGCGCGTGGAGCGCATTCGTGAACGACTCTCGAACTCGCACCGTTCACTGCTCGATTCGGACGTGCCCGAGGATTGGGCGGCTGCGAGCTGAGGGGCGAGTACTGCCAGCCGGCCGCGGCGCGCATCCGCGCTTCGCATCCTTTGACGCCGCGGCCGGCGGCGGCTACTCCGACGACAGCAAGTCAGCTGCGTTCGACCGCGGCTTCGGCGGCTTCAGGATGGCCACGTGACGCCAGCATCGATGCGGCAATCACCATCGCGGCCCCCACCATCTGTTGGGGGCGGAGCGTCTCTCCCAGGAACACCGCGGCTGCGATGATCGCCACCACCGGCTCGCTAGTCGCAAGCACTCCCGCCTCGGTCGCCGGCAGTCGGCGCAGCCCCGCGTAGAAACACCGGAACGGCACGAGCGTCGAGAACACCCCGAGCAGCAGGAACTTGATCCACAGCGACGGCGGGTAATGCGCTGCGACAATCCGCCACGGGGGCGTCACGAATGCCCAGAAGATGCCGGCGACGACGAATGTGTAGAACAGCACGGTCTCGGGTGCGTAGCGGGCGAGGCCGCGCTTCGAATGCGCGACGTAAAAGGCGAAGCTGACCGCGGACGACAAGCCGATCGCCCAATCCAGCACGGTCGCGTGCAGCGTCCTGGGGTCGATGCCGTTCACGAGCAGCGCGGTACCGGTAAGCGCCAGGACGACTGCCGCGATCAGGGCAGGGGCGGGACGGCGGCCACGCAGTATGTCCCAGAGCACCAACAGGGACGGCGCCAGATACTGCAGCAGGATCGCGAGGCCGACTCCCAGACGCGAGATCGAGTAGTAGTAGGTGCCCTGCACTGCGGCGACCCCGACCAGACCGAGGACCAGGAAGTAACCGTGGTCCTCTTTGCGCAGGCGAAGCGCAGCCCGGTTGGCTGCCAGCAGCCAGACCAACAGCAGCACGGCCGCGATCCCAAGGCGGAGTTCGACGACGGTGAGTGCTGGGACGCCATGGTCGCGGAATACCGACCGCGCCAGGGTCGCTGTCGTGCCCCAGAAACAGGTCGCCAGGAACACGAGCCAGCGCCCCACGACACGTTGCCGGCTGGCTTCCGTGACCGACGGGGCGTTGGTCATTTAGTTAACTCGCAGCACCACAGCGCTTTCCATTAATATGATTCAGCGAGTTCGAACACCGCCACCCAGCTCGACGGACTCCGAACTGGCTTCTAGCATCGTGCACCGACCGGTGAAGTGAACTCCTTGCTCCATCACCACCGTCATGGCCGCGACGTCCCCCTCGACGCGGGCCCCGGATTTCATCTCGATATTCCCGAGAGCCCGGATGTTCCCATAGACGCGGCCGAGCACGAGCGCTTCCTTCACCTCGACATCAGCCCTCAGTACGCCGTGCTCGCCAACTTCGAGTCGTTCACAGTTGAGGATGTCCCCCTCGAACTCGCCAACGATCCGCAGGGTGCCGCTGACCATGACTGTCCCGCGGAACGTTGAGTTCACCCCGACGATGGTATTGACGGTCGGCGGCACTTCCACGGGCTGCTGTGATCGGAACTTCAGCATGCTCACCTCCGTGTGGCTGATCCACGCGATGGGATCGGACTGGCTTGCCATGTCGCACTGGGACAGCATGCCGACTCAGCGTCGAGCGCGTGGTGGCTATCTCGCCGCGGGGCCTCAGAGCGCCCGGACGTTGACCGAATGATCTCTTGCCTTGGGCGCGCTACAGCACGCCCCATGCCTCGAGCAACCGCTCGAGATCTTCCTGACTGTAGAACTCGAACTCCACCTTGCCACCCTTGCGGCCCGGCGCGATCACCACCTGGGTCGAGAAACGCTGTTGGAGCTTGGTTTCCCATTCGCCAAGCCCTGCGAGCTTGCTGGCCTTGGGCCGCGACGTCGCGGTGCGCTGCTTCCGCTTCACGAATGCTTCCGTGCGTCGCACCGAGAAGCCCTTGGATGAAACATAGCGCGCTGCGGCCAGCTGGTCGCCACGATTCTCCAGCGACAGCAGCGCGCGCGCGTGCCCACTGGACAATGTTCCACGTGAAACCATGTCGATCACTTCAGGCGTAAGTCCAAGCAGGCGAATGGCATTGCTGATTGTGGTCCGCTGCTTACCGACGCGCGCCGAGAGCTGCTCGTGTGTCAGGCCGATTTTCTCGATGAGGGCCTGGTAGGCCTTGGCCTCGTCGATCGGGTTCAAGTCCTCGCGCTGGATATTCTCGATGAGCGCCAGCTCCATCATGGCGCGGTCGTCGAACTCCTTCACGATGACCGGCACCTTGCCGAGCCCGGTGAGCTGGGCGGCCCGTAGCCGGCGCTCGCCCGCCACAAGCTGGTAGTCGCCAGCACCGACTCGCCGAACGAGCAACGGCTGGATGATCCCCGTGGCGCGGATGGAGTCCGAGAGTTCCCGGAGCGACGCCTCATCGAATCGGGTTCGCGGCTGGAATGGATTCGCCGCGATCATGTCCACCGAGAGCTCGATCACGCCGGACTGGGCAGCGCGACCATCAGCGGCAGCGGCGGCGGTCTCGCCCGAGATCAGGGCGTCGAGCCCTCTTCCGAGCACATTCCTAGACATGGCCAAGGACCTCCCTTGCCAGCTCGCGGTAACTCTCCGCTCCGGAGCTGTGCGGGTCATAGAGCACGATGGGCTTACCGAACGATGGCGCCTCGCTGAGACGGACATTCCTTGGAATCACAGCCTTGTAAACCCTGTCCGAGAAGAACTTACGAGCTTCATCCGCGACCTGCTTTGACAGGCTCAGACGTGCATCGAACATGGTCAGCAGCACTCCTTCGATCCGCAGTGAGGGGTTCAGGTGATCCTGGACCAGCCGGATCGCCGTGATGAGCTGCGTCAGCCCCTCGAGCGCAAGGTACTCGCACTGGAGCGGGATGATGACGGAGTCCGACGCCGTGAGCGAGTTGACCGTCAGCAACCCCAGCGACGGCGGGCTGTCGATCAGGATGTAGTCGTAGTCGTCCCGGACTTTCGCCAGACAGGTCTTGAGCCGCGTCTCGCGCGCCATCATGCCGACCAGTTCGACCTCAGCCCCAGAGAGCCTCTGGCCCGTTGGCATGCAGTCCATGGAGGCGAGGCCGGTGGGCAGGATGGCTTCCTTCGGCTCGGCCTGCCCGATGAGCACCTCGTAGGTGCCAGATCGAGCGTCGTTGCCGTTGATACCGACGCCGCTCGTGGCGTTGCCCTGAGGGTCGATATCCACGAGCAGGACCCGACGGCTCTCCTGCGCCAGGCAAGCGCCCAGGTTGATCGCCGTGGTGGTCTTGCCGACGCCACCCTTCTGGCTGGCGATCGCGATGATGCGTCCCATTCCTGGACTCTTACGGGCGCAGTCGTGCGGCCCGCTCCTTGAGACCGGCGTGCGTACGCCAGACCATAGCTTCAGACTTCATCGGCCGGCAGGAGGGCATCGCCAGCCTCCGGGGGGTCGGCCCGAAAGCTATCAACAGGCCGGGGGTTCCACAAGGCAGATGTTTCACGTGGAACAAACCAACTTAAAGTCAGATAACTACTTTATTTTCTTTTGAATACAAAGATCGAGTTATGACCCTCGCCGATCGTGTTGATCGTCGGATCGGACCATTCAGCCTGCCACTGTTCCGCGGCAGCCTCCAACTCCGCTTGCGCGCCGCTGCCCTTCCACAGGATTGCGTGTCCGCCCGGCTCCACGATGGCGGCCGCGAGTTCGAGCGTCGGGCCTGCCTTCATGGTCGCACGCGAGGTGAAACCGTCGCAGCGCAACCCTTCGGGATCGTCCGCAACCAATACCTCGAGACGGCTCGTGAGCACGGTGATGTCGGCGATCGCCAGCTCCTGGAGCGCGCGGCGCAGGAACAGCGTCTTGTTCCGTCGCGACTCGACCAGCGTCCAATGCTTACCCACGCCCGCGAGCGAGAGCGGCAATGCAGGGAACCCACCACCTGATCCAAAATCTACTAAAGTTTTGCAGCCCAATGCGTTGATGATTTTTACTCCAGCCAGTGACTCGGCGATGTGCCGGTCCACGAGACGCGGCTCGTCATTGTGCGAGATGAGGTTCGAGACACCCTGGCTCCAACGCAGGAGCTCGACCGCGAACAGGCGCAGGCGCTTGACCGCGACATCCCGGTC
>JANMAX010000040.1:0-4054 GCA_031360075.1 bacterium | reverse complement strand
GCGTCGGGCCGGCCCGACGCGCGGTGGCTCGGCTCGCGGCAACAGGCTCCGATTCTAACGTATCACTGAGAACGACGCGGATCGGGTACCGCCCGCAAAACTCAGGTTCGCGAAATACATGCCGCTTTGGGCGCTGATCCCGGATGACGACGCACCGTCCCAGCGAACAGTCGTCTCCCCCGCCGCGATCGGTCTGTCGATGAGTGTCGCGATGCGGCGGCCCATCACATCGTAGAGATCGAGCCGAACCTTAAGTCGGGATGGTGCACGAATCGCGAACTCGACGAGGCGTCGTTCTGGCGAGTAGTTGCGCAGTGCGAGCTGGAGCGTCGAGACTCTGGAGCCCACATGGTCAACTGAGACTATGGAGGGCACACGTAGCTGGAAGTTGGAGCCGGTCCAGTACATGCGTGAGATATGGATGCCATCGAAGTTGTACGCGTTCTGTGCCGCCAGGAAGTCGATCTTCCCGGCCCGTAGTTGCTCGGATGCCACCCAGCCACGGACTGTCGTATCAGGCGCTAAGTAGCCGGCGAGGCTGTCTGGGACGGACCAGGCACTCGCGGACAGGTCCGAGACGTGGGTGAGAGCACCCGCCGAGATGAACTGCAACGAATTCGTTCGACGAGCCTTGTTTCCGGAGGCTTCAGTGAACATCAGTCGCCACCCTGAGTTTCCGCTAGTCGAGTCGGGGAACACATGTGGAGACTCAAGCTGCCCTATGTTGGCCGCCGGCCGCGTTGTTGCAAGATATCTGCCGATGTCGGTCCAGACACTCATCGTGCCTGACTGGTTTCTTGCTAGCCCAACAGCGAGCGGCCTCGCGCCGTCAGGGAAACTGTCCCGCGACGTGTAGAGCATTAGAATGCGCCCGGCACTATCGGGGTCAGGGAAGACGTATGGGTCTCGAATTTCTCTGCCAACCTGGGGCGGGGCCGTGGGTGCCTTCAGGCCCCAAGACTTGTTCAGCGCTGTGTGAACGACCGTTCTGCCTCGGTTCGTCCATGCCGTATCGCGAGTTCCTGCGTCCAACCTGAACGATGAGACGCGCATGAGCCTTTGGTCGTTGGCGGAATCCACGCCCGTGTAGAACATGTGGTACTGATTGCCGTTCTGAACAATGCTCGGCGCCCACACGTGCAATTTGTCGAACCCCACGGCACCCGACTTGAAACAGAGCGTGTCAACATGCCAGGTGGACAGATCATTCTGCCCGTCCGACCAAATGTGGCCGAAGGAGTTCTCGTCGTACAGACCGGGTACCGGATGGACGAACTGTCGAATGTAGATGATGTGGAACAGGTTCTTCCACAGGTTTTGCACGCCGGTGGGCACGGTGTTGTACACGAACGCGAAATCCTTCGGGATCACGTAGTTCGGGTCTTCGGGCACGACGAGCCACGAATTGCCTTTGATGATGGGCGGATTGACGAGCACATCGCCGGCCAGGGCCGCGCTGGTGGTCGTACTGTCCGCGAGACTGAGGTTCACAAACGCATTGGGCAACGCCACCGGCACATCTGCGGTCGCGGTGAGCGTCGAGTCGTCGGCAACAACCACTTCGAGTTCCTGCTGCCAACTCCGGTCCGGCCCACCCAGAGACACTGCGGTGGTCGTTCCGAGTCCCGCACCTCGCAGTGTCACTGAGAGCTGCGAAGTTGCATGCACACTGGTTGCCTCGAGGATGGCGGGTGGCATCGGCCGGGAGACGCCTCCGTTGAAAGTCACGACTGCGGAGCGCTTGAGTCGGCCTGGTGAGTCGAGCCCGCTCGACGAATTGAGCTCGACGACCTGGAAGTTGCCGCTCGAGCCTGCTGGCAGGGTGAGATGGATGCGTGCCCGCCGAGTCGCCGTTCCGTTGGGCGAAGAGAAGTGCACCGTCCGAATATGCCCGTCCTGCTCGGACAGGCTGGGCTGGTCCGCCACTGCGGGCTCACCCACATCTGGGTCGTTCGTGAGGGAGTCGACGACCGTGTTGAGCTCTGGACAGCCGCGGGCAACCCAGAGCAGGCGCCATTCCTTCGCCAGCCCGGATTCGTCCACGTCAGCAGTCACCAGAAGTGTGCATTGAGTCGTATGCGCAAAGTCCAGGTTCGAGCCGGCAGACGCCCAATTCAAGGCGATTGCGCGCGCAGGGGACGGGAGAGCAAGAAGCAAGGCCAAGAACAACCAGTGCATGCGAGCCATGGTGGGGCTCCTTCTTGTCAGCGAGGGTACTGGCAGGCGGGCCGCCCGTGGCGCTCTGTCACGGGCATGCAGTCCAAGCGGATCGGCGTCGCTTCCACGTGGCTCACCGCATCACGCTTCGAACCTGGCCCCAGGTGATGTTCTGCCGCGCCATGGCCCCAGGGCAGGTGGCCGCGGCCTGCCAGGTCACACGATTCGAAGTCTGCGCTTCGGTCAGCGCCTCGTGCTGGTTGTCGGACTGCACGACGTTGAGTTCGGAGAGCAGAATACAGCCCGGCGTGGCACACCCGCTGCATGAGCCTGCGCCAGTCGACTTGGCGTTGTTCACCATGAGCTTGAACGCGTAGTACTCGATGCCTGACGTCAATTGCAGGGGAGACGTGATGGGGACTGCGGCCCCCAGGCGAATGCTCGCCTGGTTCGCTGCTCCACTCGGCACGCGCGGCGTCGTCCAGTAGGTGTGGTACGCCCCGAGGCCGCCAACCCCGGCGCCCTGCCACATGTCGGTGCACGACGTGCCGGAATCGTTCGAGAAGTCGAATGAGGCAGACAACGATGTCCTGCGACAACTGCCGACATTGAAGAGCTGCCACCACGACGGCAGGCTGTCTGTGGACGCCGAGACCTCCACGGTGGCCTCGATGCCGGTGCACAGCGGTTGGTCGGTGGCCAGCACGAACGAGGCGTAAAGCACGTTCGTCCCGGCGTTGCTGTTGCAGGCGAAGTCCTTGTTGGCGGCGCCGCCTTCGCTCGCACAGGCGTTCCAGGTGAGATTGGCCCCGGCCGCGTACGCGGGGAGTTGGGCCGCACCGAGCAGCGCGAGCGTCAAGCCCGCTGCCTTTGCCATGTGTTTCGGCGACAGAACTTCGAGCGCTACACCTCGCGCGCGTGTCGCCATGCCGGAGTGAAACAGAGTCACGGCCATGCTGCCCCCGCTGCAGGATCTGCGATCTCTATGCCGCGTGCTGCATGAGGCTCATCCGAACGGTTGCTCGAATGTTCGATCGCAATGTGAACACGCCGGGGGTCGTATTGATATGAACCCTAGTCCGCCCCCCCCAAAGCAAGCGAAAATGTGAAGACGTCGATTTATGCGGCATTGGCATTGCGACAAGCCGGCCATCGGCACTTCGGAGAGGAGCGTGGGGCGAGGCGGGGTCCGCCAATCCCTTGGCTGGAACGGAGTTGTCACATCCGCATGCCGGGTTCGCCTGAAAGTCAGCACTTGGTGGCAACCCCGAGCCAAGCGCCGAAGTCGCCCGTCAACTCGCTCGTTCAGGCTGCCGCAACGAACCCAGTTCGACCCTTGCACAGAGGGTTCTGGCGCCGGACCGACCGCCACGTCCAGAGGCCGGACAGGAAGCGAGCGGGGCTGGTTCTATTTCGCTCGAGGCGTCAATGCAACAACACGACCCTCTGTGTGCGCACCGCAGAGGGTGTCACGAGCCGCACGAAGTACACGCCCGCCGGCCGCAGCGCGCCCGCGGCATCGCAGCCGTCCCAGCGCACGCTGTGTTCGCCCGCGGCGGCCTCACCCGACCACAGCGTGGCCACGCGCTGCCCCATGACGCCCAGCACCTCGAGCGTCACCGGTACGGCACTCGGCAGCGCGAAGCGCAGTGTGGTGAGTGCGTGAAACGGGTTGGGCTGCGGCCGCGACAGTGCGAGCACACTCACGGCCGGCCGCGGCGGCACGCCCACGACACTGGCGCCGACCGCGAACAGCGTGGCGTTGTTGATGGCGTACACTTGGCCGTCCGGACCCACGAGCGTGGGCGTGTACGCCTCGCCGATCCCGGGCGTGAGCACGACGCTCTCCGTGAACGTGTTGCTGACGAGATCCCAGCGGTACAGCTTGCCGTCTTCC
>JANMAX010000202.1:0-30008 GCA_031360075.1 bacterium | reverse complement strand
CATTCCGTGCAAAGGTCTTGATCGACATAGAACTCCGGTAGATGGCCCATTGGGATTCCCCTCCCTGTCGAGTGGTGCATATCGGGTCACGTGCACGTCCATTCACATGTTCCGCACGTTCGTTTGCCGATTCTCTAGCATGACCTATGCAAGGGGCTTACCGCGGCGTGCGGTCCATTGCGCGCACGGTCCATCGGACCGACCCGCTGGCCCCCCATGAGGGGACGTCCAGCGGGAGTGCTGAACCGTTCCATCCAGGGGGGACGCTGCACATGGCGGTGCCTCATCTCGACTCTCGCCGTACGCGACCCGAAGCCGCTTCCGGGCGGCCCGCGGCCCGCGACCGCCGCCGCTTCCTCACGAGCCTGGGGCTGCTGGGTAGCGCCGGCTTACTGGCCCCACTCGCCACGCGGCTCGCCCACCGCGCGCCAGTGCGGCTCGAGACGTCGCGCGCCGGGCTCGGCACGTGGATCCGCATCGTGGTGCTGCATCCAGACGGTGCGCGCGCTGAGCGCGCCACCGCACGCGCGTTCGCGGCCATCGCCAGGGTCGATGCCCAGATGAGCATCCATCGCGCCGACAGCGAGTTGTCGCGCGTCAACGCCAGGGCCGGACGTGAAACCGTGGCGGTGAGCAGCGAGTTGCGCGGCTTGGTCGCGCGCGCACGCGACGCCTCGCTCGCTTCGCACGGCGTCTACGATCCAACCGTGTTGCCGCTCATGCGGCTCTACGGCTTCTATGGCGCGGGCCAGCGCCACTGGCCCAGCGACCGTGAACGCTCCACCACACTCGCGAGCATGGGCGCCCGTCACATCGTCATCGATGACGCCGCTGGCACGCTCGGGCTCGCGCGTTCCGGCGCGGCGCTCGATCTGGGCTCCATCGGCAAGGGCTGGGCGGTCGATCAGGCGGTCGCCGCGCTGCGCGCCGAAGGCGTGACATCGGGACTCGTTGACGTGGGCCGCAACGTCTATGCACTCGGCAGCCCCGACGAGCACGCCGCGGGCTGGCGCATCGGCGTGCTGCACCCGGACACCGGCGAAGTGACGCGCGTGCTCACCTTGCACGACTCGGCGGTCGCCACCAGTTCCAACGCCGAGCAGTCGCATGAACTCGACGGCGAGCGCGTCGGTCACCTGCTCGATGCGCGCGCCGGCAAGCCGTCGCACGCACGGCGTTCCGCCACCGTCACCGCACGCAGTGCCACGAGTGCCGACACCGGTTCGACGCTCGCGTTCCTGCTGGGCGCAGCTGGCACGGCGTGTCTGCCGGATGTCACCGCGGTCGAGTGGCTGGCATGAGCAACACCTCGGGTCCGGCGGCGGGCACCAGGACGTTCGGCCGCGGCGGTGTGCACCCCGAGCCTCACAAAGAGGCGACCTCGCGCCGGGCCATCGAGTCCGTGCCCCCACCCAGCGAGGTCGTGCTTCCGCTGCAACAGCATCTGGGCGAACCGGCGGTGCCCATCGTCAAGAAGGGCGAACTCGTGCGCCGCGGCCAGAAGATCGCCGACGGCGGCGCCACAGGTGTACCGCTGCACGCCAGCATCAGCGGCAAGGTGCGTCCGCCCGACAAGCGCCCGCACCCCACACTCGGCATCGCGCCCGCGATTGCCATCGCCGCCGATGCGAATGCCGGCCCGGAGCTCGAATACACGCTCGACGCCCATTGGACGAGCCTGCCACGTGAGGAGGCATGGTCGCGCATCCGCGAGGCCGGCATCGTCGGACTGGGCGGCGCGGCGTTCCCGACCTGGCGCAAGCTCGAGTCGGCGGCCAGGGCCGCGGTCGACACGCTGGTGCTGAACGGCGCCGAGTGCGAGCCCTACCTGACGGCCGACCACCGCCTCATGTTGGCGTGGCCCGCTGAGATCGTCGAAGGCGCGCTGGCACTGGCGCGCGCCACCGGCGCCATCCGCGTGCGCATCGGCGTCGAGTCCGACAAACCGGACGCCATCGCGCTGCTTCGCACCGCCATCGGCCAGGTCTGGGTGGGTGCCATCGATGTGAGAGTCGTGCCGTGCGTGGCGCGCTACCCGCAGGGCGCCGAGCGCCAACTGGTGCACGCCACCACGGGCCGCACCGTGCCGCCGCGCCAACTGCCGGCCACGGTGGGCGTACTCGTGCAGAACGTCGCCACCGCGCTCGCGGTGCGCGACGCACTCCGCGAACAGCACCCGCTGCTGGACCGCGTCGTCACCGTGACCGGCCCCGGTATCAAGGAACCTCGCAACCTGATCGCGCCACTCGGCACCTCACTCACCTCGCTGGTCGATGCCTGCGGCGGTCTGCTGGGCGATGCGCGCCGACTGGTGGCCGGCGGACCGATGATGGGTCGCACGCTCGCGCGCCTCGACGTGCCGCTCGTCAAGGGCATGAACGGTCTGGTCGTGCTCACCGGCAAGGGGCCATTGGAGGACGGCTACGCCGCCTGCATCCGCTGCGCGCGCTGCCTCGATGCCTGCCCTTTGGGACTCGAGCCCGACCAGGTGTCGATTCGCGTCGAAGCCGGCCGCACGCTCGACAGCGAGCCGTTCGGCGCGCTCGACTGTTACGAATGCGGCTGTTGCAGCTATGTGTGTCCGTCCGGCCGCCCGCTCGTCCAGTTCATGCAGGTCGCCAAGGGTGCTCTGCGGCGCGCCGCCGAGGCGTCGGCACCAACGGGGGTGAGCAGATGAGCGTGACACACACCCCGCCTGTCGAGCCGGCCCCCCCGGCCGCACCCGCCGCGCTGCCCGCGCCGGTGTTCATGCTGACGCCGGGTCCGCACCTGCACGCCGCCGAACACACCGCGCGCATCATGTGGACGGTGAACGCCACGCTGGCACCTGCCGCACTGTGGGGCGTGTACGTGTTCGGACTGCCGGCACTCTCCGTGCTCGCGGGCGCGATCATGGGAGCGCTCGGCGCCGAATGGCTCGCCGGGCGCGCACTTGGCCGGCGCGTGTCGCTCCACGACGGCAGCGCGTTCTGCACCGGACTGCTGCTCGCCATGACGCTACCGCCGGCGATGCCGGCATGGCAGGCACTCCTGGGCGGCGCGTTCGCGATCGGGCTGGGCAAGATGGTCTTCGGCGGGCTCGGTTTCAACCTGTTCAATCCCGCACTCCTGGGCCGCGCGTTCCTGTTGGCGTGCTTCCCGCTCACCATGACAGCCGGCTGGTCGGGCGCGCGCGACGGATTCGGCGCTCCGCTCGATGCGGTCACCGCCGCGACGCCGCTGGCACTGGCCAAGGAGCACGGCCTGAGCGCGGGGATCGCGAGCCTCACCGCACCCGGTGGCCCGTGGCAGGCACTGGCCCTCGGCTTCCGCGCCGGTTCGCTCGGCGAAGTCAGCGCGCTGCTGGTGGCGCTCGGCGCGGTGGTCC
Source organism: bacterium (assembly GCA_031360075.1). Taxonomy (GTDB): domain Bacteria; phylum Eisenbacteria; class RBG-16-71-46; order RBG-16-71-46; family RBG-16-71-46; genus JAIOPA01. The sequence continues at coordinate 26,641 of JANMAX010000202.1, read as the reverse complement.
TGGTGGCTCGCCGCATCATCTCACTCACCACGCCGCTCGCGGTGTTCGCCGGGCTCGCGCTCGTGACCCTGCCGTCCGGTGCCGCGGGTTTCCATCTCCTCACGGGCGGGCTGTGGATCGGGGCTTTCTACATGGCCACCGACTACGTGACCTCACCCACCACGACGCGCGGCCAACTGGTGTTCGGGTTCGTGATCGGCGCGCTCACCGGCGTCATTCGTATCTGGGGCGGATATCCCGAGGGTATCTGTTACGCCATCCTGCTTGCGAATGCATTCGTGCCGGCGCTCGACTCGGCGTTCCGGCGCCGGCGCATCCCGCTCGCGGGGACACCGTCGTGAGCGACCTCGTCCACATTGACGGCGTGCCGCGTCCGCGACCGAGTGCGGCTCAGGTGTTGCGCATCGCGCTCAACCTGACCGCGGTCTGCCTGCTGGGCGGTGTCGTGCTGGGCGGCGTCTACATGGGCACCGCACGCATCGCCGCGGCCGGACGGCTTGCGGGCGAGCGCCGTGCGCTCGGCGAACTGTTGTCGCTGAAGGACGGCGACCCGCTGCTGGTGGTCGAACAGTCGCTGGACGCCGAGCACGATGTGGTCGTCTACAGCGCTTCGGTGTGGGGCGATCAGAAGGCGGTGCCGCGCACCCGCGAATACTCGCTCGACGGCGTGGCGCGCGAACCGGTGGCGGGCACCGCGGGGGCGCGCACGCTGACGCCGTTGGGCCGCATGTTCGTCGCGGGCTCCCCTGCCGCTCCGCGCGGGTTCGTGCTCGAGGGCGAGTCACGCGGCTACAAGAATCGCATCCGGTTCTTCGTCGCACTCGATGCCACGTTCACGATCTGCGGCGTGCGCGTGCTGGAACATGAGGAGGATCCCGGCCTGGGCGCCGAAGTCGCGACGCGCGCGTTCCTGGGACAGTATCTGGGCCGCGACAGCAAGCGCGTGGCCGCACTCGACGTGACGCGCGATCCGTTGCCCGAGGACTGGCGCGTGGCACTCGCCGGGCTCACCACCACGACGCCAGAGGCGTGGCGCAAGCAGAATGCCGTGCTGATCGTGCGCGAAACCGCGCAGCCGGTGCATGCCGTGACCGGTGCGACCATCTCGAGCCGGGCGCTCACGAACGGCGTGCGCCTCGCGGTCGAACACTTCCAGCGCCGCTGGGCGCTGGTGCAGCCGTGGCTGGAGGGTGCGTCGTGAGTGCGGAGCCCACGCTGCCGATCACGAAGCCACCCGGGGCATGGGCGCTGCTCATGAATGGCATCTTCGATGAGAATCCAGTGTTCCGGCTGGCGCTGTCGCTGTGCCCGGCCGTGGCCGTCACCACCACGGTCGCGAACGGGCTGCTGCTCGGCATCGCGGTGCTCGCCGTGCAGGTGCTGTCGAGCGTCACCGTGACGCTGGTACGAGGCCTCATCCACCCGAGCGTACGCATCCCCGTGTACACCATCATCATCGCGGTCTGGGTGAGTGCGATCGACATGACGCTGGCGGCGTTCGCGCCGGCGCTCTACGCGCAGGTCGGGTTGTACGTGAAGCTGATCGTCGCGTTCGCCATCATCATTTCGCGCCTGGAGGTGTTCGCCTCGCGCCAGCCGCTCGTGCCGTCGTTCTTCGACGGCCTCGGCATGGGGCTCGGCTTCCTGCTCGCACTGCTCGTGATCGGTGCAGTGCGAGAACTCCTGGGCGCCGGTGCGCTGCTCGGTTTCACCGTGCTGCCGGTGCGACCGCTGCTGTTCTTCGCACTGCCCGCCGGCGGATTCTTCACCATCGCCCTACTGATGGCGCTGTTCCAGCACCTCGAACGCCGCGGCCGCCGCACACCACGCCCCGTCATGAGCGGAGGGCATCATGGCTGAACGGGGTGCTTGGAAGCGCTCGCTTTGGCGGCGCTCGCCCTCTGAGCTTGCCACGCTGGTGCCATTGCTGCTGCTCGCCGCAGCGCTGCTGTTGGTGCCGCGCCTGGCCCCACCGGCACGCGCCGCCGCCGCGGACGCGCGCACTCTGCACGCGCGTGTCCTGCCACCCGATCGCATGCGGCTCGAGTCGAGCGCTGCGCTCATCGACCTGTCGCCCGCCAACTTCCGTGTCGCCGAGGGGGCTTCACCCGACGCGCCACTGGCCATCACCGCGGTGGAGCCGAGTCCGCGCGGCGTCACGCTCGTGCTTGCGAGCCCGATCCGGCGCTCGTCGCGCTACGCGGTGCGAGTGGTGGACCCGCCGCTCAAGGCCACCGCGGCGCCGGCCCTGTGGATGGTGCTGGTGAGCGTTTTCTTGACTTCGGCACTGATCCAGAACTTCGTGTTCACGCGATACCTCGGATTGTGCATCTTCTTCGGAGTCTCCAAGAAGCGCTCCACCGCAGTCGGCATGGGCGTCACGTTCACAGCGGTCATGATCGCGACGGCGGCGTTCTCGTGGGCCATCGACACGTGGGTGCTGCAGCCGATGCACCTGGGGTTCCTGCAGATCCTGGTGTTCATCGGTGCGGTGGCGTGCGTGGTGCAGTTCCTGGACACCATGCTCCGCAAGACCCATGCGGCGCTGCACAAGAGCTTCGGAGTCTACCTGGTGCTCATCACCACCAACTGCATCATCCTGGCAGTGCCGCTCCTGAACGCGCAGGGCCGGGTGACGTTCGCCGAGGCCATGGCGCTGGCCCTGGGCTCGGGCTGCGGCTTCATGCTGGCGATGTTCCTGATGTCGAGCGCGCGCGAGCGGCTGGAACTGGCACGCGTGCCGCAGGCGTTCCAGGGCTTGCCCATCGCGTTCGCGCTGGCCGGGTTGTTCGCGCTGGCCTTCATGGGATTCTCTGGCCTGGACTTCTTCCGATGAGCGCCTTCCTGCTGCTCGACCTGCCACCGGCCGCGGTGATCGCATGGAGTGGCGCCGCGGTGTTCACCGCGGTCGGCGTCGGCTTTGGCGTCGCGCTGGGGATCGCTGCCGAGCGCTTCAAGGTGCCGGCCAACCCGCTGGTCGAGCAAGTCCGCGACGCTTTGCCGAGCGCCAACTGTGGCGCTTGCGGCTTCGCGGGCTGCCAGGCCTACGCCGAAGCCGTGGTCCAGCGGGCGGACGTGGCCCCGTCGCTGTGCATCCCCGGCCGCGCGCCGGTCGCGGCGAGACTCGCCCGACTCACCGGCAAGGCCGCCGGCGAGATGCACGACCGCGTCGTCACCATGACGTGCCACGGCACGACTGCCTACGCGCGCGATGACGCGCAGTACGCCGGCATCGACACCTGTGTCGCAGCCGCACTCGTGTTCGGAGGACCCAAGGCTTGCAAGAACGGCTGCCTGGGGCTGGCTGACTGCGTGCGCGCCTGTCCGTTCGACGCGCTGAGCATCGGCCCGGGCGGCATCGCGCAGGTCGACACGGCCACCTGCACGGGTTGCGGCATGTGCGTGCCGGTGTGCCCCAAGGACCTGTTCCACTTCGTGCCGCGCGCGCGCCGCATCGAACTGGCATGCAAGGCGGTCGACAAGCAGGCCATCGTGCGCTCGACCTGTCTGGTCGGCTGCACGCAGTGCCGGAAGTGCGTCGCCAAGTGCCCGGCCGGCGCCATCAGCTGGGATGGACGCACCATCCTCATCGATCACGACCTGTGCATCGCCTTCGGCCCGGGTTGCCAAGAGGCGTGCACGGACATCTGTCCCAGCGTCATCCTCCACCGCATCGGCAGCTCGCCGCGGCCGGAGTGGGTGGCGATCAGTGAAACCACGGGGGTCTGAGCCATGCCATCCCAGCGCAACACCTCGGAAGCGCCTGCGCACGCGAGCGGCAACGCCGGGACGCGCCCGCGCTCGCTCACGCTCGCCATCGCGGGCAGCGGCGGCGACGGGGTCGCGCTGCTCGGCGACCTGCTGTTGCTGATGGCCGCGCGCCAGGGGCTGTATGGCATGCTGGTGCAGTCTTACGGCCCGCAGATCCGCGGCGGTGAGTCCGCCGTCGTGCTGCGCATCGCCGAGGAGGAAGTCTGCTACGAGGGCGATCGCACCGACGTGCTGCTGTGCTTCCGCACCAGCGACCTCAAGCGCTTCAAAGGCTCGATCCATCTGCATGACGGCAGTGTCGTGGTGCTCGAGTCCAGCGACAGCGGCGCGCTGCCGGAGTGGATGGGCGTCTCACGGGACGAACCGCTGCGCTATCCGTTCGCGACGTTCGAGGACGGCATCGAAGTGGCCGGCGAGCCCAAGAACATGATGGGCCTGGCATGGCTCACGAAAGCGCTGGGTTGGGGCGAGGCCCTGGCCGAGTCTGCCTTGCGCGCGCGCTTCTCACACCGGCCGCAGGTCGCCGAGCGCAATGTCACAACACTCCATCGCGTCTACTGCACCGCCACGGTGCCGGCGCTGCCGCGACTCACCGGGCACGGCGTGCCGCTCATGGTCGAGACCGGCAACGAGGCCATGGCGCATGGCGCCATGGCCGCGGGCCTGCGCTTCTTCGCCGGTTACCCGATCACGCCGTCGTCCGAGATCATGGAGACCCTGATCGACGACCTACCCGCGGTCGGAGGCCGCGTGGTGCAAGCCGAAGACGAGATCGCCGCATTGGGCATGGTGCTGGGCGCCAGCTTCGGCGGTGTGCCGAGCATGACCGCCACCAGCGGCCCCGGACTCTCGCTCATGACCGAGATGCTGGGACTCGCCAGCATGGCCGAGTTGCCCGCGGTCGTGGTCGACTGCCAGCGCGCCGGACCCGCCACCGGCATGCCGAGCCGCACCGAACAGAGCGACCTGTTCCACGCCATATACGGCGGCCACGGTGACTTCCCGCGTGCGGTGCTCGGCGCGTTCGACGTGGTGCATGCGCGCGACGTCATGCACCGCGCATTCGAGCTGGCCGAACAGTACCAGCTGCCGGTGCTGGTGATGAGTGACGCTTACATCGCACAACGCCGCCAGATCCGCGATGCCGCGAAGGATCGCGCCATCCCGCCGCCGCGCTGGCGCTGGACCGCCACCGACGAGCCGGCGCGCTTCAAGCTGCAGGCCGAGCCGGTGGTGATGCCGTTCCGCGTCCCGGGCACGGCCGGTGGCACGTACTTGGCGGCCGGCATCGAGCACGACGAGCACGGCCGGCCGAGTTCGGACTCGAACACCCACCAGGCGATGAGCGAGAAACGCTTCCGGAAGCTGGACGCCATCGCGCGCGATACCGCCCGCTGGGTGCGCACGTTCGGCGATGACGCCGCACCGCTCGGTATCGTGGCGTGGGGTAGCACTTACGGCATGCTGTGCGAATTCGTGCGCGAGCATCCCGAGTTCCGAGTGTTCTGCCCGGAGATCCTGCACCCGTTCCCGCTCGAGGCCTTTACGAAGTGGCGCGCTGGCCTGCGCGAGACGTCGGTGGTCGAGCTGTCGTTTCAGGGCCAATTTCACCGCTACCTGTCCAGCCTGACCGACCTCGGTGGCGTCCGCAGCGTGGCGCGCAGCGGCGGCCTGCCGCTGTCGCTCGAGGAACTCGCCAACCGACTGGGCGTGATGCCGGCTGTAGCCGGCGGCTCGGCCCCCTGTCCCGCGCTGCTCGCATCGAGCACGAAGGTGAACTCATGAAAGCGAAGGACCTGCGCAGCGAACTCGAGCCCGTGTGGTGCACGGGCTGCGGCGACTTCGGGGTACTCAAGGCGCTCACCCAGGCGCTCGCCGATCTGGAGGTCGCGCCCGAACGGCTGGCCGTGATCTCCGGCATCGGCTGCTCGAGCCGGCTGCCCGGCTACATGAAGGCCTACTCCTTCAACACCATCCACGGCCGCGCGCTGCCGATCGCGACGGGCTTGAAGCTGGCACGCCCCGAGCTGACCACCGTCGTCGTGGGCGGCGACGGCGACGGCTTCAGCATCGGCTTGGGACACCTGCCGCACGCGGTGCGCCGCGACGTGCCGCTGACCTACGCCGTGCTCGACAACGGCATCTACGGACTCACCAAGGGCCAGTCCTCACCCACCACCGACCAGGAATCCAAGCGCCAGCGCGGGCTGGCGGGAGCGGACGAGCGGCCGCTGGACCCGGTGCTGCTCGTGCTGGCATCCGGCGCCGGCTTCGTGGCGCGTTCGCATGCCGGCAACATGCCCCACCTGCGCGTCATGTTCCGCGAGGCCATCTCGTATCCCGGATTCGCGTTCGTGCATGTGCTGGCGGGCTGCGTCACCTACCAGCCACGCGGTTACGCCGACACGCTCTTGTCGCGCAGCTGGCTGATCCCCGAGACACACGACCCCACCGACATGAGCAAGGCCTTCGAGCTGGCGCGCGGCGACGGCTTCGCGCTCGGCATCATCCACCGCCGGCCGCCCGTCGAACACCCGGCCGAGGAGAGTGTGCCCGAAGCGGAGATCGACGAGATCACCATCGGCGCGGAACGGCTGGAGGACCTGCCGAACGAGTGACGGTTTGCGGGCTTCACGCCCCCCGGGGTCGTTGCGCCCAGCCACGCCGACCATGATAGGCTGCGCGCGATCGTGATTCGCGCGCATGGTCACGGCGTCCCGCAGCGGCCGGGCAGCCGCTTCTCGCTCGCGCTCGCCGGGGTCGCCGTGAACAGCATGTGCTCCGTAGTCACCGTGACCGCTATCCGGCCCGAGCGCTAGCCCGCCCTATTCATGAACCGTGAGCCGAAAGAGTCGGATGTCCGTGAAGCGCAAGGCGCTGGCATGGCCGGCGACGCAGTCATGTGGATGACCCCACGCGGAGCCGGCCGTGCCCGCTCCGCGGCGCTTCAGGGGCGGACGGCCCTCGCAGGCCGCGGGCTCATGAATCGGACAGGCTAACAACCTTTGCACGTCCCCCCCCTGCTGCTCGAATGGCTCGGCGCACTGGCGCGCTGGGTGCACGTGATCGCCGCCATCATGTGGATCGGCGACTCCTTCTTGTTCATGTGGATGGACGCTTCGCTCGAGCAGCCGCGAAAGCCACGCGACGGCGACGTCCAGGGCGAACTCTGGCTGGTGCACAGCGGCGGGTTCTACGAGGTCGTGAAGCGCCGCTCGCTGCGTCCCGAGGAGTTGCCGCGGAACCTGTACTGGTTCAAGTGGCAGGCGTATTCGACGTGGATCTCCGGCGTGTTCCTGATGGCCATGGTGTACTGGCTCGGCGACAGCGCGCTGCTGGTGGATTCCGGCTCGCGGCTGTCGCACGGGCAAGCCATCCTGGTGTCGGTGGGCTCATTGCTGGCCGGCTGGCTGGTGTACGACCTGGCGTGTCGTTCGCCGCTGGCGACGAAACCTCGCGTGCTGACGCTGTTGCTCGCTGCAGCGCTGTGCGCCACGGTCTGTGCGCTCACGCTGGTGTTCGGTGCTCGCGCCGCATGGCTCCAGACCGGTCCAATCATCGGCACGATCATGGTCTCGAACGTCGCGCACGTGATCGTGCCGGGCCAGCGCAAGATGCTGGCGCAGACGCGTGCGGGTCAGCCCGTCGACACCGGCCCGGGCCGGCTCGCCAAGTACCGCTCGACGCACAATCACTACCTGACCCTGCCGGTGCTGTTCATGATGCTGAGCCAGCACTTCCCGAGTGGCTACGGCCATCCCCTGAGCTGGCTCGTGCTGCTGCTCATCACCGCGTTCGGCATCGTGCTCAAGTACATCATGAACTTCCGCACGCGCAGCGATTGGCGCGTGGTGACGTTCGGCGCCGTCACGCTGCTTGCGGCCATCGTACTCACGGCGCGGCCGGGCGTGGGGCGCGCCGCGGCTGGTTCCACCCTGTCGGGCACGGTGCCCGACGAGCAGGCGTTCGCGATCGTCGAGCGCCGCTGCACCACCTGCCACTCGGAGCACCCCAGCAACCCGTCGTTCCCCGAGCCTCCGAGCGGCGTGAAGCTGGACTCTCCCGGGCGCCTGCGCGCCATGGCGGCGCGCGTTCAGGTGCGCGCGATCGAGACGCGCACCATGCCGCTCGGCAATCTCACCGGCATGACCGATGCCGAGCGCGACACGCTCGGGGCGTGGCTCGCGGGTCTGCGCGACGGACGCTGAGTTCGCTGGGCCGGGCCCTGGCGGGCGCTACTCCGGCCGTGTCGCGCCGGCCAGCTTGCTCGCCGGAGGCACGCCGTACTCGGGCGCCGGTTTGTCCATGAGCCAGTGATCGAACCAGCGCCGGATGTGCTCCTGGTTCTGCACGCGGTGGCTCGGCATGCCCGAGCGCGACAGCTCGTGGTTCTCGCCCGGGAACCGCACCATGACAACGGGCTTCTTCTGGTAGTAGAGCCCGCGGAACATGACCTCACCTTGTGCGATCGGCGTCCGCCAGTCCTCCTCGGAGTGGATGACCATGAGCGGCGTCTCGATGTCGGGCAGGTAGGTCATGGGTGAGCTGCTGGCGAAGTCCTCGGGGTGCTCCCACGGCGCGCCGCGGAACCAGAACGGCTGGAACATGGCGAAGTCGCAGGAGTAGAACATGCCGGCCCAGTCCGAGACGCAACGCTGCGTGATCGCGGCGGCGAAGCGCTGCGTTTTGGCGATGATCCAGTTCGTCAGGAGGCCGCCACCGCTGCCGCCGGTCACACCCATGCGCGACTCATCGATGTAGCCCTTCGCCACGACGAAGTCGACTCCGGCCATGAGATCGTCGTAGTCGACGCCGGGGAATTGGTACTGGATGCAGTCCGCGAACTTCTGGCCATAGCTCGTACTGCCGCGCGGGTTCGTGTACAGCACCACGTAACCGGCGGCCGCGAGCACGCGATACTCGTGGAAGAAACCGACGCCGTACGCCGTGTGCGGGCCGCCGTGGATCTGCAGGATCAGTGGGTATTTCTGCTTGGCGTCGAAGTCCACGGGCTTCACGATCCAGCCTTGGATCCTGGTGCCGTCCTTCGAGGGGTAGACGATCTCCTCGACGTCGCCGAGCTTCGCCTCGGCGATGACCGCGTCATTGGGGCCCCACAGCCGCCGCAGTTCGCGCTGCTCCAGGTCGTACACGTGCAGGTCGCCGAGCATGCTCGCGGAGCCCAGCGTGAGCGCGACGCGTTTACCGTCGGCCGAGAGGGTGCCGGCGATGACCTCGAGATCGCGGGGTGTGAGATCGACCACCTTGCCGGTGCCGAAATCGCAGTGCGACAGGTGCGCGGCCCCGCGTTTCGCGTGCACGAACACCGCGCCCTGCCCGCCGGCCTCGCCAGCGGTGAAGCCGAGCACGAACGCCCCGCCCCCGCGCGGCGGGTGCTGGTCCGAGTTGATGCCCTCGCCCACATGCAGATCGAGTCCCGTCGTGAGCACGCGCGGCCGCGTCTGCGGCCAGGCGCCTTCGAACAGGAGCAGGTGATTGGATTCATAAGTATTGGGCCTGGCGGCACGCACCCCACCCACCGCGAGCAGCTTGCCGTCGGGGCCTTCAACGAACGGACCCAACGGACCCGCGATGTCCGCGACGAGTTGGAGGGCATCGCCGTCGGTCGGGGCCTCGAGGTCCGCCGGCACGGCGTACACGTCGCTGTCTTCCGCGGGCGACTCGAACCACGGCGCCTTGCGCCGGTCAGCCACGAACAGCAGGTGCTTGCCATCTCGCGACCACACCAGTGAGCTCTCCTTGAAGCGCTTGCCGGTGGTGATCTGCCGGGGCTCGCCGCCCTCGGCGGCCACGACCCAGGCGTGATCCAGGTGATCGAAGTCGGTGAAGCCCTCGTTGTTCCAGCGGAACTCGGGCTGCGTCACCACTCGCGCCGGCTCGCGCTTGGGCTTCTTGGCGTCCTTCGCATCGAGCACCGCGTCATGGCCGGACAGGAACGCGATGCGCTTGCCGTCCGGGGACCAGCACGGTGAAGCCGCGCCCTTCTCGAGTGAGGTGAGCGCGCGCGCTTCGCCGCCGGCGAGCGGGAGCACGTGGATCTGAAGCGGCTTCGCCGACTCGGTCCTGCGCACGAACGCCAACTGCGCGCCATCGGGCGACCAGCGCGGCTGGGCCGAACGGCCGTCGTGGGTGAGGGCCCGCGGCGCCTCCGGCGCCGTGTGCTGGCGAGCGCCTGCGGCCGGGACCCGGGCGAGCCACAGGTCCGTGCGGTATTCGTCCTCCTCGGCATCGACGCGCACCAGCGTGAACGCCACGGTGCTGCCGTCCGGCGAGATCTGGGGGTCGGCGATCCAGCGGAACCGGAGGATGTCGTCTTCACGCATGGCAGCGCTCCGAGGTCTTGGGGGGACGCGAACAACAGGCCCGTGCAGGCTACACCCCGCCCCCGGTGCCGAGCCAGACCACTCCTCCGAGCGCCCAACCGTTCGCACCGAGCGCGGCACGCGAGCGAAGCGCCTGGATGCAGGATCGAACGAAAGCCTCTAGATTGCTGGCATGGACCGCTCGAAGCACGCCGACGAAACACGGTCATTCGTGGGTGACTCCGGCCGGCTCCGCCCGGCGAATTCGCCGTGCACGGAGCACCCGGCGTGAGCGTGAAGCCGCCGGGCAGCGCCACCAGCGAACCGTTGCACAGCGTGCCGGGCAAGGTGGCCGGCAACCCCTCGCACAATGCCACTGGCGCGGCGCCGTGGCTGGCGTTCACGGTGTGCTGCACGATCTGGGGCAGCACGTTCCTGTTCATCCGCATGGGCAACGACACCACGCCACCGGTGTGGGCCGCCGCCGTGCGGCTGTTGCTCGCCACCGTGATGTTCGTGCTGATCACGCAGGTCCTGCGCCGGCCGTGGCCTCGCGGCGAGCAGCTCGAGGCCGCGATCTGGTTCGGCATCGTGGACTTCGGCATCAGCCTGCCGCTGCTCTACTGGGGCGAACAGCGCGTGCCGAGCGGCATCGCCGCGGTGCTCTACGCCACCATTCCGCTCACCACCGCGCTGTTCGCGCGCGCCGCCGGGCTCGAACGCCTGCGGCCCCGCATCGTGCTGGCGTCGATCGTCGCCATCGGCGGCGTCTGCCTGCTGTTCTCATCGCAGCTGGGCGGTGGCTTCGAGCCCATGCGCCTGCTTGCGGTGTTCCTCGCCGCGACCACGGCCGGACTCGCAGGCGTGTTGCTGAAGCGCGCGCCGGGCGCCGATCCGTTCGCCACCAACGCCTGGGCGCATGGCGTCGGTGCGGTGCTGTGTGTGATCGCCAGCCGCGTCCTGGGTGAAACGCAGGCGGTGCCGCAGGGCAGCGCGTGGATCCCCATCGGCTATCTCACGGTGGTCGGCTCGCTCGGCGCGTTCGCGACGTTCGCATGGCTGATCGCGCGCTGGTCGGTGACGCGCATCAGCTTCGTGTCCGTGATCGTGCCCGTGGTCGCGCTGATCCTCGGCGTCGTCGTGCGTCACGAGCGCCCGGGCTCCACCGCCGTGCTGGGCTCGGTCATCATCCTGGCTGCGGTGATCGCGGGCATCGTCGGCGACCAGGCGGCGGGGTCATCCGCGCGCCAGGCCCCACGCCGCTAGCACGCCGTCGAACGCGCTGCCTTCGGTTCTGCGCGCCAGGCTCATGAAGCGCTCGGTGAGGCTGGCCCCAAGTGCCGCGGCGGGCCACTCGCGCGCGATCCGGTAGCCGTCGCCCGTGGGCGCGGCGGGCAGTTCGCGTTCGAGTTCGACGATCCGTCCGGCGCCGTCGGCCGGCAGGCGCGCCAGCGACGACGCCACCATCGCGAACGTCGCGGGCTCGGCGTCCTCGAGCCAGTCGAGCAGCCACTCGGCTTCGAGCCGCGTGGCGAGCGGGCGCGGAAGCGCGAGCAGCGCATCGCGCGCCTCGCCCGACAGCAGCCGCCATGCGCCCGCGAGCAGCGGCTTCAAGCGCGCATCGCCCAGCGCGAGCAATGCGCCCACGAGTCCGGCGCGCACGGCCTCGGGCTCGGCATGGTCGAGCAGCGTGCGCACCGCACGCGGACCGGCGAGCGGATCGGAAGCCCCGGCCTGCATGCGCGACGCGAACGCCACGGCCGCGAGACGCGCCACTGTGGCATCGCGCTCGCGCTGCAATGCGGGCAGCAGCGCCAGCACCGAACTGGCCCCGCCGCCGATCGCAGTGGCCAGATCCGTCACGAGCATGGCGCGCGACTCGGCATCGACTTCGCGGACCAAGCGCTCGTACACGCCACCCAGCGCCGCCGCCGTGTCGGCATCGCGGCGCACGCCGAAATACAGCGCCAGCTGGAACGTGATCGGTTCCAGTTCCTCGACGCGGATGCCGGCCAGCACCTTGGGGTCCCCCAGCGCGGTCACCAAGGGCTCCAGGTAGTCTCCCGGCAGGTCGGTCTTGGGAGTGGGGCGCGATCGGGACATGGGAGTGGTCGGGCTCCGGGTGACGGTGGCGTCCAGCGGACAGGAGGCTTGCCCACGCGAGCGGACGGGGGCACATCAGGCAAGTGGCGCAGGACTCGGGGCGGCACGCGTGGCATGGATGCCACGGAACCACTCCATGCGCCACATCATGATGTGCCACATCATGCTCGAACCGGCAAAAAACAAGCAGGGCAGCGCTGCTGCGCCACCCTCCTCATCGCACGCTACACCGCTGGAACCGAGCCTCAGCTCTTGTGGACGTTGCTGGCCTGAAGCCCCTTCGGTCCCTTGGCGATCTCGAACTCGACACGCTCGCATGAGCCACCACGGAGCGCGCGATCGATGCGCCGATGCCGGCACGGGCTGCCCCGGAACGGGATCAGCCGCGGTCGTGTAGGTCCCGCGGCTGGAACGCTGCTGGCAGCGAACCCTGCACCCGGCTCCGACGGCGGCAGGATGCCGCGCGCGGCGCCCCCGGGTCAACCGGATATTGTGTGCATCCGCGCGCTCGCAGAGCGTCCGGCCGACGTTCCAGTGAAACCTGAGGGCCAGGCCGGCTGAACCGGCCGAGCCCTCAGTGCTGCAGCATGATAGGCCGCAACGTTCACATCTCGGTGGAATAGGTTCCGGGGACGGCCTTCACTTCCAGCAGGTGCTCGCGCGGCTTCCCCTTGCCGGCGCGCAGCGTGACCTTGTAAGTGCCGGGCCGCACGAACAGCGGTTGTCCGGACAGCTCGGTGCGGCGGATGCGCGTCTTGGGATCTCCCGCTGCGAGATCCCAGACCATGCGGTGGAATCCGGCCTCACCCGGGCCGTTCAGAGTGCGCACGGTCTTCCCCGCCGAATCGGCGATGGTGATCGCCACGCCACCCTCGACCTCGCGCGGCGTGAAGTAGTCCAGCCAGGCGCCGAACGCCGGGTTCTTCGTGCTGAACTCGTCCGAGCCGAACTTGCCGCCCAACGAGCGCTTGTGCCACGCCCAGGCAGTCCTGGGAGTGAAGAAGCTGAGCGTGTCCTCGAGCGTCCTGGCGTTCCACTCCTCGAACACCTGCACGCCGTCCAGGATGTAGATGCTCCGCCCGTGCGTGCCGACGACCAGATCCAGGTCGCGCGGCTGGGTGTGGATGTCGTCGACCGCCACGGTCGGCAGCCCGTTCTTGAGCGCGAGCCAGCTCTTACCCGCGTCCAGGCTCATGAACATCCCGAACTCGGTGCCCGCGTACACGAGGTCCTTGTTCCTGCGCCCGGCGCGCACCACCTTGACAGGCGCGTCCTTGGGCAGGCCCGCGGCGATCGAGGACCACGTGCGGCCCAGGTCATGCGTCACGAACACGTACGATCCGAAGTCGTCCGAACGGTGACCGTCGTAGGACAGGTAGGCGGTCTCGGCGTCGAGCGGCGAGGCATCGAGCCGGCTCACATAGAGCCCGGATGGCACGCCCCTGACGTGGGTCGTGAGATCGCGCCAGTTCTTGCCGCCATCGGGCGACACCCAGACCTTGCCGTCGTCCGTGCCGGCCCACAATACGCCCGCCCTGGCCGGCGATTCCGAGAGCGCCACGATCGTGCAGTGCTGCTCGGCACCCGAGCCGCCCGTGACCATCTTCCTGTGATCGGCCGTGGTGAGATCCGGGCTCACGCGCTCCCACTTCTCGCCGTGCTCGTAGAGCCGGAACACGTACTGCCCGCCCATGTACAGCACGCTGGGGTCGTGGGGCGAGATGAAGAACGGCGTGTTCCAGTTGAAGCGGAACACCGGCTCGCCCTCGTTGTGCGACGGCTTGCAGTTGCGTTCCCTCCCGCTCGAGAGATCCTGACGCGTGACCTCGCCACCCTGCGACTCGTAGTAGACGATATCGGGGTTCGTGGGATCGGCCGCGACGTGGAAGCCGTCGCCGCCGCCCAGGACGAACCAGTGCTCGTTCATGATGCCGTGCCCCTCGCGCGAGTCATCGAGCCAATTGTCGATCTCGACGCGCGTGCGCGATGGGCCGCCCCAACTCTGGTTGTCCTGAAGTCCGCCGTAGACATCGTAGTAGGGCTCGCGCATGTTCGTGGTGACGTTATAGAACTCGCCGATGGCCAGGTTGTCGACGTAGCGCCACGTGCCGGCGCGGTCGAAGCTCTCATTCACGCCGCCGTCGTTGCCAAGCAGGAGGTGGCGCGGATTCGCGGGGTCGATCCACATGGCGTGACAGTCCGGGTGCACGGCCCGGCCGCCGCGCGAGCGGAACGTCACGCCGGCGTCGTCCGAGACATAGAGGTCGGTGCCGAGCAGGTAGACGCGCGAGCTGTCGTCGGGCTGCACGCGGATCTGGCTGAAGTAGAACGACCGCGGCGAGAACGGACTGATGCGCCGCCAGTGCGCGCCCGAGTCGTCCGAGCGGAACACGCCACCGGCGCGGCTGGTCTCCTCGAAGTCCGCGAGCCGGCCGCCTTCGTCGGACTCGACCACCGCGAACACGATGTTGGGGCGCTTCGCATAGACCGAGAGCCCGATGCGGCCGGTGCGCTTGGGCAGGCCGTCCGTGCACTTGCTCCAGCTCTTGCCGCCGTCGCTCGTGCGGAACACGCCGCCGGTCTCGGACACGCCGCTGTAGGACCATGCTGAACGGCGGCGCGCGTAGAGCGCGGCATAGAGCTGGTTCGGGTCCTTCGGGTCCATGACGAGGTCGACCGCGCCGGTCTGGGCGTCGAGCTTCAGCACGTGCGACCAGGTCCGGCCGCCGTCGCGCGTCTTGAACACACCGCGCTCGGGGTTCGCCCCCCACAACCGGCCCAGCGCCGCGACGTACACCGTGAGCGAGTCGGTGGGGTCGCAGACGATGCGTGCGATCGCCGAGGTGCGTTCGAGCCCCATGCACGTCCACGAGCCACCGCCATCGTCGGAGCGATAGATGCCCCTGCCCCACCCGGACGAGTTGCGGTTGTTGCCTTCGCCGGTGCCGACCCACACGAGCTGCGGCTGCTTCTGGAACACGGCCACGGCCCCCGTGCTGGCGACCGCTTCCTTCTCGAACACGCCCTGCCACGTCGTGCCCTGGTTCGTGGTCTTGAACACCCCGCCGGTGGCGGTGGCGACGTAGTACTCCGCCGGGTTCGATTCGACCGCGGCGAAGTCCGAGACACGACCACCCATGTTGGCTGGCCCGACCGAGCGCCACTCGAGCGTCTTGAACAGCTTGGCTTCGAGCTTCACGGGTTCGGGCTTCGCCGCGGGCTTGGCATTGGCGGCGCGTGCCGGTGGCAGGGCGAGCAGGGCGAGCAGGGCGAGCAGGGCGAGCATCTCAGTGCGCGAAGCGCTTGGGCGCACGCGAGGGCGGCTCATGTGCAGTTCTCCTGGCGCGGCGGACGGCCGCACTCACGGGG
Source organism: bacterium (assembly GCA_031360075.1). GTDB lineage: Bacteria > Eisenbacteria > RBG-16-71-46 > RBG-16-71-46 > RBG-16-71-46 > JAIOPA01. The sequence goes on along the minus strand of JANMAX010000202.1, from coordinate 11,075 downwards.
GTCGGTCGGCGGAACGGGACGCGCGACCGTAGCACAGCAGCTTCCGTTCAGTGCGCCCCATCGCGGTCGGTCGGCCGCATGGCCGTGACCTTTGCGACGAACGCTGTCGCCCAGCGCGCACGCATGCCCGCCTGCCAGGCGAGCACCTCGGCCGTGTCCTCCTCGACCGCCAGCGCGGGCATGAACGCGACATGCGAGAGCCCGGCTGCGGGGTGCACGCACCAACCGCCCAACTGGTCCACGCCGGTCCACTCGCGTGCCTCGGCCTCGTTCAGCAGCGCCGCGGTCGCATACGCGCGCTCGGCCACCGGCTCGGTGCCGGGCGGCGGCACCAGCACCAGCACCAGTCCGGCGCCCAACTGCGGGTGGGCCTGCGTGGCGCTGATGCGGAGCAGAGCCATACCGTGCCCGGGCGCGGCCTGCTGGTGCGCAGGCACGCAGGCGATCTCGGCGTCGAGCCCGTGCGCGGCCCGCGTCACTCGCAGCCACGGCGCGGGTGACACGCCGGCCAGCGCCGAAACCCGTTCCGCCACGCTCGCGGCCAGACCGGGAGCTTCGTTGGCGTACGCCTGCCAGGTCTCGGACTGCTCGACCACGGGTAGTCCGGCGAGCGCCGGCGGCGGCAGCGCGAGTGTGGCCGCCGGCAGCTCGACGGCGAGCGCGTCGGAGGCGCGCAGCGCCTCGCCGACCTGGAGCAGCGCAGCGTGGCACAACCGCCGCGCCGGTGAGCCGGCATCGTTCGGGCGCGCGATGACCGCGGCGCGCAATGAGATCTCGCCGCTCTGCGAATCCCAGCGCAGTGACGACAGGCCGGGCTCGCGCGCATTGCGCCACGCGAGCTTCGCGAACTCCGCCCCGCCCGCGGCCACGCCCGTGAACAGGACGGTCTCGGCGGCCACGACCACGCTGCCGTCCGGCCGCGCCGGCGCCGCCCAGACATGCATGGCGTGAGCATGCGGCCACCAGCGGAAGCCGCGCGGTGAGTCCTGCACGCGCTCGGTCTCCGGCGCGAGCACTTCGAGTACGGTCGAGACCGCTTGCAGGCCGGCGTCTTCGGTCGTCATCACAGGCTCCCTCGGGCTGTGCTCGGGTCCGGTACTCGCTTCACAGACCAACGGCGCGGAGCCAGTGGCCCCGCGCCGTGATGTCCGCATCGGCTCGTGTGGCCGCCTACTTCACGTCGAGCAGTTCCACATCGAACACCAGCGTCGCATTGGGCGGGATGATACCGCTGGCGCCACGCGCGCCGTAGCCCAGGTCCGGCGGGATCGTGAGCTTGCGCTTGCCCCCGATGCGCATGCCCTTCACACCCTCGTCCCAACCCTGGATCACCTGACCGCCGCCCAACTGGAACTGGAACGGCTGACTGCGGTCGTGACTGCTGTCGAACTTGGTCCTGGCGCTGTCGGCGAGCCAGCCGGTGTAATGCACCGAGACGTTCATGCCCGGTTCGGCCATCTTCCCACTGCCGACCGTGAGGTCCTCGTACTGGAGCCCGCTGGCGAGCTTGTGCACCCTGCCTCCTGCCGCTTCGCCGCTGCTCGGAGCGGCGCTCGTGATCGTGCCGGGGGGCGGCGTGACCGCCGACGATGATGATGATGACGAACTGCCGGACTTCTGCGCGACCTCGTTGCAGCCCGCGACGAGCAGGGCGGCCATCAAGGCCAACGCGATGGCGTGCTTGGACATTCGAGTCTCCTCCGCGAACCGGTGAACGGACCGAGTACAGCCGCGCAAGCTCCCACATGGCAATGGCTTCCGCAAGGCCCCCAGTCACCCTCGACTGGCTCAAGCCGGACCCGGCGCCTGCCGACAACCCGGACAGGGCCACGCCCGGTACCGGCAGCCCGGTTCACCCCTTCACAGGAGCCCGCCGTGGAGATCAGCAACCTCATCGTTGCCCGCTACATCGACGGCCGCGTCCTGAAAGGGGTGACGCGCGACTTCTCGCCGAACCGCGCCATGTTCCACGTCGACACGCAGGACGGCAACCCAAGCGTGGAACTGCGCTTCCGTCAGCTGAAGGCGGTGTTCTTCGTGCGCACGCTGGAAGGGAACTCGGCACGGGATGACATCCGGGGCTTCGTGAACGGCCCGGCCGAGAACCAGCATGGCAAGAAGATCGCGGTGCGGTTCCGCGACGGCGAGTTCGTATGCGGCTACACGCTGTCGTGGTCGCCCGACCGCGAGGGTTTCTTCATGTTCCCCTCCGACACCACGGGCAACAACCAGCGCATGTTCGTGATCACGACTTCGACGCTCGAGATCAAAGCGGGTCCTGCCGCGGAGGTGCTCGCGCAGAACGTGCTGTCCGCGGCGCCGGCAGCCGGCGACGCTCCAGCACACACGACCGAGATCCGGCGCGCGAGCATCACGCCGCTGCCCCCCCTGGCAGGCCGGCGGCCGAGCGGGTTCATCCCGCGCCCGCGGCGGCCCGGCCCCAGCGACCGGCGGACCGGCTCCGACTGACGCGGGTGTCCCGGACTCCGTGCCCGCCGGACACGCGAACGCCCACCTCGCGGCGGGCGCACGGACTCAGCGCTGCGGTGACGACTAGCGGCGCTTCTTCTTCGCGGCGCTGGCCTTTTCGGCCTTCTTGCGAGCCAGTTGCTTGCGAAGCTTGCGGCGAAGGCGGTGCTTGTAGGCGGTCATGGGACTCCCGAAGGTGCGCACGTCACCAGTGACGCGCGGGCCCAGAGAGTAGCCGGAGTGCGTCGCGCAGACAAGCGCGGCGCAGCCGCGGGCCCTAGAACGACGTCACGGCCGCCGAATCCGGGCGTGCCGCGGGGCTGCGCAGCCACTGCACGTACGCCCACAGTGCGGTCAGGTCGCCCTCGGCCAGGTGCCTGTCGTAAGCCGGCATGTGCAGGCGTGCACGCTTCAGGAAGAAGCTCGCGGCCGGGTTGGACTTGAAGCGCGCCGAGACCCCATGACGCACCCACTCGCCGAACTCGCGTTCGTCGCCCACCAGTTCCGCGAAGTCGCCGCTGTCCCACGACGGCACGTAGCCCTTGAACGAGCCGGGGTTCAGCGGTGCGAGCCGCCCGCCCAGGCCGTGGCAGCCTTCGCAGCCCAGCGCCTTGGCGCGGTCGCGTCCCGCGAGCGCCAGCGAATCGGCAGGCTCGGGGCTCTCGCTCACCGCCATGACGTACGCGACCAGATCCTCGATCTGCCGCGCGCTCAAGGCGCCGCGATAGGACGGCATCCTGAGCGCACCGGCCGCGCGTGCTTCCTGCCACGTCTTGCTCTCGCGCTTGCGGGCGGTGCCGCCATCGAGGATCCAGGCGCGGACGTCGGCGGCGTCGTCGGCGTACATCATGAGGTCGCCGCGGAATGTCGGTACGGTCTTGTCGGTGCGCCCGGGATTGGCAGCGCCCTTGCTGCCGCCGGCGCCATGGCACGTGAAGCAGCCTTGGCGATCCGCCAGCCGGCGGCCGCGTTCGGCGGCGGACGGATGTGGACGCGTCAGGAACACGAACCCCATGCCCGCTGCGACCACGGCCAGCAGGAGCATCCGGAACAGTCGCATGAGTGGGCGGAAAAAAGCGCGCGCGAGGCTCAGCGCCTCGCGCGCGCGCATCCCTTACTTGGCGTCAGCAGCCTTGATACCGGTGACTTCGATGCCCCGCACGCCACCGCGCTCCGACAGGGTGCCCGTGATCACGGCCATCGTGCCGGCCATGGTCTTGGCCTGCGCGTAAGCGTCGGCGTTGTCATGCGGAGGGGTCAGCAGGATGGCCTTGCCGTCCTTCATGAGCAGCATGAGCGGCATGCCGTTGGCCGCGCACTTCACCGCGCACTCGGTGTGCTTCGCACCCATCGCGCCCTTGCTCAGATAGCAGCCGGCGTCGAGGATCTCGCCGGTCCATGAGCCCGCCTTGCCGCCCATGCTCATGCTGCTGTGACCACTGCTCTTGCTCTCGGCTTCCTTGGCAAACGAGACCGCTGCGACCAGCAGCGTACACAGCGCGACGAACGTCAGGATGCGCTTCATGGGTGAGTCCTCCTGGGAGAAGTGCCCCGGCCGGCCAGACGGCCGCCGCGAGCATGGGTGGAGCGTGATACTCGGGTTGCTCTGATGCCGTACGGATGCCGTACTCGATGCCGCGTCACGACCCTCGGCGCAGCCCGCACGAGCAGACGGGGCGCGGCGCCACTTCACATCAAGTCAGTTCGAGATACTTGAGGTCGAGCGGGCCATACAACCCGCCCCCCTGCCCGCCGAACCAGTCCTTGCCCCGACGCAGCGCATCGCTCGGCACGTCGACGACCGGCAGGCCGAGCGTCTCGACCGCCGCGACACGCGACGTGGTCGGCAGCGCATAGCGCTCGCTGGCCAGGTAGTCCTCGAACTCGTCCAGCGTCCACGCGAACAGCGCGTCGACCTCCCACACCAACTGGACTTCGCGACCTTTCAGCAGGTCGGGCGGGTCGTCCGGCGTGGCGGGCACCAGCGTGCCCACCGCACAACAATCGCAGCCGAACCAGAAGTCCAGCTCGCCCTGCACGATGAGGTTCTGCGAGACGCGCGCTTCGGACGGCGCATCGCGCCAGATGTTGCCGAGCAGTTCGCTGATCGCGAACAGGTAGCGCAGCAACGCGCGCGGATCGTCGGAGGCAGCGCCGCGCATGCCCGTGGCGAGCACGCGCAGGTTACGGATGGCCTCCAGGCGGACCCACGGCGAGCGCCGGTTCGTGAGCGCGGTGAGGTTGTGAAGCGAACCCTCGACGCGTTCGCGGACCACGGCGAGCAGCTCGTCGAACGTGCCGCCGCCCTTGTCCAGGAACTCGATCGTGCGGCGCATGGCCTGGTTGAGCGGCAGGTAGGCCGCCCGCATGGTGCCCCAGTCCTCGGTCAGTCGCTGTTTGGCGATGACGTCCCAATCCGCCATGCGTATCCCCTTCAGGCCAGGTGCGGCACTGGATCGCGGTGCCCACCGACGGCTGCAGTCTGTTGTGCGACAGGTGTGTTGCACGCCGCGTCACGGGTGCCGGAGGCGGAGTATAGCCACCCCCCACTACGAGGGTCCACCCACGGCGTGACGCCTGACCAAGGGTTCACAGCTCGGCCACAAAGTGCGGTCAGGAGAGCGCCTGCGTAGGCGCCGGAGCCTGCTCCACCACCACCCTCGTGCCCGCGACGCTCGACGCCCGGCAGGCATCGAGTGCGCACTGGACCGGGACGGCGTCCGCGGCGAAGCTGGGGCTCAGTGGCTCGCCCAGCGTGATCGCCCGGTGCAGGCGCTCGAGCAGGACCTCGAACGGCGCCACCAGGGCGGGCTCGCCGTCACGAGGACGCAGCGCGTGTTCGGCCGGGATCGGCAATTCCTCGGCGTCCTTCCCCGCCTCGAGCCGCCACAGCTGGTAGCCGCTCTCGTCCCAGCGCAACGAGGCGTCCTCACCATGGATCTCAAACCGTTCCCAGCGGTACGGCACCGCCGCGGAGATGTCGATGAGCGCGGTCGCGCCATTCGCGAACTCGTAGTGGATCGTGCACGCGTCATCCGCCGTGGCGGTCTCGGTGCCGCGCTTGGGCTGGTCGGTGCGCACGCTCGCGAGCACGGACTCCGGTTCGCCGAAGAACGTCCGCAGGCAGTCCGTGTGATGCGAGCCGAGGGCGCCCAGGATGCCGCCACCGCGCGTCTCATCGGCGAGCCATGTCATGGCACGCGAATCAGCGCGCGCCCAGATCGGGTAGCGGCCGAGGATCTCGCCGCGGCGCGGCCGGCCGATGGCCCCGCGCCGCACGAGTTCGACGGCGTACGCGCGCGCCGGGAGGAACCGGAACTCGTGATTGATGCCGGCGACGCGGCCCGCGGCAAGCGCGGCATCGCGCATCGCGACCGCCTGCCAGCGATGCAGCGCGGTCGGCTTCTCGCAATGCACGTGCGCACCGGCGGCGATCGCCGCGATCATCATGTCGTGGTGCAGGTCGACCGGCGTGACGATGCTGACGAGCTGCGGCTTCTCGCGCTCGAGCAACTCGCGCCAGTCACCGTAGCCGCGCGGCACGCCGAGCTCGGCGGCGAGCCGCTGGGCCCTGGCCGCATCACGGCCGGCGATCGCGACCAGTTCGAAGCCGGGATGGCGCAGGAAACCGGGCGCTTGCACGAGGCGGCCGAACGACGTGCCGAAGATGGCGACGCGGATGCGCGAGCCGGAGCCTGAAGCAGCTTGTGAGCCTGAGCCTGTACGCGAGCCTGACGTGGGGCTGGACACCGAAGCCTCCGGAGTTCGAGTGAACGGCGGTGCCATGGTCGCGGCCGTTCCGGACGTCGTCAACACGGAGGTGCCGGCCGCGATTCCGGCTTCTCACCCCCGCGCCGATCGCACCTCCCGGCGCGGGGGGCAGCAGCCGTCTGCTGTGTTACCGTCGCCGGATTCATGAGGCCTGCTTGCGGCCGCTTGCGGCCGGTCACCCCCTGCCTCCGGGAGAACCCGATGCGTGACCCGCGTACCCGACAGCTCGCGAAGCTGATCGTGAACCATTCGTGTGAACTCAAGGCTGGCGAGGCCGTGCTGATCGAGTCGTTCGACCTCTCGGACGGTCTCGTGCTGGACCTGGTCGAGGAGACGCATGCCATCGGTGCGATCCCGGTGGTGTCGGTGCGCGACAACGCCGTCATCCGCGCGCAGCTCCACGGCGCGACCGAGGCCCAGCTGAAGATCCAGGCCGAGATCGAACTCCACCAGATGAAGCAGGTGCAGGCCTACATCGGCATCCGCGCGTCGTCCAACGTCAGCGAGCTCGCCGACGTGCCGGCCGATCGCATGAGCCTGTACCAGCAGATCGTCGCCAAGCCGGTGCACCTGGACTACCGCGTCAACCACACGCGCTGGGTCGTGCTGCGCTATCCCAACCCGGCGATGTCGCAGCTCGCGAACATGAGCACCGAGGCGTTCGAGGACTTCTACTTCAAGGTGTGCAACGTCGACTACGCGCGCATGCGCGACGCCATGCGGCCATTGGTGACCCGTATGAAGCGCACCGACCGCGTGCACATCAAGAGCCCGGGCACCGACTTGAAGTTCAGCATCAAGGACATCGGCGTCATCCCGTGCTTCGGCGAGCGCAACATCCCGGACGGCGAATGCTTCACCGCGCCCGTGCGCGATTCGGTCGAGGGCGTGATCGCCTACAACACACCGTCGGTGTACCTCGGCACGACGTACGACCGGCTGGTGTTCACGTTCGAGAAGGGCCGCATCGTCAAGGCCACGGGCAATCCGCAGGACAAGCTCGAGAAGCTGCTCGACACCGACGAGGGAGCGCGCTACATCGGCGAGTTCTCGCTCGGTTTCAACCCGCACGTCCTGCACCCGATGAAGGACACGCTGTTCGATGAGAAGATCGCCGGCTCGCTGCACTTCACGCCCGGTCAGTGCTACGAGACGACCGAGAACGGCAACCGTTCGCGCGTCCATTGGGACCTGGTGCTCATCCAGCGGCCCGAGTACGGCGGCGGCGAGGTGTGGTTCGACGGCGAACTGATCCGCAAGGATGGCGTGTTCGTGGTCGACGACTTGAAGGGCCTGAACCCGGAAGCCCTGGGAGCCTCGTGACCGTCGTGCCCCGCCCGCTCCCCGATCCCGCGCTGCCGCGCGGGGACGGGCGGCGGGCGCTGGTGACCGGCGCGAACCGCGGGCTCGGGCGTGCCATCGCGCTCGGGCTCGCGCGTCTCGGGGCCCATGTCATCGTGGGCGCACGCGACCGCGCCTCGGGTGATGCCGTGGTCGCCGCGATCGCAGCGGAAGGCCTGCGTGCCGAACTGCTCGTGCTGGACGTCAGCGACGAGGGCAGCATCGCGCACGCGGGCGCGCTGCTCGGAACGCTCGACGTGCTCGTCAACAACGCCGCGATCCTGACCGACCATGGCGTGCCGGGACTCGAGGTGACGCTCGACGTCGTGCGCCGCACGCTCGAGGTCAACACGCTCGGCGCCCTGGCCCTCATGCAGCGTGCCGTGCCCGGCATGCGGAAACGCGGCTTCGGGCGGGTCGTGAACGTCTCCAGCGACTGGGGCTCGCTCGCCATGATGGCGTCGCAGCAGCTCGCCTATCGCATCTCGAAGGCGGCGCTGAACGCCGCGACGTGCGTCATCGCCGACGAGGCCCGCGACCGCGACGTGCGCGTGAACACCATGCACCCCGGCTGGGTGCGCACCGACATGGGTGGTGCGCACGCCACCCGCAGCCCCGAGGAGGCGGCCGACACCGTGCTGTGGCTGGCGACGCTGCCCGCGGGCGGGCCGACGGGGGCGTTCTTCCACGACCGCGAGCGGCACGCCTGGTGAACCTGACTGGCCCGCACTCTTCATGGGCAGAAAGCCTTCGCAGCGGGCACCCAGCAAAGCTGGGTCCTGCTCATGCGTAGTGCGCGCTAGCGTTCGAGCAGGATGCGGGTGCTGGCCATGTGCGTGTCCGTGCTGAAGCGCACGAAGTAGAGCCCGCGCCCCGCCCGCACGCCGGAGTCATCGCGGCCGTCCCACGGCAGGACATGCGCGCCGCGTTCGAAGCCGCGCTCGGCGAGCACGCGCACACGCCGCCCCTGCAAGTCGAACACCTCGGCCCGGACGTCAGCCCCGGCGGCCAGTTCGAACGTCACCGCCAGCCCGAGTGGTGATTGCCGCAGCGTGCGCGCGGTGAGTGCAGCGCGCGGTGCAGCGGCACGGGCCACGGCGCGCGCCGGATCGGACACCAGGCTGTCTTCGGCGACCGGCGGGGGGAACTCGCGTTCGGGCACGTCGCGCAGGGTGTCGCCCCGGCCGCCCGGCGGCACGGGCCCGCGCGGCGCATCGGAGACCGTGAGCCAGGGCGTGCTTGCCGTGCCATCGTCGAGCGCGAGCCGCACGACCATGGGCTCGGACGGCGCGAGCGTCGACGGCCAGCGGCGCGGGAAGCACGTCACCATGGTCGAGTCGCTCCTGAACACGGGGCGGGCGGGCAGCCCGAGGCTGTCGAGAGGCGCGGGCAGTTGAGCACCCGAGGGCAGTCGCACGAACGCTTTCATCTGCTGCTGGAACGCGAACCAGTTGGAGGTCCTGATCTGCAGGCCGACCGGGTCGCCGGCCCGTACCGAGGGTCGCGTCCAATTCATGTCCACGACATGGAAGAACGCCGGCTCGGTGAGTGCGAAGTTGTCCCCCGTCCCCCACTCGATGCGCCGGAGCTCGATGCGGTCGGCGGCGGCGAACGCGAACAGGTCGTGGTCGCCGTCCCGCAGCGATTCCGATGCGAACCACAGGCTGGTGTCGAAGCCGAGCATGTTGCGCAAGCGGCCGCGGTAGATCCATTGCGCGGGCTCCGCCAGGGGGTCGGCCGTGGTGTAGAACGACAGCGGCTGGCCGGCATTGGCGGTGATGAACATGAACCAGCGACCGTCGTGTGCAAACAAGTGCGGCGATTCGGTGAGCGTGTTGAATGACAGGCTGCGGTGCGTGATCATGAGCGGCTTGTCGTCGACCCACTCGGCCATGTCACCGTTCGGGCTGCGCGCCACGCCCACCACCGTCGCAAGCGAATCGCTCTTCAGGCTGGCCGTGTAGTACATGAGGTACTGCCCAGGAGCCGCCGGGTCCGCCATGACGAACGGGTCGCGGCACGACATGTAGGCATTGAGCGGCCGCCACCAGGCCCACGGCGCCAGGCGGTTCTCCCACACCGGCTGCACGTAGGGCCGGTTCCAGGTCATCAGGTCGCTCGAAACCGCGACGCCGATCCTTTGCGTATCGCTGAACTCGCCCGGCTTCTCAGTGACCCCGGTATAGAACATCCAGTACAGTCCGCCGGCCTCGATGATGTGCGGCGCCCAGACGTGCAGGTTGTCCCAGCCGAACGGGTCCACGGGCAGCACCGCCGGCAACTGCTGCCAGCGGTAGAGATCGGTCGAGACGGCATGCCCGAAATCGTTCTCGGTCGCGAACGGCGGCAGGAAGTCGTTGTGACGAATGTAGAAAAGGTGGTAAACCCCGTCCTTCTTGATGAAGGCGAAATCCTTGGGGCGGCTGTCGGTGGGAGCCACCATGGCGGCCGCTTGGACGCGAGGCGCCGCCGTCAGCAGTGGTACCGCCATCAACGCGAGTGCGAGCGCGAGGGAGCACGGATGCCGAAGTCTGGAACGCCGAAACCGGGAACACCGGAACCGAAGCTGCCAGGGCGAGGGGTACACGAGGTGTCGAGCTTGCCTTTCGGCCGGGGAACCGGGCGTGCCGGGAGCCGGGGCCGCAGGCTCTCACGGGTGAACATTGATTATCCGGCGCCGTACTGCGAGGCGTCAACGGTTGTGATGGCCGCTGGCCCGGGCGTTCCCCGCATGCTCCGCCCATCCGGGCCCACCGCCCGCACTTGGGCGGACGGTCCGGGTGGCCACCCCCGCGCCCGGGTGGCGCGCGCCCCCGGCATGGCGGGCGGACGGGCGCTCATGACCGCACCGCTTCGAGCCCCGGCGAGCACGGCATGATCCACATCAAGGGCCTGCAGTACAGCATCGGCGAACGCGTGCTGTTCGAAGGCGTCGACTGGGTCATCGGACCGGGCGACCGCTGTGCGCTGGTCGGCCCCAACGGTGCCGGCAAGACCACGCTCATCCGCATCATCCTCGGCGAGTACACGCCCGAGGACGGCCAGTGTGTGCGCCCGCGCGGCACGCGCATCGGCTACCTGCCACAGGAAGCCGCCGAACGCTACGACGGCACCGTGCTGGACCGCGCCATGGAAGCCCATCGCGAGCTGCTCAACCTGCGCGTCGAGCTCGATTCGCTGCACGAGGAGCTGTCGACCATCCAGCCCGAGGATCCGCATCTGGAGGCCATGCTCGACCGCGCCGGCGACCTGCAGCACCACCTGGAGCACCACGACGAGCACACGCTTGAGCCCGAAGCGCGCCGCATCCTGTCCGGGCTCGGCTTCTCGGTCGCCGACCAGGACCGCCCGCTGGGCCAGTTCTCGGGTGGCTGGCGCATGCGTGCCGCACTTGCCGCGCTGCTGCTCGCTGACCCGACCGTGCTCATCATGGACGAGCCGACGAACCACTTGGACCTGCCCGCGATGGAGTGGCTGGAGGATTACCTCGAGGA
>JANMAX010000361.1:0-7404 GCA_031360075.1 bacterium | reverse complement strand
ACGGCAATCAGTGCCTGCTGCAAGTCCACATGAGGTCCAAGCCGGGGCTAGTCCTTTGTTGGGTCGGGAGAGCCATCGCGCCTTGAATCCGCCTCACGAATCGTCCGCAGCACAGCCTGCACCTGCTTGGATCGGATCAGTTCGCGAGGATCAACCTCTACTGAACCGCGACCTGTAACGACAATCTCGGTATCCGGCGCACCCACACCCCAGAAACGGGAGAAATCCAGGACTCCAGTGCGCCTGGCTCTTTTCGGACGAGCGGCGGTGGGCATGGCTCAATCTCCAAGGTTGTACGGGGCGGCCGCTTCACTCAGGATGCTTGATCCCCTTGGAAGGGTTGTCAAGATTCCTTGTGGCAGCGGTGCAGTCTCTAGCGCGCGGACAGTCTGGCGAATTGTTCGCGCCACTCACGGGCGAATGCGCCAAGCGACGCGGCCTCGGCGAGCGCGGCGTGATCGCGCGGGGCCACGTAGCGCAGCGCCAGCAGCCGGTCGATGGTCCAGCCCTCGTGCGGGCGTTCGACCAGCGTCACCGCGTCACCGCTCGCCACCGCGCCTTCGCGCAGCACGCGCAGGTACCAGCCGGTGCGGCGCAGGTCCACGACCTGCTGCAATAGGCCCGCGGTGTTCCAGCGGCGCGAGATGTCCATGCACGGTCCGCGCGGCGAGGCCACCTGGAGCCGCGCGCTGCCGATATCCAGGACGTCGCCGACGCAGACCTGGGTCTCGTCGGTGCCGCGCAGCACGAGGTTCTCGCCGAATCCGCCCGGGCCCATCGCGGCGAGTCCAGCGAGCGTGCGCCAGTAATCATAGTGCGACTCGGCGTACATCAGGACCGCCATCTCGGGGCCGCCGTGGTGCTGCTTGTCGGCCTGCTGGTCGCCCTCCACTCCGAGCGTGCCGACGTGAACCGCGCCGGCGACCTCGTCCTTCCAGAAGGCGGTGTTCCACTCCGGGCGGACCTCGTCCCAATCCGGGCGGTCGTGGCGCGCGATGCGCCCGGCGCGGACCGAGGTCACCGTCGCCCGCCACTCGGCGTTCATCGCGGGAACCTCACACCACCAGCGCGGCGTCGAGCCACGCCGCCAGGTCACGGATCACGGCCTCACGCCCCGTATCGTTTAACACCTCGTGGTACGCCGCGGTCAGGGTCACGAAGCGCAGCATGCCATGCGGCGCGCTGCCGGCCGCCTCGAGCGCGCCCTTGGGATCGACGACACGATCGGCCATGCCCTGCAGCATGAGCGTCGGGACCTGCAGCGTGCGGAGGTCGCGCCGGCAACGCTGGGCCGCCTCGTTGAACGCGAAGTACGTGCGCGGGCTGATCTTGTCGTGCACGAGCGGGTCGTTGCGATAGGCGCGCACGACCAGGGCATCGCGCGCCAGGCCGTCAGGATCGAGACCGTTCGGGAATCCGGTGGCCGGGCTCGCGATGCGCGCGACGTTGGCGAGCGCCAGCTTCCACCACGGCGGCATGGGCGTGCGCAGCGCCGGCGCCGACAGCACGAGCGCGCTCAACTGGCGGGGGTGCGCGAGCGCATGGTCGAGCGCGATGACGCCGCCCATGCTGTGCCCGAGCAGGATCGTCGGCAGCTCGCGCGGCTGGTCCGGCAGCCCGCGAGAGGCCGTGAACATGGCGGGCACGATCTGGTCGCGCAGTTGCGTCCATGACGGGATGTCGCCACGCGGGCCGCTCGTCTCACCATGCCCCGGCAGGTCGAGTGCGATGCACGTGAAGCGCGCCCGCACCATCTCCGAGGCGAACGCGGCGTAACGGCCGCTGTGCTCGCCCAGCCCGTGCACGATGGCGAGCAGCGCGCGCGGGCGTTCCGCGCACCAGACCCGGCCCGGCAGCACGGTGTTGCGGTCCACCCGCAGGTCGATCGAGACCGACGGAACGCTCCCGGTGGCTGGATTCATCGGCCGCGGGCGTCGTTCTCGCGGTCGTCGCCGTCGCCGTCCGCATCGTCGTCATCGTCGCGGTCGTCGGCGTCATCGAGCGCATCACGGTCCTTGTCATCCTCGTCGTCATCGTCGTCATCCTCGTCAGCTTCGAGGACGATGTCGTCGGGGAACGAGCGGAACACCAGTTCGGTCGAGGCGAACGTCGTGCCGGTGTTCTTCACCAGCATCACCACTTGGTCGAACAGGTTCGGCAGGTCGTCGGTCGCCAGCGTCGCAAGCGGGTGCACGACCACCGCCCAGATCTCCTTGTTGCGCATGGCGTAGCGCGCATCGAGCGCGCGATCGTAGTTGGCCTGCAGCAGCACATGCAGCAGGTCGGCGTCGAGCTCCTCGACCACGCCGATCGGCGCCATGATGCGCATGCGGTCGTGCTCGTCATCCGAGAACACGAACACCGGCACTTCATCGCGGTTACCGCGCCAGAAACCCTTCTCGCCCTCGAGTTCCTTGAGGTACGACTCGAGCAGCTTGCCCATCGCAGAGGTCATCATCGCGGCGCATCTTGAGGCAAACCCGCGAAGATTGCACGCCGGGCCTGCGTCACACCGGGCCCTCGCGGGCCGGCGTGCGCCACGGGCAGCGCCCGAGGTCACGCCATCGCGCGCCGGCGGCGGACTCCGTTCGCGCCATGGAACGCGTTTGAGCGGTGTGGGTGCCCGCGACTATCCTGCAGCCGAGCTTTCCACTCCCACGCACTCCGGGAACACGCTGCGGGTCCCCGGCCGCCGCACCTCTCGAGGATCCCCGCATGGTGTTCGACCCGAACGAGCCGCCGCCGAACAGGCCCAAGTTGATCATCCCGGGCGCCGATCCCGAGCCGTCCGCCAGCGAGAAGCCGCGCATCATCCTGCCGCCCGGCAGCGCGCTCGAGCCGCACGACGACCTGCCCGAGTACCCACGCATGCGCCCGGTGCAGATCGAGGCGGTGAAGGACGGCGAACGACAGTTGTTGGTGCTCACCGACCCGCTGGGCGTCACACCCGGCCGGCCCGTGCTCGGCTTCGAGAGCATCGCCATCCTCGAGATGCTCGACGGCACCATCTCGCTGTCCGATATCCAGGCGTTCGTGATGCGCGAGAGCAAGGACCTGCGTGTCGGCAGCATGGTGCGCGAGTTCATCGCGAAGCTCGACGAAATGCTGCTGCTGCAGTCGCCGCGTTTCGAGGCCGCGCTCGCCAAGCTGAACGCCGAGTGGCACGCCGAACCGCTGCGTCCGGCCATGCTGGCCGGCGTGTGCTACCCCGACGAGCACGAGGCACTCGAGAAGTACCTCGACGAGCAGTACACGTTCGTGGCGAAGCGCATGGCCGACGCGGGTGAGCCGATGCCGGCCGCCGGCGCGCTGCCGCGCGCCATCCTGGCGCCGCACCTGGACCCGCGCCGCGAGGGGCACGTGCTGGCGCGCGCCTACACCGAACTGGGTCCGGACGTGCCGCTGCCGCTGCGCATCGTCGTGTTCGGCACGGGGCACAGCCTCACGGACGACTACATGGCGCTGTCTCGCAAGGCGTTCGTGACGCCGTTCGGCGAAGTCCCGTGCGATACCGAGTTCGTGGACTTCGTGGCCGGGAAGCTGGGTGACGCCGCCTACCACGCCGAACTGGTGCACCGCGACGAGCACTCCATCGAGTTCCAGCTCATCTATCTGCAGCGCCGGCTCAAGTACCGCCGGTTCACGATCGTGCCCATCCTGTGCGGCGGCTTCCACCGCCTGTTGGACGACCGTCGCGGCCCGCGCGAGGAGCCGGTGATCGAACAGCTCATCGCCGCCGTGCGCGAGGCCGAGCAGAAGTACCCCGGGCCCACGCTGTATGTGGCGGGCGTCGATTTCTCGCACATGGGCCCGCGTTTCGGCGACCAGCCACTCGACAGCGAAGCGGGCGAGAAGCTGCGGAGGACCGACGAGTCGGCCATCAGTGCCGCCGCGACCGGCAGCGCCGACGCCTGGTTCGAGGCCATCGCCGCGGGCGACGACGGCACGCGCATCTGCGGCTTCGCGCCCACGTACTGCATGCTGCGCTGTGCCGAACCCGGCGAGGGCCGGCCGCTGTTCTACGCCGAGAGCGCCGAACCGGACGGCAGCGTGGTCACCGTGGCGGCGATGGTGTGGCCGTAGGGACGCGCTACTTCCGCTGAGCACCCCATCCCGGCACCAGCCTTGGCACGCGTGCCGCGTACTCCCGCCACTCGTCGCCGAAGTGCTTCACGAATAGCTGCTCCTCGATATACGTGTGCAGCGTGAACGGCACCGCGAACAGCACCGCCACGCCCAGCGTCACGGCGCTGTTCGCGGCGAGCGCGAAGCCGACTCCCATGGTCAGCAGCGCGGAGTACATCGGGTGGCGCACGATCGCGTAGGGACCGGTAGTGATCAGCTCATGGTCCGGCTTGACGCCGAAGCTGGCCGAGAACCAGCGCCCGAGCGTGAGCTTGGCCCACACCGCCAGCGCGGCACCTGCCCACGCCAGTGACACTCCGGCCAGCGCGAGCCCGGTGTCCCAGTCGCCGGGGCCCAAGTCGGCGTCGCGGCCCAGGAACAGTTTGGCCAGCGCCCACAGCAGCAGCAGGTTCAGCTCCATCGACAGCAACACCAAGCGCTCGGCCCAGCGGTGCACGACGAACTTCTGGCCGAACGTCCGGAATGGCGTGTCGGCGTACACCACCAGCACGGGCAGCAGTGCGGCGATGGCCGCCAGATGCAGCATCGAGAGGCTCAGGAGTGCTCCTTGTGGAGGCGCCCCAAGGGGGCTAATTTCGCTGGCCCATGGCCTACTGGCTCTTCAAGACCGAACCCTCCGAATACTGCTACGCCGACCTTGTGCGCGACAAGCACGCGGTCTGGGAGGGCGTGTCCAACGCCACCGCCCTGATCCATCTGCGGGCCGTCGCGAAGGGCGACACGGTGGTCGTGTACCATACGGGGGCCGACAAGGCCGTGATCGGGCTGGCCCAGGTCACGAAGGGCCCCTACCCCGATCCCAAGCTCGCTGAACCCAAGCGCGTCGTGGTCGACTTGAAGCCCGTGCGCGTGTTCGCGCGCCCGCTGCCGCTGTCCGAGTTCCGCACCGACCCCGTGCTCAAGAGCACGGAACTTGTGCGCAATTCACGTTTGTCCGTCATGCCACTGACCCCCGAGCACTTCGCGCGCGTGATCGCGCGCACCGGGGGGAACCCATGAGCAAGACTGCAGCGAGAGCACGCATCGCCGAACTCGCGGCCGAGATCCGCGAGCACGACCACCGCTACTACGTGCTCGACCAGCCGAGCATCTCGGACGCCGCGTACGACACGCGGATGCGCGAACTGAAGGCGCTCGAGGACGAGTACCCCGACCTGCGCACACCCGACTCGCCCACGCAGCGCGTCGCGGGCGGGGTACGCGCGGGCTTCAGGAAGGTCAAGCACGTGAAGCCGCTGTTGTCGCTCGACTCGCTCATGCAGGAGAGTGAGGCCCGCGAGTTCGACGAGCGTGTGAAGAAGGGCCTCGGGCTCGACGAAGGGTTGTTCGCCGAGGACGTCACGTACATGGCGGAGCCCAAGTTCGACGGGCTGTCGGTCGAACTGGTCTACGAGGACGGCGTGCTGGCGCGCGGCTCGACGCGCGGCGACGGCGAGGTCGGCGAGGACGTCACCGAGAACCTGCGCACCATCCGCGCGATCCCTCTGAAGCTGCGCGACGAAGGTCCGCCGGCGCGCGGCACGGTGGCGATCCGCGGCGAGGTGCTGATCCCGCTCGCGGCGTTCGCCGAACTCAACAGGCGGCTCATCGAGGCCGACGAAGAACCGTTTGCGAACGCGCGCAACGCCGCGGCGGGCACGGTGCGGCAGCTGGATGTCGCCATCACGGGCAGCCGCAAGCTCGACTTCTTCGCTTACGACATCATGAGTTACGACGCGCCGGCGCGCGGCCCGCACCCCTTCCCCACGCAGCACGCCATGCTCGAGTGCCTGCGTGCCTGGGGTTTCCACGTCGAGTCCGACGTGAAGCGCTGCCACGGCCTCGCCGACGCGCTGGCGTTCCATGCGCGGCTGCGGGACAAGCGGGACCAGCTCCCCTACGAAGTCGATGGCGTCGTCATCAAGGTCGATGACCGTGCGGCGCAGACCCGGCTGGGCATGAGGTCGCGCTCCCCGCGCTGGGCGATGGCGTACAAATTCCCGCCGCGCGAGGAAGTCACGCAGGTGCTCGACATCGTCGTGCAGGTAGGCCGCACCGGCAAGCTCACGCCGGTCGCGCAGTTGAAGCCGGTCGACGTCTCGGGCGTCACCGTGAGCCGCGCCACGCTACATAACCAGGACGAGCTCGACCGCAAGGACGTGCGCATCGGGGACACCGTGCGCGTGCGCCGCGCCGGCGACGTCATCCCCGAAGTCGTCGAGGTGCTGCTCGACGCGCGCCCCAAGGGCGCCAGGCGCTTCGAGCTGCCGGCCAAGTGCCCGGTGTGCGGCTCCGAGGTCGTGCGCGAGGGAGCCGCCCACCTGTGCACGAACGGCCTGGCCTGTCCCGCGCAGCTGGAGCGTCATGTCACGCACTTCACCATGCGCGGCGCCATGGACATCGCGGGCCTCGGCGAGAAGACGGTCAAGCAACTGCTCGACAAGGGCCTCATCAAGGACCTCGCGGACCTCTACGAACTCACGCCCATGCATCTGCTGGGGCTCGACGGCTTCGCCGAGAAGAGCATCGACAACCTGCTCGCGGCTATCGAGAACAGCAAGAAGCCGCGGCTCGACCGCTTCCTGTTCGCGCTCGGCATCGAGCACGTGGGCGATACCGTGGCACGGCTGCTGGCGGACCATTTCGGCTCGCTGCCCAGACTGCGCGAGGCGTCCGAGGACGACATCCAGCACATCCATGGCATCGGTCCCGAAGTGGCGACCAGCGTGCATCGCTTCTTCGCCCATACGCGCAACAAGAAGGTGCTCGACCAGCTCCTGAAGGCCGGGGTCAAGCCGGTGGTCGAGGCGCGCCCCGAGGGCCCGCGCGCGCTCGACGGCGAGATCGTGGTGTTCACCGGCGGACTCGAGACCATGCCGCGCCCCGACGCTCTGCGTCTGGCGGAACGCCATGGCGCGCGGGTGTCGGGCACGCTGTCGAAGAAGGTCACGCTCGTCGTGGCCGGTCCCGGGGCGGGTTCCAAACTGGACGACGCCCGCAGGCTCGGCATCACGGTCATCGACGAAGCCAGGTTCCTGAAGCGCATCGGCCACAAGGGCTGATGGCTGCCGCGGGGCCGCCCGGCGGCCTCGCGGACCGCCCGAGGCTCGCAAGTCCGCACCCATGATCCGCATCGGTCGAGCCGTGCAACACATCCCCACGGCGGGCCGGCGCCGGCCAGAGGACGTCCGGCCATGACGAATACCGAACTCGCCCGCACGCTCGCCCGCATCGGCACGCTGCTCGAGATCGACGGCGCCAACGTGTTCCGCGTCCGCG
>JANMAX010000354.1:0-7692 GCA_031360075.1 bacterium | reverse complement strand
CCGATGGCGCGGCCCGGTGCTTCCGGGGGAGATCATGGTCCCGAGTGATGGTGCCGGAGGGGGGGGTCGAACCCCCACGTTGCTTGCGCAACTTCGGATTTTGAGTCCGACGCGTCTGCCAGTTCCGCCACTCCGGCACGAGGAGGGTGAGCGAAGCTAACCGAGCTGGAATCCCGACGTCAACGCACGTGCGCCGGCTGGTGGCGCGGCGCCCCGCTCGGCCGCGCGTGATCCCAGTTCGGCGCTCACCCCTCGGGAACCTCGTCCAGCACCGCGGTGTTCTTGCGCTCGAGTTTGCCCCAGCCGGCCAACCGACCGGTGATCGCGGTGCGCACGGCGCGCCACACGACGGCATACATGACCTGGCGGTAAACGAAGCGCTGCCAGAACAGCCACCACAGGAGCCGCTTCCTCTCGCGCTCGATGCCGATCGCGATGCCGGCGCCGAGCAGCTCGAGCAAGAAGAAGAACAGGTACAGGAAGCCGACCGTGCTCAGCGATTCGACGGCGTTGGGCAGCGGCTGCCAGTCCTGCGTCAGGAGCGCGCGCGTCAGCCAGTTCTGCACGAACATCACCAGCGTGACCAGGACCTGAAGATCGATGATCGGGGACAGGATCGGGAAGCCGATCTGGAAGACCCACAGCGTCGGCAGGGCCAGCCGTCCGAACCAGCCGACGCGCCCGAGCGCACCGCGGTGCTTCCACAGGCATTGCAACGTGCCGAAGCTCCAGCGGAAGCGCTGGCGATAGAGCGTCGGCAGCGAGTCGGGCGCTTCGGTGAAGCCCAGCGCCGTGGTGTCGTTCTCGATCCGCCAGCCGGCACGCCGCAGCCGCCAGGTGAGATCCATGTCCTCGGCGAGCGTGTCGGAGACGAAGCCGCCGACCGCCTCCACAGCGCTCTTCCGCCACGCGCCGACCGCGCCCGGCACCACGGTGATGGCATCGAGCAGCGCGTAGGCGCGCCGGTCGAGATTCTGGCTGGTGATGTATTCCAGCGCCTGCCAGCGCGTCCAGACGTTGATGCGGTTGCCGACCTTGACGTTGCCGGCGACTGCGCCGACGCGTGCGTCGTCGAAGTGCGCGACCAGGCGGCCGAGCGTCTCGGGCGTGAACAACGTGTCGGCGTCCAGGCACACCAGCAGTTCGCCGGTCGCCACGGCGATGCCGCGATTCAATGCGCTGGCCTTGCCGGCATTGGCCTGCCGCAGCACGCGTACGCGCGGTTCACCGGCGAACGCCTGGGTCACCGTGCCGGCCGTGTCGTCGCTCGAACCGTCGTCGATGACGATGACTTCGAGCGGTGCGACCTTGCTGTCGAGCACGGCACGCACCGTGCGCGCGATCACCGGCGCTTCGTTATAGGCCGCGAGGATGACGGACACCGTGGTCGCGGCGCCCGCCTGCGTTCCCGCCGCGCGCCGGCGCGCCCGGCGTTCGCGGCGCCAGCCCACGAGCGCCAGCGTGGTCACGAACAGCACGCGCGCTGCACCGAGCACGATGCCGGCCAGGAACGCGGCATGCAGCGTGGTCTGCATCATCCACAGCAGGTTGAAGGCGACGCGGTCCCCGCCGAGCAGCGCGCGGTCTGCGGGCGAGACCAGCGGCATGACGCTATCGCGCGGCCCGCCGGCCAGTTCCGACACGGTCACGAACCGGTAGCCGCGCGCCTCGAGTTCGGGCACGAACCTGCGGAGTGCTTCGACCGTCGCGCCGCGATCCCCGCCACCGTCGTGCAGCAGGAGCGTGTTGCCATGGCCGGCCGCGACGCGTTCGACCACGGCGCGCGCGATGTCGGCGCCCGTGCGTACGCGGCCGTCAGGTTCGTGCCGGCGCCAGTCCTGAGGGTCCAGGTATTCACCCACGGTCACGTAACCCAGTGCCGCCGCATCGAGGATCGGGGTCACTTCTTCAGCGCTGGTGGGCTCGGCATCGGCGCTGTAGGGCGGACGGAACAACAACGTCGAACGCCCGAGCGTGCTCTGCAGCACGCGCTGCGTGGCGTTCAGTTCGAGTCGCACCGCGGCACGGGACAGCGCCGAGAGGTTGGGGTGCGTGTAGGTGTGGTTGCCGATCTCATGGCCGTCCCGCCACTCGCGCGTGATGAGTTCCGGGTGGCGTTCGGCATTCTCGCCGACCACGAAGAATGTCGCGGGTACGTGCAGGTCGCGCAGCGCGTCCAGCACGTGCGGCGTCCATTCGGCGCTCGGGCCGTCGTCGAACGTCAGCGCCACGCACGAGTCGCGGAAGCCGTGACGCTGGATCAGGTAGGACGTCGGGTAGCGCCGGTAGGTCTCGTCGGTGAACAGTCCGCTCGCGCCGTCCTGTTCGAGCGAGCGTTCGCCGGGCTGGGGCAACGCCGCGACAGTGAGCAGTTCGCCATCGCCCTGGAACTCAACATCGTAGGGGAATGCCGTGCGCGCGAGCGCGGCGGAGTCCGGGCGAGCCGCTGCCTTCGCGCGATCGAGCAGCGACCACACCGACGGGTCCTCCTCGCCCAGCACCCACAACGCGGAACTGTGCACGCCACGGGCCTGCGCGAGCGTGCGCTGGTTGGCGGCGCTGACGGCGTCGAGCATCCAGACTTCGTGCGTGCGGCCGGCTTCGTCGTCGTACTCGAACGTGGCGTTCAGTGCCCGGTCGTCGAAGTCGACGACCTCTCCCGGCGGGCGCTCGGGGTGGTTGTCCGCGGCCAGGTAGAGCGCTTCCTGGTACGACAGCGCTTCGGCCGGCGCGCGCCCGGAGGTCCAGTCGTAGGCGTAGTTCCCGACCCCGATCACCAGCTTGTCCGGCGGGATGGCACGCACGGTGCGTTCGAGCAGGTCTCGGAACCACTCGATGCTGCACAGGGGCCCGGCGTCGCCGGCCATGTAATGTTGGTCGTATGCCATCAGCACGACGAAGTCGCAGGCGCGCGCCACGGCCGCGGCGTCCGGGACGTTGCCCTCGGCCTCTAGGTCGAAGCTGACCTGGAGCCCGGAACGGGACAGCACGCGGTGCAGGCGGGCGAGGAATTGGGGCACGCGCGGCAGGTCGGCGGCCGCCAGGTTCTCGAAGTCGATGTTGACGCCCGCGAAGCCGTGCGTCAGGAGCCAGCCAGTGAGCTCCTGCGCGAGCGCATCCTGGCGGCCGGCGTCGATCAGCAGGCGGTGGGCAAGTGCCGGGTCGAACGCCCCGTCGTGCGCATTCGAGAGCACGGGCATGATGCGCACATGGTGCTGGCGCGCGATGCGCAACACGTCCAGGTTGTGCGGCGAGTTGGCCGGGTTCCAGTCGCGGGCATCGAGGTGCGCGCCGTCGGGCGTGAGCCGGAGCCAGAGCGGGAACAGGTGCGTGAGGTGGCCGGCGTGGGCGCGCAGCGAGTGCAGTCCGGTCTCCTGCCAAGTGGCGTAGAACGCGGCCACGATCGGAGTGCCGGGAGCCGCCGGCACTCCGGTCGTGGCCGCGTTCACGTGTGCCACGCGGGCGTCGCGCGCCAACTGTTGGAACAGGCGGTGGCGTTCGCGCTGCACCAGATAGCCCAGCAGGCGGGCTGCGTGCGCGGCAGGCGGCTTGGGAAGGTGGGGCCGGAGTGCACGCCGGACGGGTTCCGAAAGGCCGATCGTGCGCGGCAGCACGGGCACGGCCACCAGGCTCACCAGGAACACAGCCGCGAGTGCCAGGAACAGCGCTCCGAGCGCAACCGCGATGCGCAGCGTCCAGCGCATGCGGCGGCCACTGGGATCGTGGAACACGGCGCGGCGTTCTGGGGCCATGGCCGGAGAGTATGCCCGCTGACCGCTCCGAACGTCAGCACTGCGTCAGTCATCGGTCAGGGAGTGGAGCGGGTTGGCAGCGGGCCGCTCGCCCCACTAGAGTTGCGGGCCAGACCCGGAGGAGACCATGGACGAGAAGGTGCTCGCAGACGCTCGCGCCACTTATCCGGCCCAGCGGGCCGCCATCACGTTGGGTGCCGTCGTCCACGCGGGCGAATGCGCGCCGGAACCGTTGGTGACCCTGCCGCTCGCCATGGCCAACCGCCATGGCTTGATCGCGGGTGCGACCGGCACGGGCAAGACCAAAACGCTGCAGTTGCTGGCCGAGCAGTTCTCGGCCGCGGGCGTGCCGGTGTTCGTCGCCGACCTGAAGGGCGACCTGTCGGGGCTCGCAGCCGCCGGTGAGACCAGCGACCGAGTGGCACAGCGCGCCAGGGACACGGGTTGGACCTGGAAGGGCGCGCCGCGTCCGGTCGAGTTCCTGAGCCTCACGAGCCAGCGTGGCGCTCAGCTGCGCGCCACGGTCTCGAGCTTCGGGCCGCTGCTGCTCGCCAAGGTACTCGGCCTGAACGACACGCAGACCAGCGTGCTCACGCTGGTGTTCAAGTTCTGCGATGACCAGAAGCTGCCGCTCATCGACTTCGCCGACCTGCGTGCCGTCCTGCACTACCTCACGAGCGACGCCGGCGAGAACGAGTTGCAGCAGTACGGCGGCATGTCGAAGGCCACGGTCGGAGTGCTGCTGCGCGAGATGGTCGAGCTCGAACAGCAGGGCGCCGGGGCGTTCCTGGGTGAGCCCGAGTTCGAGCTGGCGGACCTGTTACAGGTGGAGCGCGATGGCTCGGGGCTCGTGAGTGTGCTCGAGTTGCAGGACGTGCAGGACAAACCGGCGCTGTTCTCGACGTTCATGATGTGGATGCTGGCGCGGCTCTATCACGAGCTGCCCGAAGTCGGGGATATGGACAAGCCCAAGCTGGTGTTCTTCTTCGACGAGGCGCACCTGCTGTTCGACGGCGCCAGCAAGGCGTTCACCGACCAGGTCGAGCAGGTCGTGCGCCTGATCCGTTCCAAAGGTGTCGGGGTCTACTTCGTCACCCAGTCTCCCAAGGACATCCCGGCCGACGTGCTGGGCCAGTTGGGGCATCGCGTGCAGCACGCGCTGCGCGCGTTCACGCCCGACGACGAGAAGGCGCTGCGCGCCGCGGCACGCACGTTCCCCAGGACGCCGCACTACGAGATCGAGTCCACGCTCACCTCGCTCGGCATCGGCGAGGCGCTGGTCACGGTGCTGGCACCCAACGGCACCCCGACCATGCCGTTCGCGGTGCGCATGATCCCGCCGGCGACACGCATGGGGCTGCTCACACCGGATGAACAGGCCCAGGCACTGTCGCGCTCGGCACAGGTCAAGGAGTACGCCACCGCGGTCGATCCCGAGAGCGCGCGCGAAATGCTGCTGGCCCGCATGGCGGCAGCGGAGACATCGGAGACGCCGGGGGGTTCGCAGCCTCCGGCTGCGGGAGGGCAGGGCGGCACCACGAGCATGCCGACGCCCGCAGTGGCCTTGGGTGGCGCGCTCGCCGCGCTCGGGGCGATGCTCAACTCACCGCTCGGTCGCATGATCGCGGGCCGTGTCACCACCCAGGTATCGCGCGGCGTCATGGGTGCGCTGCTGGGTCCGCCGCCGCGGCGGCGCACGACGCGGCGGCGATACTAGCCACATGCCGATCCGCACAGCGGCCCGACGGCGGCCGGCAAGGCCGCCCGCCGCATGAAGAAGCACGGCTTCGCGCTCGGCCTGTGCGCGGCGGCGGGTGCGGCGCTGCTCGTCCACATGCGCTCGTTGCGTGCGTCGTTTTTCGCGGACGACTGGCTGTTCCTGGACCAGGTGCGCTTCCGGTCGTTCGCACAGGTGCTGGCATCGCCGGATCCGCTCGGCAACTTCTTCCGGCCGCTCGGCCGCCAGGTGTGGTTCTGGCTGCTCGCGAACCTGAGCGGCGAATCGCCACTGGTGTTCCATGCCGCCAACCTGCTGACTTTCTCCGCCGCGGTCGTGCTGCTGCCGCTGATCGGTACTCCCGCCACTGCGCGGTGCTCCAGCCGGGCCACCATCCTTCGCCAACCGCGGGGCTGCATCGCCGCCCAACGGCATCGACCAAATGAAAAACGCGAGCCGGTCGGTGAGGACAGGCTCGCGTTCGCGATCGACCCTGGAGGGCGCTACCGGACGCCCAGCATCACCACGCGGGTCATGACCACGCGACCGCGCTGCTTGAGGCGCAGGAAGTAGAGTCCCGCGGGAACCTGTCCCGGCGCTAGCTCCACGCGGTGCATGCCAGCCCCGAGCCCACCGATCTCGCGTCCCGCCCAGCGCCGCCCCGTCGCGTCGATCAGGTCCAACGTCGCGGGGTCGGATGTCGGCAGCGACAACGAGACCTCCATTTGGTGCGCCGCCGGATTCGGCACGACCCGGTGCAGCGCGAAGTCCGAGGCGGACTTCTCCACGTCGAGCGTGAGGGGCACCTGGATCGACGTGGTGCCACCAAACGTCTCGCCGCGCTGCGAGCCCACGACCATCATGTAGTCGTAGTCCTGCCCTTCGGTCACCGTGGCGTCGTCGAACATCACGTTCCCGGCCCCATCAACCTCCGCTTCCGCGAGCGCCGCCCATTCCCCTCCAGACGGCTTGCGGTAGACGGCCGCATGGCTGCCCGTCGCGGCGTTCACGTCCCACTCGAGGTGCGCGGAGGTCGGCGTCGCGGTTCCCAATCCCGTCAGCAGCGCCTCCGAGCTCGTGCCGCCCCAGCTCAGGAACTGCGTGTCGGAGAGAAACGAGGTCCCGCTATACCCGCCGTAGACGATCATGCGATCGTTGAGCGGATCGTATGCCGCCGGCATGTTGTCGCGAACGGACGGCATCGTTCCGCCCGGGTGGAGTTCGGTCCAGACGGGCGGGTCGCTGTCGAAGTCGAGCGCCCACGTGTCGCCGAGGAACAGATCCGAGCCCGGCACCGCGTCAGCCCCACCGTAGATCACCATGCGGTTCCGAAGCGGATCGAAGATCGCGGCGCCGGACCGTCTCGGGGCGGGGCGCACGCCCGTCGTGTTGATGAGCGCCCACGTCGGCGTGCGGCGCAGCTTCAGCTCCCAGACGTCATTCGTCGTACCGTAGTAGCCGTCGCTCGTCGACCCGCCGAAGATGAGCATGCGGTCCTGCGACGCATCGTAGACGGACGTCATGCCATAGCCGCCGTTCGGTCGGACGCCCGTGGTGGGCACGAGCTGCCAGTTGACGTTGCCGCGCAGGTTGAGCGACCAGATGTCCACCGGCAGGCCCTGCGTCCCGCCAAAGCCGATGAAGCGTTGCCGCATCGGGTCGAAGACCGCCGCGCCCGCGAGGCGTCCGGCAGGTGCCTGTCCGGCAGGGAAGAGCTCGGTCCAATGCGGCGTACCGTCGAGCGACAGCTCCCAGACGTCGTTCAGGTATTCGAATGGCGTCGTGGGGTAGTGACGACCATAGCCGCCGAAAATCAGCAGACGATTCCGTGCCGCGTCGTAGCCGTACTGAGCGTCGAGCCGCCCGCCAGGCATGACGCTCCCCTGTGGCACGAGGCTCCACGCCGGCGTGCCGGAGACGTCGAGAATCCAGACGTCGTTCATGAGGTCCCAGGGCCTCGGCACAGTGCCCGAGCCCCCCGCGAAGATCACGTAGCGCTGCTGGGCACGGTCGAAGACGTTTGCGTGCCCGCGGAGCAGTCCCGGGGTGCCGCCAGGCCCCAAGGACGTCCATGTGCCGTCTTGTGCGAGTGCGGGGGATGCGGGGATGAGCGAGAATGCGACCGCGGCGAGCAACACGACCCGATTCAACGAGTGGATAGACATGCCTTCCTCCCTCGAGAGGGGCTTGAGCGGCCTCCGTGCGGTCAGGGCCGACCAGCCC
>JANMAX010000338.1:0-2179 GCA_031360075.1 bacterium | reverse complement strand
GTCGCGCTTCGATCGCAACACGCTCTCGGCGCGCGATCAGGCGGACGACGCCGGCGGGGCCGCACGCGTGCAGCTGTCGAGCGAGGGGAAGTTGCCGTTCCTGGCGGGGCGCTCCGGCGTCGCGGCGGCGTATCGCGCGGTCGACCGGCGGTTCACGCCGTTCTCGCGGCTCGAGCGGGCGTTCGCCGAGGAGGACTGGGGGCTGGCGCCCGGCGCCGATCTCGAACACCAGCGCCGCGCCGAGACGAACGCTTGGTGGCGGCCGGCCGAAGGCCGCGAACTGCGCGCCGACTTCGCGCGCCTGTCGACCCCGGATGGCTTCACCGGTGTGCGCCGTCACGGTGATGCGCGCTGGCTGAGCGGACCATGGAGCGCCCAGGCGGCACTGCTCGCCGCCGACGGCACCACGGCGTCACGCGTCTTCGCCGACGGCGGGCGCCGGCGCGCGAACGGCGAGTTGCGGTGGCGCGGTGCCTGGCTGGTGCCCGGCGTGCGCGCCGAGCGCGATCGTCGCGACACCCCCGGCGACAGCTCGGCCACGCAGGACCGCGTGCAGGGCATGGACGCCGACCTGACGACCGGCGGCCGCATTCCTTGGCGCCTGCTGCTGGGAACCGGGTGGCGGCGTGAGGCGCGCGATGCCGGCCGTGTCGCGACGCGGACGCGCGCGCGCACCCTGCGCGGCGAACTGGAGACCCCCACCGGCAAGCCGTTCGGCGCGGTCGTGTCCGCACAGCGTCGCGACACGCGCGACGAGACCACGGGCGCGCTCGTGCGCCAGGACCTCGCGAGCACGCTGCTGCGTGCCGACTGGCAGCCGGCGGGGCTGTCGGGCGCACTTCAGGTCCAGCGCACGGGTGAGGCCGAGAACCGCCGCGTGCGCACGCTGCGCTTCGTCGGCAGCGGGCTCGGCAGCTACGATGCCACTGGGAACTTCGTCGGCGCCGGGGACTACGATCTGGTGCTCGTGGTGAGCCCCGAGCTCGAACGCTTCGCACGCACCGCGACCAGCGCGCACGCGGCGTGGCGGTTCGGAAGCTCCGAGACCTGGCGTGGCTCACGCGTCGAGTTCACGCTCGAGGACGAGGCGCGGCGCCGCGGTGATGGCCGGCTCGCGGACATCTTCCTGTCGACCGGGCTGGCGCTCGTGGACGCCGGCCTCGCGCGCGGCGCGGTGCTGCAGCGACTCGAGGCCGAACTGGCGCCGGGCTCCCGCGTGGCGGGCATCCGGGCGCGCGCCGAGCGGCGGGTCAACGCCGACCGGACGTTCGAGAACTTCGGGCAGACGACCGACCAGCGCACCGGCTCGCTGCGCTGGCGCGCGCGTCCGGGCGCGACCACGAGCGCCGAGGCCGAAGCCCGCATCCAGTATCAGCGCGCCGTGCAGGCGTTCGCCGCGGGCGCGAGTTTCGCGCGCACGCTCGTGGACCGGGGCGGCTCCGCCCAATGGGTGTGGCAGCCGGGAGCGAACCTGCGGCTCGCGAACATCGTGGAGGTGTCATGGTCGCGCCCGCAGGGTGCGAGCGAGGCGACACGCACGCTTCGTCTGGGCCCCGATGCCGGCCTCAGTGTGGGTCGCGGTGGCCGCGCCGATGTCACGCTCCGCCGCGCGTTCGTGAGCGGGCCCGCGGCCGTGGGACTGTTGCCGAGTGCCGAGGCCGCGGGTGCGGCGCGCTGGGATGCCACCGCGCGTTTCGACTGGCGGTTGCACGAGACCACGACGTTCGGCCTGGACGGCAGCGTGCGCGAGCGCCCGGGCAGGAAGACCGTGGTGACGGGGAGGGCTGAAGTGAGAGCATTTTTCTAGGATGGTACGGAGCTTCCGGCTCCGCGGTCGCGAGCGCGTGAGCGCCGCGGTGCGTGAGAGCATGATGCTGGGTGCTGCGACGGGCCGCCGGCCCGGGCGCGGGCTTGCGGTACCGGCTGGCGCGTGCGTCCTGCTGCTGGCGGTGCTGGCATCCGGCGTGCTCGCCGTGAACGCCGCCTCGGCCCTGCCGGCGGCCCGGTTGCGGCTGGAGGCGTGGCCGCTGGCGTCACGCGACGGCGAAGCGCTGTTCAGCGGCGCCCTGCGCGCGCCCGCCGACAGCGTGGTGCTCGCCCAGGCCCTCACGAGCGCCGGCTCGAGGCTGCAGGGGGCCGGCTGGCTCGAGGGCCGGGTGCGTGTGCTGCCGGGGTTCGA
>JANMAX010000313.1:0-7766 GCA_031360075.1 bacterium | reverse complement strand
CGTGGAGAAGTTGCGGTTCCACAACGGTGCCGAGGTCTGGCCGCCGTGCGGCGTGTGGCAGTACACGCAGACTTCGCCGTAGTCGCGAAGCGCGCCAGCGCCGTAGAGGTTGCTCGAAGCGGCGAACGACAGGTTGTGCAGCGTCTCCACCACCGACGTGCCATTGGGGTAGGCACCCGGCGCGGCGAACGCCCGCGCGGCGAGCATGCCCAGCGCGACCACGCTGAGCGAAACGGCGATCCTCATGCGTCGCATGTCCGGCTTCCTTTCAGCGGCCGGCGCCGGGGACTGCGGGCTCGCCCGAGCCCGTCCCCCGCGCACCGAGGTACTGGAACAACTGCAGACGGCTGTTGTAGCGATCCGCGATGATCACGCGATCGTGCGGATCGACGCACAAGCCCAGCGGCAACCACAGCTCGCCGGGACCCTTGCCCTGCGCGCCGAATGCCAGCAGCAGCCGGCCCTCGGCGTCGAAGATCTGGACGTTGTTGAACGAGGCGTCGACCACGTACAAATGCCCGCCGGAGTCCCACGCCGCACCCTTCGGGCGCGCGAAACTTCCCGGGGTGTCGCCCATGCGGCCGATGGTGCGCACGTAGCCGAACTCGCGATCGAACAACTGCACGCGCGCGTTCAGGCCATCGACCACGGCCAACAGTCCGAGTGATTCGTTCCACGCCACCGAGAGCGGATACAGGAACTCGCCCGGGCCGCCCCCGCGGTTCTCACGCGCGTCCTTGGACGTCGCCGAGCGTTGGTTCCAGACGTTGCCGTCGTCGACGGGTGGCGCCTCGGCCGCCTTGCCTGCGGCGTCAGCCACGGTCTTGCCGATGCGCTTCACGATCTGGCCGTCGGGACCGAACACCACGATCTGGTGCAGGTAGCTGTCCGCCACGTACACACGGCCCGCGGCGTCCATCGTCGCATCGACGGGGTTGATGAGCAGCTGCGAGCCGCCAAGCGTGGTCTGCAGCACGCCGTCAAGAGTGAACACCAGCACGCGGCGGTTGACCGGGTCGCACACCACGACATGCCCCGCGCCGTCACCACCCAGGCCCATGGGTCGTCCGATGCGCGCCGCACCCTTGCCCACCCACGGCGTCACCGTGTGCTTGGCGGTGTCGAACACATACACACGCCCGGCCGCCGCATCGCTCACCCAGATGCGGCCGTCGGCATCCGCGTACGTGTCGGTCGGGCGCGACAGATTCACCGACTCGGATGGCTTGGCACCCGCCAGCGCCATGAGGGTCTTCTTGAGCCCCGACTCCGACGCGCCGATGTCGCGCGGCCCGCGCACTTCGCGCACGTACTCGATGCGCGCCGTCTCGGGCGGGGCCGGCCACAACAGGCGCTCGGGCGCGCGCGGGGAGCGCCCGGCCTGCGCCGGAACAGCGGCCAGCAGCAGCACGAACGGCAGCCAGCGTGGCGTCATCGGGGCTTCCTCACCAGAAGTGCGCGGTCGAACGCGACGGGGGCGTGCGGTGACACGCCAGGCATAGTGAACCGGCGGTGTTCGGGATGCGCAGGAACTTGCGATTCTGCTGCGTGTGCGGATCGTGGCAGGTGTTGCACTGCACACGGCCGTCCTCGAGCTTCAAGCCGGCGGCCTCAACCGCGGCCGCCGGCTGGAAGCTGGCATTGCGCGTGGCGTCGTACTGGATCGAGAATGGATGCTGCTTGGTGAAGTCGGTCTGGAACCAGACCTTCTCCCAGTTGAACCCGCCCTCCGGGTCGCCGCCCGTGTGGCAATCCGTTGCGCAACGCTTGATGGTCTCGCCCGGCGCGCTCGGTCCGGTGTGCGTGAGTGGCTGGTTGAGCACGTCGTCGAGCGCCCGAGTGCCGTCGTGGCACGACAGGCACAGGCGCGCCGTCCCGGTCGGCTGGGCGTCGGGGATCATGGTGAGCGCTCCGGCGTCGTACATGCGGTAGGGCCCGTTCGGCAGCACACGGTTCCACAGCGGGCGCTCGGTGCGCCCGGCGTGGGGCGTGTGGCAGTAGACGCAGGCTTCGCGATAATTCGAGATGAAGTTCCGCATCGGGTCCACCTGCGCGGTACGGGCAAGATTGTGCACGGTCTGCGTGACCACGGAACCGTTCGGCCACTGCGCCTGTGCGGCGCGCACGCAGCACACCATGCCCAACCAAGCGAGCAGGGCGGCCAGGGGCCGTCGTGCCCCCGTGTTCCGCCACCCTCTCCCACACATCACTTGATCGAGGCGATATAGGTCACCACATTGGTTACCGTCTGGTCGTTGGGCAGCGAACCGGCCATGGCCTTCATCTGGGCGCCGGTCACGTCGCGCGGATCGCTGCCACGGATGCCGGCCCGGAACTTCTGCAACTGCCCCAGCATGTACCAGTCGGACTGCCCCGCGAGTGCCGGGGCCTTGAGCGCCAGCATGCCCTTGGCGGCCGGGCCGTGGCACGCCGCGCACACCCTGGCATAGGTCGCCTTGCCCGCGACGGCATCGCCCTTGAGCGTCGCCACCGCGGCCGTGCCCTTGAGCGTCTTGATGTAGGCGACGACGTCGGCGATCGCGGCTGCGTCGGGCAACTGGGCGACCATGGGCTTCATCTGCGCGCCACCCGTGTCCTTGGGATGGCTGCCGCGCGCACCGCTCTTGAACTTCTGGAGCTGGGCCACCAGGTACCACGGCTCCTGCTGCCAGAGCGAGGGCGAACCGAGAGCCTTGTTGCCATCGGCCTTGGCGCCGTGACAGGTGACGCAGGTCTTGTCGAACAGCAGCTTGCCCTTCGTGGGGTCAGAGGCGGCCGTGGCGCTCGTGAGCGCGGAGGAGCCTGCCAGCGAGCTGGACACCAGGATGAGCATCAGGCCGGCGGCGACGGTGATGCGGCGCGGGAGCACTGCGTTCGGGCGGGTCGCGTGCTGCGGATGGCGGAGCGACATGAGCTGGCCTCGAAATGGGAGCGGGGTGTCCCGCTGAGGGACCACTGGAAGTGAACCTGACACCCTACTCTACTTGCACGAGCGGGGCCGGAACGGGCGGATTCGATTGAAAGCAGAAATCTTATTGCCACACATACAGTTATCCCAGAAGCCCATGGCCATCCGAGCAGGAATCCCCTGCTTCTGGCTGACAAGCTGGCAGTAAGGTTGACTATCGGTCGGGTAACTCCTTCTGGCCGGTCCGGATCATGCCTGACCGCACCGGACGGTTGCCTCGGGTGCCCGACTGAGCACCCGCGCAAGCTCGCACAACGGCTTGCGCCCGTCGGATGTCAAGGCACGGGCGATGCTTAACCCCTGCCCGGCTGCAATCCATCGCGGGGGCGGCAGGAGTCGCGCCCCTCGCTGGGCACCTCACGGAGGAGGTCCGCGATGTCGTTCGTGAGCCTGAGTCTGATCACGATGTGGTTGGCGCTGGAGTTGTTGGGCATGACGTACGAAGGGCTGGTGCACGTCCTCATCGTCGCCGCGGTCGCGATCGTGTTCCTGAGTGGCAACCGCCGGGCACGTGAGCAGCGCGCGCTCCACCGCGAGGCACTGCGCCAGCATGCCGCGCAGGCCACGGAGCCTTACCGGCGTTAGACCGGTAGCACTCAAGTCGGGCGCGCTTCGACCGATAATGAGCATGGGGCTGCCCATCCACAGATCCCACCTGCAGGCACCGGTGTCCGAATCAGGAGGTTCCCCGAGTGGGACTCGTGCGCCCTGGCATCCCTTCGATCACCGATATCCTGCTCGAGGCCGGCGTCGTCACGGCCGCCCAGATCGACGCTGCGCTCGAACACCAGCGCAACACGGGCGTTCGCGTCGGTGAGTCACTGGTCGACCTGGGCGCGGCAAGCGAGAACGACATCGGCTGGGCGCTCGCCCGCCAGCTCGGGTTCACGTTCCTGGACCTGACGCCCCAGGCCCTCGACCCCGAGCTCGTGCGCAGCTTCCCCGAGGGCCTGTTGCGCCGGCTGCTCGCGGTGCCGCTGGTGCGCTCGGAGAACCTCCTGTCGGTGGCCTTCGGCGACCCGACCGACCGCGAAGCCATCGCCGAGCTCGAGCACGTCTCCGGCATGAAGGTCCTGCCGAATGTGGCCGCGCCGTCGA
Source organism: bacterium (assembly GCA_031360075.1). Classification (GTDB taxonomy): domain Bacteria; phylum Eisenbacteria; class RBG-16-71-46; order RBG-16-71-46; family RBG-16-71-46; genus JAIOPA01. The sequence continues at coordinate 3,700 of JANMAX010000313.1, read as the reverse complement.
TGATCTATCGCGTGCTCGAACAGCTTGCGGGCTCGCAACACGAGGCCCAGTCCGGTTCAGCGCACACGCAGCAGCACGCGCACCTCGCCCACCGCGCCACCTTGCTGCGGGAAGGCTCGGGCGCGCACCTGCTCGCCGGCCAGTTGCGGCGCGCGCTCATCGCTCACGCCACCGAGATCCACTACCTGCCCGAGGGTGACGAGATCCGGGTCTGCCATCGCATCGGCGGCCGGCTGGTGTTCGCCGGATCGGGGCCCGCGAGCATCGCCTACCTGCTGCTCGCCCGCCTCGAAGCACTCGGCGGTCCGGCCTACGATGGCGACCAGACGCACGTCCAGGGACGCGCCCTCTGCCCGCTCGGCGACCGGGACGTACTGCTCGACGTCTCGCTGCTGGGCGCGGACAGCGGCCTCGCCATCACGCTCGGCATTCGTGATCCGGCCGGCATCGTACCGCCGCTCGAACAACTGGGCCTCGACCCGGTCGACCAGGCACTCGTGCGCGGAGTGCTCGACCAACCGGCGGGCTTGATCCTGCTGTCGGGCCCGGCGCGCGCCGGCTGCTCGACCACGCTGGCCAGCATGCTCGCGGCCGTGCCGAGCGACGGCCGGCGCGTGCTGGCGTTCGGGCGCGCGACCGGCACGCCCTTGCCGTCATCCACCCGGCTGGTGCTGCCACCCGATCAGGCGCGCCAGACGTGGGGCGACATCGCGGTGGCGCAGTGCGCCGACGTCGTCGCGCTGGACGACGTTTTCACCGGCGATGACGCCGCTGGCGTCCTGGCGAGCAACGCTTCGGGCCGGCTCATGCTCGCGACCACCGACTGGAGCGACAGTTTCGCACTCATCAACTTCCTGTCGTCGCGCCCCGGCGGCGCGCAGATCCTGGCCGACCGCCTGCGGCTCGTCCTGCAGCAGCGTATGGCGCGATTCGAGCCCGACCCCGCCTCGGATGCACCCGATGCCGCGCGCACGCGTCCGGTCTACGAGGTGCTGCTGGTGAGCGACGCATTCCGGAACGCCTTGCGCGAAGGCGCTTCAGTCGCCCAACTCCGCTTGCTTGCCGCCATCGACGGTCATCGCGACCTCGGCGAACATCTCCACGCGCTCGTCGCGGCCGGCCGGATCTCGGCCGCCGAGGCCGCCCGCATCCTGTCTTAAGAGGAAGTCATGGCCTTCGACCTGACCGCACTGCTCGGCTTCGCGCATGATCAAGGGGCATCGGACCTGCACATCTCGGCGGGGCTGCCGCCGATGCTGCGGATTCGCGGCGAAATGGTCCGTCTGGAGATGGCGCCGCTGTCGCGCGACGATGCGCACGCCGCCATCTACGACATCATGCAGGACGAGCAGAAGCGGATCTTCGAGGAGTTCCGCGACATCGACTTCGCGTTCGAGATTCCGGGATTGTCGCGCTTCCGCGCCAACGTCATGATGCAATCACGCGGCGAGGCGGCGGTGTTCCGGCTCGTGCCCACCCGCATCCGCACGCTGGAAGAACTGCAGATGCCGCCCGTGCTCAAGCAATTGGCCGAGAAGGAGCGCGGCCTCGTGGTGGTGACCGGGCCCACGGGATCGGGCAAGTCCACGACGCTCGCGGCCATGGTCAACTACGTGAACGAGAACCTGCGCGGGCACATCCTCACGGTGGAGGACCCCATCGAGTTCGTGCACGAATCGAAGCGCTGCCTGGTGAACCAGCGTGAAGTGGGCCCGCACACCAAATCGTTCGCGGCCGCCCTGCGAGCCTCGCTGCGCGAGGACCCGGACGTCATCCTGGTCGGCGAACTGCGCGACCTCGAGACCACTCAGTTGGCGATCTCGGCGGCCGAGACCGGCCACCTGGTGTTCGCGACCCTGCATACCAACTCGGCGGCCAAGACGATCGACCGGATCATCGACATCTTCCCGAGCGGCCAGCAAGCACAGATCCGCACCATGCTGTCCGAGTCGCTCGAGGGCGTCGTCGCGCAGACGCTGCTGCCCGCCAAGGACGGCACGGGCCGCGTGGCCGCGCTCGAGGTGCTGGTCGGGGTGCCCGCGCTGCGCAACCTGATTCGCGAGAACAAGACCGCGCAGATCCTGAGCGTCATCCAGACCGGCGCCAACCACGGCATGATCAGCCTGGACCAGCATCTGCGCGAACTCGTCATGCAGGGCCGGCTGTCCCGTCAGGACGCCGCCGTGCACGCCTCGAACCCGTCAGTGTTCGAGATGCCGAGCGCGCAATCCGGTGCGGCGGCCGCGGCACCGGCCGTGCGCCCGCCGGGGGCTGCTCCCAATCCGGCGGCGGCACCGCGTCCCGCGACCCCGATCGCGATGGGGCCGCCAGACGTGCCCAAGAAGCCCGGCCTGTTCGGCCGCTGAGCCTCCTGCTCCCCGCTGACCTTCCCGTTCCCACGGAGTGCCTCACCGTGCATCTCGACGAACTGCTGACCGGTCTGGCGCAAGCCAAGGGTTCCGATCTCTACTTCACCACCGAGTCGCCGCCGCTCTATCGCATCGACGGCGCCACCGTGCCGGCGTTCCACCACGTGCTGGACGCACCCGATGTCGAGCGTGTCATCCGCGAGGTGCTGTCGCCCGCCGAGCAGGATGAGTTCGACCGCACGCGCGAGCTGAACGTGGCGCGCATGGTGCCGGGCGTCGGCCGCTTCCGGCTGAACGTGTTCCGCCAGCGCGGTCAGGTCGGCCTCGTGGCGCGCATCATCCCCATCGACTTCCCCAATGCCGACCAGTTGGGTCTGCCGCAGGCGCTGCGCGAGATCGTCATGCAGAAGCGCGGGCTGATCCTGGTGACCGGTGCGACCGGCTCGGGCAAGTCCACCACGCTCGCGGCGTTGATCGACCACCGCAATCTTCACTCGCGCGGCCACATCCTCACCATCGAGGACCCGATCGAATTCGTGCATCCGCACAAGGGCTGCGTGGTCACCCAGCGCGAGATCGGCGTCGACACGGCGTCGTTCGCCGCGGGCCTGAAGAGCGCATTGCGACAGGCGCCCGACGTCATCCTGATCGGCGAGATGCGCGACCTCGAGACCGTCGAGGCCGCGCTGCACTTCGCCGAGACCGGCCACCTGGTGCTGGGCACGCTGCACGCCAACAACGCCAATCAGGCGGTCGAGCGCGTCATGAACTTCTTCCCGCAGGAGTCGCACGCGCAGATCTACCAGCAACTGGCGCTGAACCTGCGCGGCATCGTGTCGCAGCGGCTGGTGCCGAAGGTCGATGGCAAGGGCCGGGTCGCCGCCATCGAGGTCATGCTCAATTCGCCGCGTGTCGCCGACCTGATCGGCAAGGGCGAAGTGGCGTCGCTGAAGGCCGCGATCGAGAACAACTCGCAGGACGGCTCGCGCTCGTTCGACCAAGCGCTGTACGAGTTGCACCGTCAGGGGCTCATCACCTTGGACGAGACGCTGCGCCAGGCCGACAGCGCGAACAACCTGCGACTCAAGATCAAGATGGAGGGCGCGGGGGGTGCCGGGCCGGAGGCCCGCCCCAAGTTCAGCCTCAAGAGCGACGAGGAGGCGGCCTAGCCGGCGGGCAAAAAAACGGCGCTTCCGTGATTCGTGTGGGTGATTTCATTGGCCGCTCGTGAGGCTGCTCGGATAGAGGTCCAGCCCGCCGCAGTGGAAGTAGATCGCCATGCGGAAGCGTTCGCGGTTCCGAAAGCCGCAGGCACGACCCTTCATGCGCTG
>JANMAX010000298.1:0-6050 GCA_031360075.1 bacterium | reverse complement strand
GCGTCGTGACGGGCGCCCGATGATCCACCATCGGCCCCCCCCGTGCAGCTAGCCCGCGGTAGACGCCGGTGGGTGCCGGTTGGTAGCCTTACGCTGTCCGTGGAGCCATGGCCCCGGCCGCCCGAAGGTGGCGGGCCGGCTCCAAACCCGATCGGCCCGATCACGCCCCCAACGCGTCTCCGGTGCCAGTGAGACGCGATGCCCCCGACCCGACACCTGCGCGCCTGCTGTTCCGCGGCCCTGATCGTACTGTCGTTCTCAGCTCCGGCTGCGGCGGTCACTGCGACCGGTCGTCTCCAGGTGATCCACCTCGACGTCGGTCAGGGTGACGGTGCACTGATCATAAGTCCGCTCGGACAGACGGTACTGATTGACGAAGGGCCTTCGGGCGTCACCCCGGCCATGGGCGTTACCGTCGTGAACCAACTGAGGGCGCTGGGTGTCACCCAGGTGGACTACCACTTCGCCAGCCATTACCACTCCGACCACGTCGGGAACCTGCCTGGGATCGTCGCGGGGGGCATCTCGATCGGCTACGGCTGGGATCGCGGCGGCTCGTACACCACGCAAGCCTACCGGGACTACGTGAGCACCCTGGGCAATACGCGCCGCACGTTGGTGAAGAACCAGGTGATCCTGCTCGATTCGCTCTCGGCGCACCCGGTCCGCATCAAATGTGTGGATCTGGCCGGCGCCGGCATCGTACCGACCCCGACCGACGAGAATTCGCTCTGTCTCACGCTCAAGGTGAGCTACGGCGAGTTCGACGAAGTGTTCGGCGGCGACCTGACGGGCGGGGCCGAGGGAAGTGCGAGCCCCGACATCGAGAGCAGGGTGGCTGCCGCGGTGGGGCCGGTCGAAGTCTACAAGGTGCACCACCACGGTTCGCGTTTCTCGAGCAACACCAACTTCCTGAATGCCGTGGTGCCCAAACTCGCGGTCATCTCGTGTGGCAACGGCAACTCATTCGGTCACCCGACCCCCACCGCGCTCGGCCGCCTGCACACCGTCGGCACGAAGACCTACTGGACCGAGACCGGTGCCGGCGTCGCGCCGGCTCCGGGGTGGGACAAAGTCTCGAACGGCCAGGTGATCATCTCCGCGAGTTGGGAGGGAGCGGCCGTGGACACGATTCGCGGCAATGGCTTCGCCGACACGTTCACCAACTCGGGCAGCCCGAGCGTTGACGCGGTGCCACCGGTCGCCAGCCTCTCCTCGCCAGATGGCGGCGAGGTCTGGAAGGTCGGTTCACTTCATGCGTTGCTGTGGAGCGCCAGCGACAACGTCAGCGTCTCGAGCGTGGACCTCGCGTGGTCGAATGACGGCGGCGCCTCCTGGAACGCGATCGCCACCGGTATCGCCAACACGGGCAGTCACGCGTGGCAGGTGCCCGCCCTTGCGGCCGGCGCAGGGCGCGCCAGAGTGACCGCGCACGACCCCTCGGGCAACGTCGGCGCCGATTCGAGCAGCGCGGCGTTCACGATCGATTCATGGACCATCACGGCCAGCGCGGCAGCCGGCGGCAGCATCACCCCTTCCGGCGTCGTGGCCGTGTCCGAAGGAGCGAGCAGCAGCTTCGTCATCGCGCCCGGAAGCGGCTTCCAGATCTCGAGCCTCACGGTGGACGGCGCCGCCGTGGGCGCGCTCGCCGCCTACCAGTTCAATGCCGTTGCCGCCTATCACACCATCGCGGCTTCGTTCCTCGACACCGCGCCACCCGCGGTGGCGGTGACCTCGCCAGCCGGGGGCGAAATCTGGGCACAAGGCAGCGTGCACAACATCACCTGGACGGCCGTGGACAATCAGGCGGTGGATTCCGTGAGCGTCGAATACTCGCTCAGCGGCGGGTCCGGGCCCTGGGTGCCGGTCGCACACGCGCTCCCCAATGGCGGCGCGTACGCCTGGACCACGCCCGCGTTCGACTCCGACAGCGCGCAGGTTCGTGTGACAGCGTACGACCCGGCGAACAATGCCGGAGTGGGCAGCAGCGCGGGCCTGTTCACACTGGGCAACACCACGCTCGGCGTGGGCGGCGCCGGCGCGCTCACGCTGGCGCTCCGGCAGCCCACACCCAACCCGAGCAGCGGGGTGACGCACATCGACTTCTCGCTGCCGCAGTCCGGTGCGGTGCGGCTCGAAGTCTATGATCTTTCCGGCCGGCGCGTCTGGTCGCAGGAGGGATCGCTGCCGGCGGGAACGCACTCGCAGACCTGGAATGGCCGTGGGACCGACGGCAGTCCAGCGGGCGGCGGACTCTACTTCGTGCGGCTCGTGACGCCCTGGGGCACGTACGGCAGACGGTTGGTGCGGCTGCACTGAGCTTGCGGCGCCCCGCCGGTCCTGGATCGTCCCGGCGGGATGAGGTTCAGCGTCCCCACCACGCGTCGACGCCGGCGATGACCTCGGGCAGGTTCTCGACCGGGTCCGGATATCCGGGCTTCATCATGGCGTCGATGCCCATGGGACCTCGGCACACGGTCCACGCGCCACGCGTCTCGACGTGCGCCGGCACCAGGTCGCGCGCGCAGTCGAAGCGCGTGAAGATGCCCCACAGCAGCAGGTCGTCGTCGTCGAGCGGCACGTCTTCACTCACCGCCGCCAGCAGCTTGACGTCGGCATACTCGGGCCGCTGGATGAGCCCCTCGACCACGGCACGGCCGTCGCCGCTCAGTTGCACCACGAGCATGCCACCCCACGCCAGGCGCCATGCCTTCACACGAGCATCGAACGTGCGCGGGTCGGTTACCGTTTCGAGCAGCTTCGCAGGCCCGCGCGCGGATGTCGCCGAACCGCCGGATGAACCGACCGCGCGCGCGTGCGCCTGCGCGTCCAGCACCATCTTGCTGCCGAGGTTCATGCGGCCACTGGTGAAGTCGAGCGTGTCGAGCGGCACGCCGGGAATCAACAGGAAGTCCTCGGCGGGATCGAAGTGCCGCGCGATGGCTTCGAAGACGGCACGACGGTCCCGCGGGTCGACGTCACCGTCCACCAGCACGATGGCCTTGGTGAGCGACAACTGGCCGGTGCCCATCAGGCCGAGCGCGGTCTTCATGCCTTCCTTGGCGTAACGGTTCTCGACCGCGACCACGAGCAGGTTGTGGAATCCGGCTTCGAAGTACGCCCACAGGTCGACGATCTCGGGGTGGATCACTTTCAGGACTCCGGTGAACATGTCCTGCACGGCCTCGCCCATGTACTTGTCTTCCTGCGGCGGCTTGCCCACGACGCTGGCCTGGAAGATCGGGTTGCGGCGGTGCGTGACGTTCTTCACATGGAAGACCGGGAACGGCGCGGCGTGTGAGTAGTGCCCGAAGTGGTCGCCGAACGGACCTTCGGTGCGGCGCTCCCCGGGCGGCACGATGCCTTCGATCACGAACTCGGCATCGGCCGGCACGAGCATGTTGAGCGAGCGCGACTTCGACAGGCGCGTGGACCTGCCGCGCAGGAAGCCGGCGAACGCCAGCTCGTCGATGCCCTCGGGCAATGGCGCGACACCCGACAGCAACGTGGCGGGGTCGGCGCCCACGGCGACAGCGACCTCGAGCGACTGCCCGCGCTTCTCGGCCTTGTGGAAGTGGAAGCCGCCGCCCTTGCCGATCTGCCAGTGCATGCCGGTGGTGTTCTTGTCGTGGACATGGATGCGGTAGAGCCCGAGGTTGCGCTTGTGCGTCTCGGGGTCCTCGGTGAACACGAGCGGGAACGTGATGAACCGTCCGCCGTCCTGCGGCCACAGTTGCAGGATCGGCAGTGCCGTCAGGTCGGCGCCCAGCGAAAGTTCCTGCGCGGGGCCGGCGTTCATGCGGGTCGGACGGGACGCGAGCACACGGCCGGCGTGGCGCCGGAGGCTCCACAGGTCGGACAACGCCTTGGGCGGCAGCGCGTGGAAGATCTCTTCGATCTCCGCACCCACCGCGCGCGCGGTGCGGCCGATGGCCCACTCCACGCGACGGGTCGCCGCCAGCACGTTCACCGCGAGCGGGAACCGGGCACCGCGCACGTTCTCGAACACCAGCAGCGGCCCTTGCGTCTTCGCTTCGCGGCACGCGATCTCGGTGACCTCGTAGCGCCAGTCGACTTCGCGCGTGATGCGCTTGACGTCGCCCTTCGACTCGCAGAACGCGATGAACTCGCCGAGCGTGCGGAAGTTCATTCGAGTTCGCCTTCGCGCCAGCCTTCGCCCGCGGACTCGCCCAGCAGGCGCAGGACCTTGTCGGTGAAGCCGCCCACCAGCTCGTCCAGGTTCGCCGGATTGCGGTACCACGGCGGCGACACCGGCATGATCACCGCACCCTCGCGCGACAGGCGCAGCATGTTCTCGAGCGCGATACCGGACAGCGGTGTCTCACGCACGCACACCACCAACCGCATGCGCTCCTTGAGCGCCACCGCCGCAGCGCGAGTGATGAGCGTGTCGGCGATCCCGCCGGCGATCTTGGCGAGCGTGCTGACACTGCACGGCAGGATGACCATGGCGTCGTAGCGGTTGCTGCCCGAACTGAACGGTGCCGCGAGGTCGGTGTCGCGGAACACCTTCTTCACGTGCGGTTCCAGATCGCCGGGCTTCAAGTCGAGCTCGCCCTGCATGACGTGGCGCGCCCAGTCGGACATCACGAGGTACTTGTCCCCCGGGCAGCGCTTCACGAAATCGACGCCGTACGCCGAGCCGCTCGCTCCGGTCATGGCGATCAGGTAGCGCGACACTAGAATCCTCCAGACGCCATGCGCGCGGCGAGCACGGTGGCGAGGACCAGGAAGCCGACGACGACATTGGTCTTGAAGAACGCCAGGTTCACGTCCTCGGCCCAGCGCTGCTCGAGCCACAGCAGCGCAAGCGTGCCGGCAAGGCAACCGGCTGTGATGCCCAGCCAGAAGGGTGCGGGCGCGCCGTTCGCCAGCGCGATCGTCCAAGCGGCGTAGCCGAGCGCGGCCATGGCGAACAGATGCAGCGCCCACGACACTCGCAGCGCGCTAGCGCGCCCGAGCCACACCACCGTGCTGTGGACGCCGTGTGCGCGATCGAAAGCTTCATCGAGCGTGGCGTAGATGATGTCGAAGCCGGTGACCCAGAACAGCGCGAACGCCGCGAGCGCGAACGCCGTGCCGCTACGTGAAAGGTCCGCGTGCGCGACCGCGAAGCCGGCGAGCGGGGCCAGCGCCAGCGCCAGCCCGACGCCGGCGTGACACAGCGGCGTGAAGCGCTTGAGGTAAGGGTAGAGCGCGAACACCGCGAACGGCACGATGGCGACTTTCAGGTACCACGGGCCCAGCGCGTCGCACGCGGCCGCGTAGACGATGGTGCTCGCCAGCAGCAGCGCCACGGCCTCCGCCAGTTTCATCCTGCCGGCCGGCAGTTCGCGCGACTGCGTGCGCGGATTGCGCGCGTCGATGTGCCGATCGATGACGCGGTTGAGCGTCATGGCCGAAGTGCGCGCGCCCACCGCGGCGATCGCCACCAGCAGCCAGCGCATGCCCGTGAGCGCCGGCCCGGTCACCGAGAAGACCCCGACCAGGATGAGCGGCAGAGAGAACAAGGTGTGCTCGAAGCGCACGAACGAGGCGTACGTGCGCAAGCGGCTGGGGGCGGGCATCGCGGGACTGGCCGTGGTCATGGGGAGGGGCGCGAACAGCGTCCGCGCGTATGATCACTCTAGAGAAGTTCGCCGCCTTCGACCAATCCGGCCGGGTGCGTGGCCGAGTTGTGACTCCACCCGGTCGCGATATCGATAGCGATGACTGACAACGGCTTATGGGCCACGGCCGGTGACACGGACCGCCAGCCGCGAGGGCGGCGCCGGGGTTACCGGGAGGGGTGGAGCACTGTTCGACTGGCTCCAGGTGTTTTGTGGACAATTGCCTTTGTTTGTCTGCAACAAACTCGTCGGGAGAAGTCATGCCGGATGTATCAGGGGGGGTGCTCCACGCACTTATTCGAGTAGGCAGCCGAAGTTGAGAGACTTCGGAAGAGAGAGAAACACCAAACCGGGTCCTCAGATACAGATGGCAACATAAGGAAGTCCCCCGGCTTCCCGCCGTCTGCGGCGGCTCCCACC
>JANMAX010000294.1:0-1781 GCA_031360075.1 bacterium | reverse complement strand
GCGTCCTCAACGCGCCGGCGGCAGTCGACCTGCTCCATGCCATCGCGCGTCACACGACGGTTCGAGCAGAGATGGTGCGAAGAGTGGAACAGCTGATCGGGGAGGCATCACGATGAAGACGACCCAGGTGAACCTGAGACTGGAGCCGGCACTCATCCACGAGTTGGAAGCGGCCGCGACGGCCGAGTCCCTGGACCGCGGGACGATGATGCGCAAGCTCCTGATCGAGGGGCTCTCGGCCTGGCGGGTGCAGCATGCGTTGCGCCGCTATCAGTCGGGCGAGATCTCCATCGGCCGCGCCTGCGAGGAGTCAGGCCGCTCCCACTGGGAGTTGATCGAACTGGCGCAGTCGAGTGGCATCGCGTACCGGATCGATGTCGACGACGCCATCGCACGCGCCCAGGCCGTCATGGCCAAGCGACGCGATCGAGTGGCCGAGGATGCTCCTGGCTATGCCCTGCCCGCTGCGGGCGAGCGGCCTGTCGGTTCAGCGACGCGTCGCGCTCGCACACCCGAGCCAGGCCCGGCCCCTCGGCATGGCAAGCCCGGCAACACGCTCCCGGATCTTCCGCCGCGGCCTGGCGGCGTATTGGTGGTCGGTATCAATCCCTCCCCACGCTCGGCTCAACGCGGGCACTACTATCAGGGCAAGCTGGGACTTCGCCTCTGGAAGCGGCTGGCGCTTGTCGGGCTACTGCGCGACGCCGTGCCGGGACTGGAAGACGTTGCACTCGTCGCGGCCGGGCATGGGCTCAGCGATGTCGTGAAGCGGGTCACATCGAGTGGGGCGGAACTGACGGCGCAGGAGCTCCGCGAGGGTGCAAAGGCACTTCGCGCCAAGCTGCGCGACTGGCGGCCGGCGCTGGTGCTGTTCGTCTTCAAGGACGCCGCGGTCCATGCACTCGGCAGGCGGGATCTCTCGCCCGGCCCATGCGGTGAACTGGAGGGCATCCCGGCGTTCCTGCTCAGCGGTCCCTATGCGAAGACGGCTGATGCGAAACGTGTCGATGAAGCGCTGCGTCGGATGCTCGGTCGATAGCGGGCACAGGTCGCACGCCACAACCCGAATACACGCCTTGACCCGCGCGCGCGGCACCCGCGATACTGCCCACGAGGGGTCCTGCGCGAGTACCTCGTGAGGCGACAGCCGAAACATCGCGTCCTCTGTTCCCGTTTCCTCAGGAGGACGTATGCCGTCTCTCACCGAAATTTCCGTTGCCCAGCTCACGCGGCTTGTGGGCACACCCGACGCCCCGGTCATCCTCGACGTCCGCAACGACGAGCACTTCGCCGAGGACCCGCGAGTCATCCCGGGTGCGGTCCGCAAGCCCTGGCGCACGGTCGAATCATGGGCGCATGAGTACGCCGGCCAGCGCGTCGTGGCCAGCTGTCACCACGGCGCCAAACTGAGCCAGGGGGTCGCCGCGTGGCTGCGTCAGTCGGGCGCGGCTTCGGCGGAATCGCTCGAAGGCGGACACGAGGCGTGGGCCAAGTCCGGCGCCCTGCTGGTGCAGACCGCCAGCATCCCACGACGCGACGCGCGTGGACGCACGGTGTGGGTGACGCGGGCGCGGCCCAAAGTCGATCGCATCGCGTGCCCGTGGCTGCTGCGGCGGTTCGTCGATCGCGATGCGGTGTTCCTGTTCGTGGCCGCATCCGAAGTGCCCGACGTGGCCGAGCGATTCCAGGCCACGCCGTTCGACATCGAAGGGGTGCCGTGGTCGCATCGCGGCGAGCGCTGCACGTTCGACACCATGTTGGACGAGTTCGGACTCGACTCA
>JANMAX010000286.1:0-6120 GCA_031360075.1 bacterium | reverse complement strand
GTTGATGTGCGAGGGCGTGAACCGGCCCGTGACCTGAGCGGTCATGCCGTAGATGGGATCGAGGCCGAACGAGCCGTCGGCGTTGGCGAGCATGACTCCCGGCGAGCCCGTGACGTCGTCCGCGGTGCCAAGCACACCGTCGGGTCCGGGATGCGTGGCGGAAGGCACCCCCTTGACGGCACGCGGGTCCGAACCGCCGGCCTCGGAGCGATGGCACGTGCCGCACGCCACGGTGCGCGACGACGACAGTTGCTCGTCCCAGAACAGCACCTTGCCGAGATTGGCCTTGGCCACCGTGATCGGGTTGCCCGCGGGCACCGGCGGCGGCCCCAGCGGCGCCAGCGGCGGCGGCCCGATCTGGGCCAGTGCGACGATCGGCAACAATGCGAGCACGTACTTCAGGCGGCGGATGACCGGACTCATGTCCATGGATCTCTCCCGTTCGCTGGGACTCGGGTGGCGGCATGGCCGAGGAGAGCCCGGTTCGGCACCTCGGGGTGGAGCGCGGCGCGCTCGTGGGGAACGAGTCACCGCTGACGGTGGAACCCTTTGCAAGTCACGGTCCAGCACTTGTCAAGGGTCGGAACCTGCACATAACTCGTTACCCGACAGGCCCGAGTCCTGATCGTCTAACGTAGCACACCAAGTCTGGAGCCGGATGCGGTGCACCAGACGGGACAGCCGCCCCGCTGCCGTTGACCGGACGCGTGCAGTACAGCCGGGGCGCGAGCGCGCGTCCGCTGGACAGTTCGGCCGCCGGCCGGCCGCGCGCTGGAGCTTCGTGAGCACAGCGCGCCCGCCATGACGAAGCGCCGCTCCCCAGCCGGGAGGCGGCGCTCATCCTACGACGAAGGCTGCGAAGCTACTTCGTGATGGTCAGCCCGCGCGGGCCCACGTACTCCGACATCGGCCGGATCAGGTGGTCCTCGGCGTGCTGCTCGATCACATGCGCCGCCCAGCCCGCGCAGCGGCCGCAGGCGAACAGCGCCACGAACGTCGCCGGCTTCAAGCCCAGCGACTGCAGCACGAGAGCGGTGTAGAACTCGACATTCGTCTTCAAGCCGCGGCCCGGCTTCACCTCGTCCAGGACGCGCAGCACGGTGCGCTCGACTTCGCGCGCCAGGTCGAAGAGGTTCTTGTCGTGCAGCACCGCGCCGCCCATCTCCTCGGCCATGGCACTCAGCACCTCGGCGCGCGGGTCGCGCACCTTGTAGACGCGGTGCCCGAATCCCATGATGCGACGGCCCGCGCTGAGTTCGTTGCGCACCCACGGCTCGGCGTTCTCGATCGATTTGATCTCCAACAGCATGTCGAGCACCGGTCCCGGCGCACCACCGTGCAGCGGGCCCTTCAGCGCACCGATCGCACCCGTGATCGCACTGACCATGTCGGAGCGCGTGCTGGCGATGACGCGGCCCGTGAACGTCGAGGCGTTCATGCCGTGGTCGATGACCGTGACCCAGTAGGTGTCGAGCGCCTTGGCCGCGATGGGGTCAGGCTCCTTGCCGAACACCATGTACAGGAAGTTCGCCGCCAGCGACAGGTCGGTTCTGGGCGCGATCGGCTCCAAGCCGGCCGAGATGCGCGTGTGCGCCGCGACGATGGTGGGAAAGCGCGCCACCAGCATCTTGGCGTTGTCGAAGTCCGCACCCGGCGAGATGTCGCTCGCGTTTTTCAGGTCGAGCGACAGTGTGGCGCACGCCATGCGCAGCGTGTCGATCGGCGGCGCGCTCTTCCTGGCCGCCTCGCGCACGATGTCGAGCGTGTTCTCGGGCAGTGCGCGCTGCACGGCGATCGCGCGCGTCAGCTCTTCCTTCTCCTCGGCCGAGGGCAGGCGGCCCTTCCACAGCAGGTAGGCGGCCTCCTCGAATGTGACCTTCCCTGCCAGTTCCTTGAGTTCGTAGCCGCCGATGATGAGCACGCCATTCTGGCCGTCGACGTGGCTCATGCGCGTCTGCGCAGCAACCACTCCGTCCAGGCCGCGCGGCTTCGTGTCGGAAGTCGTGCCGGACATAAGTACTCCTTCGTCTGATGAGGACGCGTATCGTGATGACGCGTATCGTGATGGCGTTCCGTCGGGAACGTGCCTTGGTGAGCGAGTCAGGTCACTATCGCACTGCCCCAAGGGGGCCGCAAAGCGGTCCAGAAGGCGCGGCGGCGCTCTGTGGTATCGGCCTCCAGACGGCGCTACTGAACGCGCGGGCTGCCGAAATCCGCGAGGAACTCGGCCGTGTGCTGGCCCAGCGCGGGCGGTACCAAGCGCACGCCCGGGCGCGCGCCATCCACCTGCCACGGCAGCGCCAGCAGCGGCGTGGTCTCGCCACCCGGCAGACGGTGGGCGGACACCATGCCGCGTGCCGCGAGTGCGGGATCACGGACCGCCTCGAGCACGTCGCGCACCGGGCCCGCGGGCACCGAGGCCACGCGGAAGCGCTCGAGCCACTCGTGGCGCGGCGCGCTTGCGAACCGCGTGGCGAGCCAGCCCACCACCTCGGCACGGTGCAGCACGCGTTCGGGGTTGGCCGCCCAGCGCGCGTCGAGCCCGCGCTCGGGTTCACCCAGTGCGACACACACACGCTGCCACTGCGCGTCGTTGCCCACCGCCAGCACGAACAAGCCGTCCGAGGCGGCGAAGGTCTGGTAGGGCACGATGTTGGGGTGCGCGTTGCCGTGGCGGCGCGCCGGCCTTCCGGTGGCGAGTGCGCCCTGCGCGACGTTGACCAACGAATGGATGCCGACCTCGGACAGGGCGATGTCCAGATGAGCGCCCGTGCCCGTGCGGAACCGCCCCACCAGGGCCGCCAGCACCGCGGCCGCCGCGTGCACGCCGGTGAGCACGTCGATCAGCGCGACACCGACCTTGAGCGGCGGGCCGTCGGGTTCGCCCGTGACGCTCTGCAGGCCGACGAAGCCCTGCAGCACCGCGTCGTAGCCCGGCAGCTCGGCGTACGGGCCGTCCTGACCGTAGCCCGTGATCGAGCACACCACGAGTGCCGGGTGATCGCGGCGCAACGTGGCGGCATCGAGGCCGAACGGTGCCAATGCGCCGGGCAGGAAGTTCTCCACCACCACATCGGCGGCAGCCGCCGCGCGCCGGATGGCGGCCAGGTGCGCGGGGTCGTTGAAGTCGAGTGCCGCCGAGCGCTTGTTGCGGTTGACCGACAGGAAGTACGCACTCGCCTCACCCACGAACGGCGGTCCCCAGGCGCGCGTCTCGTCGCCCGCTCCCGGGCGTTCGATCTTCCAGACGTCGGCGCCCAGATCGCCGAGCATCTGCGTGGCGTAGGGGCCCGCCAGCACGCGCGACAGGTCCAGCACGGTGAGGCCCGCGAGCGGGCCTGTGCGCATGTCGGTCACGTAGGGGTCACTCGGACGCCGGCATCACGTCAGCGTGCGTCCGGCCAGGTCGTCCACGAACGGACGGGACTCGAGCGCACGCCCCGTGGCGCGCCGCGTGAGCTCGCGCCAGTCATAGCGCCGGCCCGCGCGGTAGAAGTCCCGAACCAGGAACTCGGCGACCTTGGGTGAGCGCACATAGCGCGACCAGACGTTGTTGCCACCACCCAACACGACACGCAGCAGGTGGTCCTGCAACTGCGACGCCAGCATCTCGCCCAACTGGTAGTTGTGGTAGTAGGCGGGCGCGATGCTGAAGTGGATCTTGGCCGCCCAGTCCGGCGCGTGCCGGCCCTCGGGGCGGCGCACCCACTGGAAGCGCTCCACGAGATCCCACCACAGCGCGCGCAGGTCCTGATCCGGATCGCGGTAGAGCGCGCGCTCCATGTTGACCATGACCATCATCCAGCGCGTCTGCACCAGCAACTGCTGGCGGACCGCACGCGCCACCGGCTCGGCGTGCGCCGCCAGATCGGCGGCCGGCACCCCGGCCCACTCACGCAGCCAGACCGGATTGCGCGACAGCCGCCCGAACAGCATGGCACTCGCCTCGGTGCTCAGGATGTGCGCGTGCGAACGCAGCAGCCACGGCAGCTCACGGTCGAGCTGCTGGTCGTACACGGCGTGGCCGAACTCGTGCAGCATGGTACCCATCCAGCGCTCGGTCGGTTTCACGTTGCACAGCACGCGCACGTCCGCCCCGCGGTCCATGCTCATGCAGAACGCGTGCTGGCACTTGCCGGGGCGCTCGAACAGGTCCGAGCGGCCGAGCATGTCGTGGATGTCGAAGCCCACGGCGGCAAAGTAGCGTTCGGTGAGCGCCACGAGGTCGAGCTTGGCATAGAACGGATCGAGGCTGACCTCGGCGGGCGGCGCTTCCTGGAAGAACGGATCGGCGTAGTGCCACGGCCGCAGTGCATCGACCGTAGTGCCAAGGCGGGTCGCGAGCCGCTCGTCGAGCGAGGACTTGTAGTCCTTCCACAGGGGCGTGGTCTCGCGTTCGAGTTCGTCGAACAGCGCGAACAGCTCGCGCTCGTCGAGCTCGTCCAGTTCGAGCGACATCGAATAGAAGTTCTCGAAGCCCAACTCGCGCGCGCCCTCGTTGCGCAGCCTCACCAGTGCCAGCAGGTCGGGCTCGACCTCGGCGCCGATCTGCTTGCTGGCCTCCCAAGCCCGCTGCCGCAGCCCGGCGTCGGTCGATTGCCGCAGGATGTCGACCAGTTCGTTGTCGGTGACGCTGCGGCCGTAGAGCTGGGCGCGATACTGGTTGAAGCGGCTCTCGAGCGACTTGGCCAGCTTGACCTGGCGCTCGATCATGCTGGGCGACAGCTGCAGCTTGCGGTGCGCATGGTGCAGTAGTGTGAGCGTGCGTTCGAGTAGCGGATCGGCAAGCGCGCCAGCGGCGCGCAAGCGGCTCAACACCGCGAACGACTCGGGCCGCGAGAACAGCAGGCTGATCTGCTCTTCGAGCCGGGCGCTCTCCTGCTCGTACCTCGCTTCGCCGGTGGTATTCGCAAGCCAGCTGGCCTCGGTGTACTGCCGTTCGAGCGGCTGGAGTTCGGCGACCAACGAGTTGATGAACGCCGCAAGCTCGCGTTGGCGCTCGTCGGGGGCGGTAGCGGACGTACTCACGGGATCATCCTCCGAATCGACGCTTGGTCTTGCGGGTGAGCGGCTTGTAATACTCGGGCCGCCGGTTGGAGAACAGCGGGGTGATCGCGGTGAGGCGCTTGTCGCGCGCCAACGCCAGATCGCAGTCAACCGCCATGGCCACCGCGGCCGTCTTGCCGGCGCGCACCATGACCTGGCCATGCGGATCGACGATCTGGCTGTGCCCGGTGAACGGCACCGTGCCGTCGGGCCGCCTCTCGGTGCCGGTGCGGTTGGCGGTGACCGTGTAGATGCGGTTCTCGAGCGAGCGCACGCGCATGGCGTCCTGGGCGTTGGCGAACACCAGGTTGGACGGGTGCGCGATGACATCCGCGCCGCCCAGCGCCAACACGCGCGCCGCTTCGGGGAACCGCCAGTCGAAGCAGATCAGCATGCCGATGCGCGCCGGGCCCACCTTGTGCACCGTGAGCGGCAGGTTGCCGGGCGAGAACCACACCGACTCGCGCTCGAACAGGTGCAGCTTCCGGTACACCGCCTGCACACCGCGCGGGCCCACGAGCAGCGCGCTGTTGTAGAAGCGCCCGCGCGAACGCTCGGGGAAGCCGGCGATGTAGTGCCGCTTCTCGGCCCGGGCGGCGCCGATCAGTGCCTGAGCGGTGGCACCCGTGTGCGCGTCCTCGGCCAGCGCTTCGACCTCGGCCGGCGTCGAGAACACGTAGCCGCTGGACCACAGTTCCGGCAGCACGACCAAGTCGGCCTGCACGGTGCGCGCGAGTGTGAGCCCGCGCTCCAGATTGTCCTGCGTCTGGCCGAAACGCGGCTGACCCTGGACGAATGCGACACGGAATGAGGTCATGGGCGAGACTCTACCCTAAACGGGATTCGGCGGCTCCAGTAGGACGCCGTGTGAGTCAGCACGCCATGGCTCGCCCCGGCGATCGTCTGATCGACCTGCGTGATGCGGCCCAGGGCGTCTCTTACCAGGTGCTCGTGGTAGTACGGCAGACCGCCCTTCGTCCAGTCCAGGTCGGTCTGCTCGCCGTGCACGTTGTACGCCTGCGTGCTCGTGACCGCACCGGCACCACTGCCGACGCTCGTGCCCTGCAGCAGCCC
>JANMAX010000167.1:0-3130 GCA_031360075.1 bacterium | reverse complement strand
TTCGAGTTGACCCACTGATTCGTCGCGCCTATGACTCCTGTGTAGACGGCCATGTAAAGCCGCGTGATTCTGACGCGCTGATGTCCGCGTGACCCTCGGGGGTCACTTGTTCTTCTTCTGTCGCCACGAGTCGCCTTCGATGTCGAGAACGTGGCAGGACTCGGTGAAGCGATCGACGAGCGCGGCGACGCAGGCGGCGCCGGGGAAGATGGTGCCCCACTGCTTGAAGCCGAGGTTGGTGGTCATGATGGTGGGCCGCAGCTGATGTCGGCGGCTGATGATGTTGTACAGGAGGTCGCCGCCGCGAGCATCGGCGGGCAGGTAGCCGAGCTCGTCCAGGACCAACAGCGCGGGCTTGGTGTAGGTGCGCAGTCGTCGTTCGAACGCCGGCAGCGAGTCGTGCTTGCTGAGATCGGCGATCGCCTGAGCGAGCGGGGTGAAGCGCACGCGATGGCCTTGCTGCAGCGCGGCGAAGCCGAGGTTCTGGGCGAGGCAGGTCTTGCCGGTGCCGCTGGGCCCGCGCAGCAGCACGTTGGCACCGGCGCCGATGAACTCGCCGCCGAGGAGCTGCTCATAGAGGACGCGATCGATGCGGCGCGGCCAGTTCCAGTCGAACTGGTCGAGCGGCTTGAACTTGCCGAGGTTGGCGAGCCGGGTGCGCTGGGCGAGGTTGTGCCCCTCGCGTTCGCGGTGCTCCAGCGCGATCAGCTGTTCGATGGTCTGGATCGGCGACAGTCGACTCTTGGTGGCATGCACGAACAACGCCGAGAGAGCGTCGTTCGGAGCGCGCAGGCCGAGGGTGCGGAGTGCCGCGGGCAGATCAGCGCTCGGGTTGGTCATCGTAGTCCTCCAGGTCATGCGGGATGACATCGCGATCGGGGACGTGCGGGTTCAACACGAGCTCGACCGGGACCGGCCGGGTCAGGGCACGGCGCTTCTGTTCGCACCACTGCGCCAGGGCGCCGGGATCGTGCAGGCCGCGCGCGATGATGTCGGCGATGGCTGCGGTTAAGATCGCCTCGCCGTAGAGGTCCAGCAGCTTGTTGGTCTGGGCGGTCATGTGGCGCAGGCTGCGTCCGCCCTCGAGCCAGCGGCCGTAGAGCTGGTCGATGTCCGGCACCAGCGCGCGCAGCCGATCGCGACCCTTGAGCTCCTGCGCCGCGCGCTTCAGCTGCAGGATCTCAGCTCGGTGCTCGGGGATCTCGAGCAGTTGTCGACGGCCCCAGCAGCGCGGATGGCAGGCGAGCTCGAGTCCCGCATCGAGCACGCGCACCTGCGTGTCGCTGGCGACCAGCGTCAGCAGCTTGCCGGTGCCGGCGGGCGGGACGGAGTAGAGGTTGGTGTCGAAGTGGACAGTCGCGGTCTTGTCGACGCGCACCGAGAGCATGCGGTCCGTGGCGGGTGCGGTAGCGGGCAGGGGCAGCAGGTACGGCCGTTCCTGGGCGAGCACCTGAGCGACCGAGCGGTCCTTGAACTCCGGATGCGGTCGTGGCAGTGCGATGTCCTCGAGGAAGCAGGCGAGCTCGCGGTTGCCGGCGGCGAGATCGGTGATGCGGCGCCCGGCGAAGAAGCGCTCGCGTAGGTAACGTACTGCGCGCTCGACGCGGCCCTTCTGGTTGGCCTTCCGCACCGCGCACAGCCGCGGTTGCACGTGATAGTGGCCGGCGAGGTGCAGCAGGTCGGGATGGAACCGCGCGGCATCGCCGTGGCGTTCGAGCACCACCGACTTGGGGTTGTCGAACAGCCACTGGCGGCTGGCGCCGCCGAAGTACGCGCTGGCGCGCACCAGCGAGCGACACAGCGAGTCGGCGGTGAGTTCGAACACCAGTTCGGCCCACAACGCACGCGAGTAGGCCAGCACGATGAGGAACACCCACAGCGGCCGCTCGCCCCCGGGCACGGCGAGCGTGCCGACGTGCGCCCAGTCGACCTGCGCCTGCTCACCCGGCAGCAACTGCAACCGCAGGAACACCTCGGCTCGCGGCGTGGGGCGGATGCGCGCGACCAGGCTGCGCAGCGTGCGCACGCTGCCGGCGTAGCCGCGTGCGCGGATCATGTCGTAGAGCCGCGTGGCGCGCAGCCTCGGATACTGTACCAACTGCTGGTCGATGAACTCGCGGTAGGCGTCGCAGTGTCGCGACCTGGGGGTCCGCGCGGGTGTCGTGCGCCTGCGCTTGCGCTTCGACAACACCCCCAGCACGCGCCGCACGACATCGTGGTGGACGTGCAACTGGCGCGCGATGGTGCCGACCTTCCAGTGCTCGGCGGAGTAGAGCCGGCGGATCTCGGTCTCCTGATCAGGCGTGGGGCTCATGCGCGTTCCGATCGCACGCGAGCGACAGGGCCACCGCGCCGTTCAGCGCCGCGACACCGCAGCGCCCGCACGTTGATGACGCGGTGGCGCCAGCGATCGGTGCAGCCGTCGCAGAGCGCCCAGCCGGACGAGATCGCTGCGTAAGCCGCACACCGCGCAGTATGGACCTGCATCGCCAGCCACTGCGCCGAGTCGATCCGGACGCCGATCGGCAGCGTGTTCTCTGGGTTCATCGGTTCCCCTCCTGCCACCGAGGGGCGGCGCGCCGACGATCGGCGGCGCGCACTCAGCGGGCCCGGGTACCGTGCACAACGACTCCGGGTCCGGGGAACCCTGTTCCCTCACGCACGTCGCAAGCAGGAGGAGTCGGGCTCGGTAGGCGCGCTGGTGATCGCAGTGATCGAGCCGTCCGAGTGGGCTCCGTTGGTGGCGGGCGCGGGCGGCTCGCTGGCAGCGCCGCCGGGCCTCGGTGCGACAGGCGAGCCCGCAATAGATCTGGCCGCGGTCGCAGCGTCGGCAGACATGGAAGATCACACCGCACCGCCCGCATCGGCCCTGTCGAAGGCTGTCGTCCACGGCGCTCGCCCATGCGCGAACGCGGGTCTTTGACCGCTGCGAGGCACCGACCTAGACTTGACTCACGTCGGCGCTCGCAGCTGAAAGTCGACCAGAGGGTCCTGGGTGTGCGCCACCTTGGACCCTCGTCCTTTGAGGACGTTCGCCGCTGAGCGCCCAGTCTCGCTCAGGCCGCCGTTGCTCGCCAGACTGCCCGCGTAGGGTCAGAAATGCGCGGGAATCGGTGGCCGTCTACACTCC
>JANMAX010000165.1:0-6392 GCA_031360075.1 bacterium | reverse complement strand
CACGGCCAGCACCATGGCCAAGCCCGCGGCGGCGACGCGGCAGCGAATCCGCGTCGCTCCGCGCGCGAGGCGCGAGCGCATGGCCGGGAGCCCGCTCATAGGCTCAGAACGTGAACGCGGTCTGGAGCAGAAGGTCATGGGTGCGCTCTCCGGCTCTCTGCCCGTTCCGGTACTCGAACTTCACGACGTTGAACGCGTTGATGTCGTAACGCAGACCGAACGTCAGGCGATCGAGGCGGGGCATGCCTGCGTAATAGCTGTCAGCGGCGGCGATGCGCATGCCCTCGGCCGCCACATATGGCCGCCAGGGTCCCGGGCCGAACGAGACGGCGTCGTACCACGCTCGGTTGGTGCCTTCGGTGTGCGTGCCACGGTCGCGGTCGTGGATCGTGAAGTACTCGCCGACCTGATTGAACCACGCATGTCGCAGCGCCAGATGCATGCTGGCGATGTCCTGGTCGATCTCGGGACCGGTGCCTTCGTCGTCGGCCGCGCGATCGTGGAACAGCGAGCCGCCGGCATGCCACTCGAGGGCGCCACTTCCGCTGAGCGTGGCGCTCACGCCGAGTTGCTTGTCACGATTGCGGTCGCGTGTCGTCTGCACTTTATGGCGGCTGGCCGGACGGCCGTTGGCCAGATTCGCCACCCAACTGAACGTCAGGTCGCCCAGGGATTCATGTCCACCCAGCTCCAGGCCCACCGCATGCGCCGGCAGATAGCCGCCGTCCGTCTCGTCCTCGAATCGCACCGGTGCGGGCCGCATGATCGTCGGCTGCAGCAACCCGCCGTGGTGACAGGTCACGTACCAATAGCTGACCGCCGCATGCGTCCGCCCCGCGGAGACGTGGAGGTGGTCCGAGAGCGAGTAGCGTGCGTAAGCCCGCTCGACGTCGATCGCGTTGTCGCCGTTGTCCTCGGCTTCGAGCACGACTTCGCCCAGGAACGAGATGCGTTCCGAGATCCGCGAAGTCAGGAGCAGGTCGAGCTGGCCGAGCCCGCTCCCGAACGATGTCGAGTCCCCTGCTGCACGCCGCACGCGGGTCGCGCCAAGCGTGACGTCGAAGAATCCATGGATGTCGAGGTGCGGCGTCACCGGGCTCGCGTCCGCGATCATCTGGCCATGGTTGTGCTCCTGACCGCGCACACCCGACGGCGCGACCCCAAGCAGGAACATCCACAACAGCGCATGAGCGGCGGTTCTGCGCGACAAGAGAGTGCCTCCGAGGCGATGGCCGGGCCGCGCGGGCCGTCCAGGTCCCGTGCGCGCTCAGCGCGTCAGTCAGGAGTATCGGTCGCGCGGGGCAGGTCCTTAGGTCTTCCGTCTCACGCGGGGCAATTCGTGCCGGCCTCGGTGCCGGCGGGCCCCCCGCTGCCGGTGGCATGGAGGGGGCCTGGCCGGCCGAAGCCCGCGCGCGCGACCGCACGGCGGCCGATCTCGCCCGCACCAAGACCAGGGGCCCGGGGAGTCTCGCCCCCCGGGCCCGAGCACCGCGCGATCGCCAGCCGGCTACTTCTGCAGCATCCTCCGGCGTTCGATCTCCTTCTTGAGCGCGTCGCGGTTCAGCACCTTGAACTCGACGCGGCGGTTCTTCGCCATGTTGAGCGCCGTGGTGTTCTTCGCGATCGGCTTCGACTCGCCGTAGCCCTTGGTCGTGAGCTGGTTCGGATCGAGCCCGGTGAAGTGCCTCGCCAGGTAGTCCTTCACCGACTGCGCGCGTGCCTCCGACAGCTTCTGGTTCTGGGCCTCGGAGCCGCGCGCATCGGTGTGGCCGCCGATCTCGATGTTGAGCTGCGGCCACTTGATGAGGATGCCGCCGACTTCATCGAGCGGCGTGAAGCTGTCGCTCAGCAGGTCGGCCTTGCCGGTCTCGAAGTTGACGTTCTGGAGCCGGATCATGCCGGTGTCGAGTAGTTCGGTCTCCTTCTCGGTGACCTCGATTGGGCAGCCGCTGGCGTCGACCTTCAGGCCGGCCGCGGTGTTCGGACACGCGTCGATGCCGTCGGGCACGCCGTCGCCATCGGAATCCTTCGGACAGCCGCTGGCGTCGACCGTGGCGCCGTGGGGTGTGTTCGGGCAGGTGTCGAGGCCGTCGAATACACCGTCGCCATCGGAATCCAGCGGGCAGCCGGTCGCATCGACCGTGGCGCGCTTGGGGCTGTCGGCGCAGGCATCGATGCCATCGAACACGCCGTCACCGTCCGAGTCCTTCGGGCAGCCCTTGGCGTCGACTGTGGCGCCCTTGGGCGTGCCGGGGCAGGTGTCGATGCCGTCCCAGACGCCGTCCCCATCGGAGTCGCCCGGGCAGCCAGTGAGGCCGACCGTGGCGCCCTTGGGCGTGTCCGGGCACTTGTCCCGCTTGTCGGCGACACCGTCGCCGTCAGCGTCCGCCGG
Organism: bacterium; assembly: GCA_031360075.1. GTDB lineage: Bacteria > Eisenbacteria > RBG-16-71-46 > RBG-16-71-46 > RBG-16-71-46 > JAIOPA01. The sequence continues at coordinate 4,000 of JANMAX010000165.1, read as the reverse complement.
CCTGCCGCCCCAGCCCAGGCTGAGACCGGCCCAGTACTGCTGGTCGGCTTTGTTGGCGGCGACGTAGTTCTCGTTGGGCATGTTCAGCAGGTTGCGGGCCTCGATGCGCAACGACAGGGCATCGTTCAGCGATTTCGTCCAGCCGAGCGCGGCCTCGAGCACGCCATAGTGCAGGTCGGTCGCTGCGACGTCGGAGTCGTATTTCGTGTAGCCGAAGCCGCCGAGCAGATAAAGCATGCCGAACTGGTTCGGCGATGACAGCTGCGCGAGCAGCGAGATCGAGGTGTTCATCACGGTGACGTCGGGGCCGTCGGCGCCGCCGGTCTGGATCCCGTGCGTCGAGCCGTAGCTGCCCGCGCCCTCGAGCACCCAGTACTTGCCGAGCCTGCGGCCCAGCCGAAGCCCGACCACGGGCGCGTCGGCGAGTGAATCGGACGGATAGAAGAGGCGATCCGAGAACTGCGAGTAGCCGCCGAGGACCGATGCCGACCAAGCGTGGTCGTCGGCCGCCTGCGTCCGTGCGGGGAGTAACAGCGTCACCGCGATGAGCCATGCGGCGCTCGGGAGTTTCTGGCGCATCGAGCCACCTCCTGTGGATCTCTGGATGGAATGCGGTGCAGGTTGTTTCGCGCAGGATTCCGCGCGACTCGGCCACCATGCACGCCCGGCCCGCCGCGCCCTCCGGGCCCGGCTTGCCGTATCGCGCCCAAGGTAGGCGCGAGCGGGCCGGGCGACAAGCGGTTCCTGCCGTGTCATCGCCCGCGCGCTACGGTTCGTCGCATGGATTCGACCGCCGGCCGCCCGGCGCTTCGTCGTAACTCATTGTCGCGAGATGGTTCGCATGCGGGCCCGCCGCGTCCCGGGGGCGGCTGCCGGGCGGGCTCCGTCCGAGCCGCGCGCCCCGTGGCCGCGGTGCCGAGTCACACGCGCCGCTGGCCCGGCGACGACCGGGCTGGGCGGGCAGCACACGAGGAGGGGTCATGGTGGCATTGCAGATCCGCGACGCGCGCAAGACGTTCGGTTCGACGCGCGCACTCGACGGCATGTCGCTGGCGTTCGATGGGGGTGAGATGCTGGGACTTTTGGGGCCGAACGGCGCCGGCAAGACCACGCTCATCCGTGCGATCGCGGGGCGCGTCAAGCTGGATGGCGGTTCGGTGGCGCTGTTCGGACGCGTGCTGGCGCCAGGCCAGGCGCGAACCGAGCTTGGCGTCGTGCCCCAGGAGAACGCGCTCTATCCGTTGCTGACGGCGCGCGAGAACCTCGAGACCTTCGGCCGCATGAATGGGCTCGAAGGCAAACGCCTGCACGAACGCGCGTCGTGGGCGCTCGAATGGACCGGGCTCGCCGAGCGCGCCAAGTCGCCGGTGAAGGACTTCTCGGGCGGCATGAAGCGCCGGCTGAACCTGGCGTGTGGCGTGCTGCACGAGCCCAGGCTCGTGCTGCTCGACGAGCCCACGGTGGGCGTCGATCCACAGAGCCGTGAGCTGATTCATGAGATGCTGGCCGCCCTCCGCGCGGCCGGGGCTGCGCTGTTGTTGACGACGCATTACCTGGAAGAGGCCGAGGCCCGCTGCGGGCGCATCGTGATCGTGGACCATGGCCGCGCGATCGCCGCAGGCTCGCTGCCCGAACTCGTGCAGCATGCCGGGCTCACCGGACGCCAGGTGCGACTGACGCTCGATCGCAGTATCGCCACGGCGCCGGCGGGTTTCGCGCTGGGCAACGGTGGCCGCGAGCTGACCGCCACGATCGAGGATGTCGGCCGCGAGCTGCCGGGCATCCTCGCGCGGCTCGCAGCGGCCGGGCTCGGCGTGCGCGACCTCGAAGTGCGCAGCGCCAGCCTGCAGGCCGTGTTCCTCGCTCTCACCGGGAAGGAATTGCGCGAATGATCGGCACGCTCGTCGGGAACTCGTGGAAGCAGTTGCGTCGCGACCGCGGCGCGCAGGTGCTGGCGTTCGTGGTGCCGATCGCGTTCTTCTCCATCTTCGCGGTCATCTTCGGCCCCAAGGGCAGCAGCGTCACCGGCACGAGCCGCGTGGTCGTGGCCGTGGCCGACGAATCGAACACCGAAGCCAGCCGGGGCCTCGTGGCCGCGCTGCAGGCCGACTCCGGGCTCAGGGTGGTCACGACGACAAAGCCGGTCGATGCCCGCACGCCGGGCAAGCCGTACACTCGCGACCTCGTCGAGGGCTTAGTCAAGTCGGGCGAGTTCTCGGTCGCATTGGTGCTGCCCGCCGGTATCGACACGTCGCTCATGCGCTTCGAGCGTGAGCGCACGAAGGCCTTGGTGCTGTACGACCCGAGCGATCCGGTGGCGTCACGCATGGTCACCGGGCTGTTGCAGCGCGCCGCACTCCGCGTCTCGGGCGTGCTTGGTGCCCTGGAGGCCCGCGCGGGCGGGGCCGGAGGCCCCGAAAGCTCTGATGACAGCGTGATGATGCCCATCCGTGTCGAGTCGCGGGCCGTGCTGGGCGAGCGGCGCGAGAGCCCCATGATCGCGTTCTACGCGGCCGGTATCGCGGTCATGTTCATCATGTTCTCAGCCGCCGGCGCAGGCGGCGTGCTGATCGAGGAGAATGAATCCGGCACGCTCGAGCGTGTGCTCACGACCGGGCTCGGCATGAACCGCCTGCTCGCCGCCAAGTGGATCTACCTGACATCGCTGGCGTGCATGCAGATCACGGTCATGTTCGTGTGGGGCATGCTCGTGTTCAAGCTGCCGCTGTGGTCGCACCTGCCCGGTTTCGCGGTCATGACCGTGTTCACCGCGGGTGCGGCGGCGGCCTTCGGCCTCGTGCTGGCGACGTTGTCGCGCACGCGCCAGCAGTTGTCGGGACTCGCCAACCTGCTCGTGCTGTCCCTGAATGCCCTGGGCGGCAGCATGTTCCCGCGATTCCTGATGAGCGAGACACTGCAGAAGTTCTCGCTCGTGGGCTTCAACGCCTGGGCACTGGACGGCTACCTGAAGGTGTTCTGGCGCGAGCAGCCCCTGGCGGCCCTGGCGCCGCAGGTCGGCGCGTTGCTCGGCTTCACCGCGTTGTTCCTGCTCCTGGCGCGCCGGTTCGCCCGCCGCTGGGAGGCGGTGTGATCGTCCGGCGGCTGCACTCCTCGCGCGCGCGAGCGGGCTCGTTACGGGTGGCGAAGCGCAGCACGACCACGGCCGTGGTGAGCAACAGCGTGCCGAACGTCATCGCCGAGTAAGCCAGAAGCAGGTTGGAGAGCGGCCGGCCGGAGACGCCCGGCTGCGAGACCAGGAACAACACGCCCGCGCCCATCAGCAGGATGCGCGCGGTGCGGGCGCGCTCGTTCCAAGCCAGCGTCGCGGCGAGCCAGGCCGGCAGGAGCAGCACGACGAACTGCGCTTTCAGGCTGAAGCCGGTCACTTGCACCATCGCGCAACAGCCGAGCGCCAGGTCGAGCGCCAGGGCCCGGCGCGTGCCGCGTGCGGGCGCTGCGAACCACACCAGCAGGTAGCCCGCGAACAGCACCGCGGCAGCGGTCCGGCTGACGCGCGCGAACCCCACCGGGTCCAGCGCCGCGACGTTCACCGCATGCCCGCTGTAAGCCGGCTCGTCCACCAGCAGCCGCCGCAGCGCGGCGTGCGGGGACTGGTCGATGATCTTGGAGCCCTGCAGCGTGCCGGCCGCCGCGGGCGCGACGACCTTCTGTTGCCATTCACCCAGGAGCCGGCCGCCGAAGGGCGCGCCAGTGGTGATGAACGGCAGCGCGAGTGCAAGCGTGGCGCCGAGCAAGCAGCCGAGGATCGCGCGTGTGTGCCCGCGCAGCAGCAGCGGCAGCAGCACGAGGCCCGCCGGCATCTTGAGCGCCGTCGCGAGCCCGAGTGCCATGCCGTGCGCCCCATTGCCTCGCGGGCGCAGTGCGCCCTGTGCGGTCGCGGCCACCAGCAGAAGCAACAGCAGATTGGCCTGGCCGAGCACGAGATTGTCGTGCAGCAGTCCGGCGAACGGCAGCGTCGCGAGCACCAGCACGCGGGCGC
>JANMAX010000164.1:0-4201 GCA_031360075.1 bacterium | reverse complement strand
CCCCTGACTCACGAGGAAGACCTTGATGTTCGGATTCGAGTGGAGGATCCCACCCTCGAACCAGATGCCACGATTCTCATAGCCGCTCTGCCGGCCGTTCGCCTTGGCCACGATGACCAGCGTACCGGAGGAGTTGCTGCCGTCCGGCTGGATGACCACCTCGTGGTCGAAGCACGCACCGTCCGGCACGACCAATATGCACGTACCCTTCACATTCAGTGTGAGCCTCTGGTCGAAGAAGCACCCGTACCAGTTCCGCTCCGGGTCCTGCGATTGATCCATGACTACTTGCGGTGTCGAAAGCGTGTAATAGCGGGGGGAGGTCCCGAGGTTGCGGAGCGTGAGGGAGTAACTGGTGGCGCCGCTTCCGCCACTGCTGCCCGAGCTCACGCTGCCCGTGAGGTCCGTGGCGCCGGGAAGTTTGGCGTCGACGAACGCGTCGGCCTGCGGAATCGGCGGCATCGAGATATCGAGCGGGCGGCCGTTCAGCCAGTTGACATAGGTGGTCCACGCCGAGTCGGCCGGGTACTGGACGTGCTGCCAGACCTTGCCCTGCATCTCGACGGTACGAATACCCCCGTTCAGGTTGTTGTAGCTGAAACCCAGCCCGCAGGCGGCCAGGCGCTGGTAGGGGTTCTTGCTGGAGCGCGGGATGAACCGCGACTCCACCGTGCGCTCCTCCCCGCCGGCGCGTGCTGAGACCACGATGACCAACGTGCTGTCCCAGTTGACCGGCCCCCGGGAAGTGGTGTCGTTGGGGTTGCTGCTGCGGCGCTGGTAAGCGAGCGCCCGGGTGATGCCGAACTGGCCGACGGCGAGCTGGGCGTGGTCGAGCCGGGAGTTGGGTGCCGCGAGCAACGCCTTCACCACCTCCATGCCGCTCTCCGAACTGTGCAGCGACTGCTCGCGCGACACGGAAGCGTAGAAGAACTGGCCTTCGTAGCTCGACAGCGAGAACAGCGACAAGCCGAGGATCGTGAGCGCCAGCATGAACATCACGACGCCGACGAGGATGAAGCCGGAAGGTTGAACGGGATGATCGCGCCCTCCGGGCGCGCTGGATGCGGGCCCGGAGCAGGAGGGGATCGGGACTGGAGTGTTCATCGGTTCATCATCACGGCGTAGGCGCTGGATTCAACCGCGTCCCCGCTGGCCGTGCGAAGCCGCATGTCGACGCGTACGGCGACCGCCGAGGCCAGCATCTGGAACCGCTCGGCATGCGACACGACCATCGGGCCCGACGTTCCACCGCCGATGGTGGTGCCGGAATACAGCATGGAGTCCGAGGCACTCCACCAGAAATAGTAGTACGGGATGACGTCGCCGGGCTTCCTGAACAATGCCAATTGCTCGTGTAGCGAGTCCGGAGCAGGCGATACCTCGGCGCGCCCGGACTTGCGGATGCTGTCACGCATCGCGGCCGAGACCATCGATGCCTCGCGCTGGGTGATGGCCTGCGTCGAGGTGTCGAGCCACAGCCCCTGACTCGACAGGTAGAAGCCCACGAGCCCGGCCATGATCATGGTCCCGAGGATCATGGTGACGGCGACCTCGGTGAGTGTCAGGCCGTGTTCGCCGAGCGCGCGCGGCTTCAGAGCGGCCACAGGCGCTCCAGCGACACCGAGTCCGATCGCGCCGCCGATCGCCAGCGCACCGTCATGATGACGCGCTTCAAATTGGTCGTTCCCAGCAGGTTGGGCTCGTCGTACGGCACGACGCGCCAGTAGGAGGTGCCCCTGGTCGCGCCCTCGTAGCGGAACGGCGTCGGGCTCGCCGTGTAACCGATGGCCAGCGCCGGATCCGTGGTGAGTAGCAGGGTGAGCGCTTCGAGCTGGGACTGCGCCTCGCCCAGTGCCGCACGTGCGACCTCGTAACGGTTGACCATGCTGCGGCCGACCCCGAAGGAATACGCCAGCCCGAGCACGGCGATCACGGAGATCGTCGCGGCGGTCAGCGCTTCCATCAGGGAGAATCCGCGTTCGTCGAGCATGGGGCCACCGTCAGCTCGATGGCCCGCGCCGCGAGGCGCGGCCATGGAGCACTGGGGGGTAATGAGGAGCTTGGCTCAGCCGGCCGTCAGTTCTCGGTCCAAGCGGGTTGCCCGGTGCGGGTGTACACGAGTTGCACCAGACGGCCGTTCGTCGGAGCCGGGGCCGCCTTGCCCGTCGCGACCACGGTGAAGCCGTTGACGTCCGCGGTCGTCACCGCGATGGTCCAATTCGTGAGCGCATCCGTCAGGTCACAGTTCAGCACCTGACCGGCCGCGTTCGGCGCGAACGTGTCCGTCGAGTAACGGCCATTCACCTGGTAAAAGGTCTGCTCCGCGGTGATGACCGCGCCGATGGCCGCCTTCGCCTCGGTGCGCTGCGCATCCTTCACGTAGTTCACATAGAGCGGCACCGCCACAGCCGCGAGGATCGCGACGATCACGATGACGACCATGAGCTCCATCAAGGTGAAGCCTTTCGAGTGCTTCTGCATGATTGGAATCCTCCTCGCTTCCGGCCGGTATCCCCCAACACGACCCGCGCACTTGCGCGAAGCCCCTCCATTCGGAGTCCCGTCACGGGCCACGTGACGGACCTCCAGCCCCCTCCGCCTGGACGATTCATGGGCCGACGGCATTCGCAGGCCGCGGGCTCGTGAATCGTCCAGGCTAGGGGCTCAGCATCCCGGATCGCATCGCGTGCCCGAGGTTGAAGATCGGCAGGTAAAGCGCGACCAGCATCAGCGCGATGACCAACCCCAGCAGCACGATTGCGACCGGTTCCACCAGCGACGACAGACCTTCGACTTTGGCGGTCACCCGCTGCTCGTAGAAGTCCGCCGTGCGCAACAACATCTCGTCCAGGCGCCCGGTCTCTTCGCCGGTCGCCGTCATCTGGATCAGCATGTCCGGGAACACGCCCGTCTCGGCCATGGCGCGTGACAGCGAGGCGCCACCTTCGACCTGGGTGCGGACGTTATCAATGCCCTTGGCGACCATCCGGTTGCCCGGAACCGGCCGCAGCACACGCAGCGCATACAGGATGTTCGTGCCGCTCCCCACGAGGATGCCGAGCGTGCGCGCGTAGCGAGTCATAGCATACATCTCCACCAGCGAGCCGAAGAGCGGCACCTTGAACTTCATGCCATCCCATTGGATACGCCCCTCGTCGGTGCGCAGCCAGGCGGTGAACACCAGCGCGCCAAGGATCGCGAGCAGCACAGCGGCGAGCGCATGAGTGGTGAGCGCCTGGCTCATGGCGAGCAGCAGCCGGGTCGGCGCCGGCAACTGCACCCGGAAGCGCGCATAGATGTCCGAGAACATCGGGATGATCTTGAAGAACATGGCCAGCAGCACGGCGCCGGCGAACGACAGGATGAACGTCGGGTAACGCAGCGCCGCCTCGACCTTCAACCGCAGCAGTTCGGCGCGCTCCAGATAGCCGGCGGTCTGTTCGAGCACGACATCCAGAGATCCGCTCACCTCGCCAGTCTGCACCAGGCTCACGAACACCTCGCCGAACGCCTCGGGGTGCTGCCCCAGCGCCGCGGCGAGCGATTCGCCCTTCTGCACGTCGTCGCCGATGTGCTCGAGCATGCGCGCCAGGCGCTTGTCGTGGTGGTCGCGGGCGATCGAACGCAGCGCGCGCACCAGCGGCAGGCCGGCCGACATCATGGTCGAGAGCTGGCGCGCGAACAGCGCGACCGAACCCGGCTCGACGCGCCGCCGCAGCAGCTGACCGAACGCGTGCGGAGCAGCCGCCTCGGCCGCCGTGCGGGACGCCCGAGCCGCGGCGGAAGCTGCACCGTTCATCGAACGCGGTTCGATGAGCACTGGCGTGAGCTGCATCTGCGACAGCGCCCGCAGCACCTCGTCCTCGGACGAGGCGACCTCGATGCCCTCATGGGCGCGGCCCGACAGGTCGCGGGCGCGATAGAAGTAACTGGGCATCAGTCGGCGTCCCCGAGCGTCGCGGTGCGCACTTCGTCGAGCGTGGTGATGCCGTCGATGACCTTGCGGATACCGGCCTTGCGCAGCGTCACAAAGCCCTCGGCAAGTGCCTGCTTCTTGATGTCGTCTTCGTTGGCGCCGTCCAGCACGAGGCGGCGGATCGGGCGCGTCAGTTCGAGCACCTCGAACAGCGCGACGCGGCCGGCGTAGCCCGTCTGCTTGCACGCCATGCAGCCCCGGCCGCGCGCCACGGGCCGGCCGCGC
>JANMAX010000143.1:0-9278 GCA_031360075.1 bacterium | reverse complement strand
ACGCCCAGCGCGGCCATCTGCGCCAGCGCCAGATCCACGAACAACACGCCACGGCGCACGATGTGAAACCCCAGATAGGCATGGATGCCGGCCAGCACCAGCGCGGCGAGCGCGGCGGTCTGGAAGAACGGCAGTGAGAGTGCGTCGAACATCACTGACCTCCGGCCAGTCCGGCCATGATGGTGTCGAAGTTCTTCAGGTAACTGCCCGCCACGGGCGCGTCGCACGAGGCCGCCTGCACCAGCAGCCGCACGCCGGCCTGGCGGTTCAGGAACTTGCCGCCGTCGGCCGAGAAGTAGGGCTCTTGAACCAACACGCCGACCTTGCGGGCCCTGGCCTGGTCCACGAGTTCCTGCAGGTGCCGCGCCGTGGGCGGAATGCCGGGCACGGGCTCCACCGTGTTGACCACCTCGAAGCCGAACGCGTCCGCGAAGTAGCTCCACGAGCGGTGGTAGGTGAAAATCGCGTGCGAGGGGATCTTCTTCGCGGCATCGGCATTGCGCTGCCAGCACGCCTGTGCGTCCTTGCCGAACGCTTCGGCGCGCTGCTGATACAACGCGGCGTTCTTGGGATCGGCCTTCGCCAGCGCGGCCGCGATGTTCGTGGCCACGGCCGCGGCGTTGCGCGGATCCAGCCAGTAGTGCGGATTGCCGTCGGGATGCACGTCGCCCATGGAAGCATCCACTTTGCCGGTGGGCTTCTCGAGCACGCGGACGCCTACGCTGCAATCGACCATCTGCAGCTTCGAGTTGCGCGAGCCATCGACGATGGCGCCCGCCCACTGGTCCAGCCCGAGCCCGACCTTCAGGTAGATGGCCGCGCGCGACACCTTCACCATGTAGCTCGGCAGTGCTTCGATGCGATGCGGGTCCGAATTTGGCCGTGCGATGGCGAACACGTCGACCTGTTCCCCGCCGACACTGGCGGCGATCGAGCCGATGTCGTTGGTGGACGCCGCGATATTGATCTTGGCATGCACCGGAGCCGCGAGCGCGGCCAGTGCCAGCAGTACGACAAGCGCATTGCGAACCATGACCGGCCTCCTAGAACTGATGGGCCTTGTGGGGCCCCATCGAGAAGATGACGCGCATCGTGAACTGGTTCACGACTTCGGGGTCCGCGGCCGCGAACACCGCGCGCCCAGGTTGCAACCGGCGATAGTCCACACGGAATGCCGTGGTCTCCTCCATCAGCGCCAGACCCGCGAACAGGCCGACGGCGGAGTTGTTGTCGCCGCCGAGTGACGGCTGCTCGTAGCGTTCGAACGACGCGCCGACGTTGTAGCGTTGCGCCCAGTTGTAGTCCGCGAACACGTAGCCGCCGCTCGCTTTCGTCTTGCTCAGCACGTAGCCCGCGGCCGGCTCGTCCCAACGTGCATCGTCGCGAGCGAGCTGCAGGAACTCGCCCTGCACGAGCAGGTACGCGCTCGCCGAGGTCCACAGCTTCACCTTGACGTCGCCGCCCGCCACGAGCGTGCGGGCCGCGGCTGCGACGTTGTTGGTGCCCTGCGTGGCCGACACGCCCAGCTCGAGTCCCGAGCGGTCGCCCACCGGCGCGAATGCCGCGAGCCTGCAGAGCCACGCCGCACGCGGCTCGCTCGTGTGATCGCCTTCGTCGTTGCCCAGCAGCGGGTCGTTGGCGGCGACGCTCGCTTCGCGTTTCATCCGGAAGCTGTCGCCCTGCAGCACGTCGGCGTTCGCGGTCACCGACCACGCGCCGGGCAGCGGCACGCGCCACGACACATCCAGTCCGGTCTCATTGAACGACTCGTCCCCGGGCAGGTACGCCTGCTGCACGCCGAATCGTTCCGCGAACGGATAGGTGTGTGGATGGGCCGGGTTCAGTTTGCCGAAGCCGGCGCGGTACTTGCCGCCCTTGATCGTGATGTCGCCGGGCAGGCCGCGCAGCAACGTGAAGTAGCCTTCTTCGAGCTCGACCTGGCCGGAGGCCAGGGAAACGACGAAGAATCCACGGGCATAAGGGTTCAGTGCCGAGTCGAACACGAACTCGGTCTCGCCAGCGCCGAACACCGGACGCCTGCGTGCCAGGCTGTTGGCGTCATCGGTCCACGAGATGAACGGCTGACCGATGACCGAGATATCGGGATTGATGACGCCCGCATATGCAGACGGCACGACGAACGGCGGCAGGACAACAGCGACCACAAGCAGCAGCTTGAGCGACACATGCATTCGCATGGCTTGGACCTCGCATGAGCGGAACGGCTGGACGCCAGCACACCGGGCTCGGCTGCGACGCCACGGGAGCGTGGCAGGCAGCGGCGATACCGGGGGACACTGGCGAGACGGGGGCCGCACGGCAGGACGTCGCCGCGGGTGCGGGCGCGCACCGGTGGTGCGCCGCCCGGAACCGTCAGTCGCGCGGCGGGGCCCGCGGCGAGGCGTGTGTGGCCGCACGCGTGCGTGGCGCGCGCACGGCGGCCAGCGGCGTGAAGTCGCCGGCATGTTCGAGCGGCGCGCTCGCAACCGGCACCGGATCGGCGAACGACACGGCGTGCAGGTTGGCGCACGTGCAGTTGTCGTCGCGACCACCGGAGTCGCTCGCACAGCCATGCTCCGACAGATGATGCCGGGCATCCGCCACTTCGCCCGCGATCAGCGCGGACAGCAGCAGCACGGCGGCGAGGGCACGCCCGGAGCGGAACCAGTGGCCAGGGAAGCGCATGAGCCACACAGGGTGGCGGGGGCGCGGCCCCGGGTCAAGACGGTCGCGCCCGGGACGACCCGGGGCCGCGACCAGCGCGGCGATGCGGCCACCGTCGCGTTGGTCCTGCGGCCAGCCGGCCTCTTGGGCCCCCCGCGCAGGCTGTTGTGCGAGGGCGCGTTCGCAGGGCCTTCGCCGCAGGGCCGGCTGCGAGCTCCGTGTCATGCGAGCTCCGTGTCCTGTGCGGGCCGCGGTCTCGGGGCTAATCTGGCGCCAGCGTACGGTCCGGATCAGGCGCCTTGCACACCCGGCACCTGCCCCGGACCGCTACGTCATCCCCCGGCACTCATTCGAAAGGCCATCTCGATGCGCCGACGTCTCGCTTCGTTCGCTCTTGCCCTCGCGGCGCTTACGCTGGGGCTCATCGCCCCGCGCGGCGCGCACGCGGCCGAACGTCAGGTGACATTCGATCGCGCGGGTCGCATCACGCGTGTCGATGAAGCTCTTGCCCGCCGCCTCGGGATGTTCATCGAACGCTACGAGGGCTTCCGCGAGGCCCGGCTGTTCATGCTCACCGCCGCCGCCGGCGACTCGGCGAGTGATTCGACCGCCACCAACCGTTTCGTGCTCGAGATCACCATCCTGCGCGGCGGCCAGTTGTTGCGTGAACGCGAGCTCTACACGACCGGCCAGGTCAGCGCGCTGCGCGCCGACGTCGAGAGCCGCATGGCGGCCGCGGAGCCGGAACGCGACAAGCTCGATCAGGAGGGCCGCCCGCGGTTGCTGCTGGGTTCGGCCACGCTCGGACTTGGCTTCTACGGCTGGGCGGTCCCCTATGTGTTCGAGGTCCAGGATGGCTCACAGGCGTTCGGCGCCTATCTGCTCACCGCGGGCGCCAGCTTCTTCCTGCCGATGATGCTCACCGCCCACGCGCGCGTGACCGTGAGCGACGCGAGCCTGTATTGGTATGGCTCCACGCGCGGCATCGTGCATGGCCTGCTGCTGAACGACGCGGTGCAGGGGAACGGCAGTCAAGGACAGTCCGCGGTGTCGACCGCCATGATCACGAGCTTGCTCGAGGGCTCACTTGGCTACGCGTATGCACGCAGCGGCCACCTGGACGCTGGCACCGTGCAGACCATGGCGACCGGTGGCGACTACGGACTGCTGTGGGGATTCAGCCTGGCGAACCTCACGAACAGCGCAGCAGACGACTTCCGGCCCGCGACCTCGGGCACGATGCTCATCACTTCGCTGGCCGGTATCGCGGGTGGCCGTGCGCTGGCCGCGCACCGCGCCTACTCCAACGGCGATGCCGCGGTCATGCGCAGCGCGGGCTTTGTCGGCCTGCTGGCCGCGAGCGCGGTCGCCGATATCGGTGATACCGGCGACGGCATCTCGAAGAGCTATGCCACCGCGTTCCTCGCAGGATCCCTGACGGGCCTTGCGGTCGGAGATCGCCTGGTCGCGGGCCGCGAGTTCACCGCCGGCGACGGCCTGGTCATCCAGCTCGGCGCTTCGGCCGGCGCGCTCATGGGGCTGGGCATCGTCGCGGTCGTGAACCCGCAGGGCGACACCTCGACGCCGTATCTCGCCAGCGCCGCGGTCGGCAGCGCGCTCGGCTATGCGATGGCCTACAGCGGACTGTCCCGCAAGGCCGTGGCGCGTTCGTCCGAGGGCACGTCGTGGCGCTTCGAGATCGCGCCCGAGGGCGTGATGGCGGCGCTGAGGCGCGGGCCGGAACGCGGCACGACGTACCGAGCCGCACCCGCGCTCGCCCGCGTGAGCTGGCGGTTCTAGCGAACGGCAGACGATACCGCGAGAGTAGTGCCGCTTTCACGCGGTGAGCTTCCTTCGTCATCGGCCAGACACCGAAGTCGAAGTCGATAGGCGATCTGCGTCGGACAGCACGATCTCAGGCCCGCCCTTGCGTGCACGGCGGAGACGAAGCCCGCCGAGCGCACGCGCGTCGCTGACGGTCCAGGTGAGTCGCACCCCGTCGGCGCCAGGATCGGCGCTCAGGTCCGAGACGGCCTCGACCGCGGTCGGGATGTCGACGATCCGGGCCGCGTAGATGTCCGGGCCCTCGGGCCAGCGGGGGAACTCCGTCCACGCCACGATACCGTACGTGTCGCCTGCGGCGATGGCGATGCCGCGTTCATCGACGGCGAAGCTCAAGGGCTTCGGGCGCCCAAGGTCCGGGATGTCCAAAGGACGCAAGAGGCGGAAGAAGCCGGTTCGCTCGAGGCTGCCATCCGCTTGCTGCATGAACAACGAGCAACCGATGGACTCCCCGAAAGCGTCGCCGTTCAATCAGACGCTTTGGCCCTCGCTGAAATCGAACGAGAAATAGTCAATCGGATCGGTGGGGCGGTGCACGCTCGAGACCGCCCCAAACAGGTCACAGTCCAAGGGAAGAGGTTGGGCGGTGTCGGGAGTCTCGTTCGGCTGCGTCTCAACGAGCGTCTGGGTCGCCGCACCTTCAGCCCCATCGAGGTGGCCTGCTCATGTCATGTAGAGCGTGCCCCGGGATGGCCCCGAGCGTCGATCCACGGCGAGCGCGTGGAACCGGCGTCCCCAACCCCTGCCGCCCGTCTTCACCCCTTCGGCGCCGGCTTCCCCAGTTCGGCGCCCAGTTGCGCCAGGAACGCGCGCAGGAACGCCACGCGGCGTTCGGCCTCGGCGCGGCCAGCGGTCGTGCGCATGGTGGCCGGCAGCGTGAACAGCTTCTTGTAGAAGTGATCCACGGAGTAGCTCGCGTCGTTAAGTGGCCGCGACTCGGCCCACGGGTCGTCGCCATGGAACCACGCGCCGTTCATGCGCACGCCGGTCGAGATACAGCGCAGCAGGCCAATCGCACCGAGCGCTTCGAGCCGGTCGGCGTCCTGCAGCGCGCAGCCGAGCGGCGTGGCCGGAGCGGCTCCGCGCGAGAAGCTGTGGTCACGAATGGCATCGGCGATGCGGTCGATGGCGCCACCCGTGAATCCGAGTGCGGCCAAGCGCACGCGCGCGAATGCGGCGCTGCGTTCGCTCGCCAGCGCGCGTTCGGGTGAGTCCTTGGGCGGGTTCACCGAGTCATGCAGCAGCGCGGCCGCCACGGCCTCGCGCGCGTCGATGGCGTCGCCACCCAGCGCCAGCGTCCAGTGCGCCACGCGCAGCGCGTGCGCCACATCGTGCGTGGGGTCCGGGTGTGCTTCGGCGGCGTCGCGCGCGCGTGCCTCGGCCAGCAGCGTGGCGAGTGCGGGGTCCACCGCGAGCATGGTGTCGAGCAGGGTCATCATCGTCCTCCTCGTGCCGGGCGAACGAAGGACCCGCGACGGCGCTCGGTACGAAGCGCTCGGCCACGGGCCATGGCGTATACGAACGGACTAGAGCCGCTCGGAGAACTCACCCGTGCGCGTGTCGACCATCACCCGGTCGCCCTCTTCGATGTACGGCGGCACCTTGATCTCGAGGCCGGTCTCGAGGATCGCGGGCTTGGACGTGTTCTGGACGGCGGCACCCTTGATGTTGGGCGTCGTCTCCTTGACGGTCAGTTCCACGAACATCGGCGGCTCGATACCAACCACGCGGCCGTCGAAGTACGAGGCGGTGATCATCATGCCTTCGGTGAGATAGCCGGCATTGTCGCCCAGCACTTCGGCGGACAGCTCGACCATCTCGTACGACTCGGTGTTCATGAAGTGGTACGAGTCGCCGCCCTTGTAGCTGAACTGCAGCTTGTGCTCATCGAGGACCGCGCGCTCCAGCTTGTCGTCGGTGCTGAAGCGGATCTCCTGGTTCGAGCCGGTGACGATGTCCACCAACTTGGCTTGCACGAAGCCGCGCAGGTTACCCGGCGTGCGGTGCATCACCGTGCTGACGCGGCAGGGCTTGCCGTTGTAGAGGACGAGAAAGCCGACCCTCAGTGCGGTGGCAGAGATCACGACGGACTCCTGTGTTTGGCGGGGGTTGGATACGGAGGCACGGACCACTCATGAGTTCGCGGGGCCTGGCCGATACTCCGAGTGCAGCCGGCGGGCCCGGAACCCCCTCCGTCCGGGCTCCTCTCCACTGCGAATGCGGCCAAGTATTGTGCCGCAGGCGCATCCCCTCGTCCAGTACTCAGCGCCCGCGCGGGCCACGCCGGCTTGCCAGCACCCCCCGCGCATGCGTCAATCCGCTCGTCCCGGCACTCCGCCCGCTCCCGCGCGCTGCCGCACTCCCCCCGGAGGCCATTCGTATGTTCCGCCGTCTCCCGGCCCTGGCATTCGCCGCGTGCCTGATGGGTTCGTCGACTGCCGCTCTCGCGGTTCCGACCCCCACGGCTCCCGGGCTGCTGGTGCGCTCATCCAGTAGCGTCTCGATCCAGCGTGGCGGCTCCGAGAATCCCGTGCTGGAGGTGGCGAAGTCGGCTTACTGGGGCGCGGTCGCGGGCTTCGTGCTGGGCGGCGCGATCACATTGGTGGACGACGGTCACAGCTTCGCACCCATGCGCTGGGGCATCGCGTTGGGAGCGTTCGGCGGCTTTGGCGCCGGCGTGTACTTCGTGGCGAACCGGCCGGTGCCTTCGGGGCTGCTCGAAGTGCGTGGCGGCAGCCTGGTGCCGGGGGCTGCACTCGCCGCGCTGGAGCCCGTCGCCGGCGGCGCACGCCTGCGTGTGCTGAGCGTGAAGTTCTAGTTCGTCCGGCCGAGCTTCGGCTTACCACCGCGACTTCGCCACCGCCGCCCGCATCTCGGCGGTCGTGCGCGCCACTCCGGCTCGCATCACGACTTCCAGCTTGCGCAGGTTCGCGATGTTCTCACGCGGGTCCGCGCCCACGATGATCACATCGGCGGCCTTACCCTTCTCGAGCGTGCCGCAGTCCGCAAGCCGGCCCAGGGCACGGGCGGCGTCACGAGTGCTGGCCTGCAGCACTTCGATCGGCTTCAATCCGGCGCTCTGCATGCCTTCCATCTCGGCGAAGATCGCGGGGCCGTGCAGCGTCAGCGGATTGCCGGCGTCGGTGCCGGTGACAATCGTGATGTTGCTGCGCTGTGCGAGAATCAGGTTCTCGGCCATGGTGCGTCGCATGGCGGCGAACACCGAGTCGCGCGCAGGCGGTGTGGAACCCAGCACGCGGCGCGCTTCGTCGGCGGTGAGCGCGACGCGCGCGCGGGTCAGTGAGTCGATGGCACCCAGAGGGTCATCGATGCCGGGCGGCTCGCCCGAGCGTGCCGCCGCGGAGATCGCGGCATATCCGTCGAGCACCGTGAGTGTCGGACAATAGAACACGCCCGTGGCCCTGGCGAGCGCCAGGAACTCGACGTCGAGCGGCTTGTCCTGAACGCTGTGCACCAGCACGCGCGCACCGGCTCGCAATGCGACCTTGGCCTCCTTCAGGCCCGTGGCATGCACGATCAACGGCAGGCGCTGCTTCGCGGCCTCGGCGCCAGCGACCATGACCGTGCGCGCCATGGCGTCGAAATCGCTGCCGGGCCGGACGATGAACCACACCTTCACGGCATCGGCGCCGATGGACTTCAGGTACCGCACACCTTCGACCGCCGCGGTGCTGTCCTTCAGGAAGATGAATTGCCGCTCGCCCGGCAGGTTCAGCCAGAAATCATACGTGGTCAGCAGCGGACCCGCCGCCGAGACATGCGGCGCCTCGGAGTTGGTCTCGGCCGCACGCGCCATGGCGAGCGTCCACGGATAGCCACCCACATCGAACACGCTGGTGACGCCCGAAGCCAGCCAGGCGCGGTGGAACACCTCGGGGTGCTCGCGCAGGCGCTTCTCGGTGGCGTCATACGGATAACGCGCGCGCAGGTCGAGCGCGTCGGGGCGGCCATCCACCCAGCCGGTCTGCGAGTAGTGCACATGCGTGTCGATGAGCCCGGGCAGCACGAACTTGCCGCGCGCGTCGATGGTGTCGATGCCGCTGGGCACCGGCACGCTCGCGCGCGGGCCGACCGCTTCGATACGGCCGTCGCGCACCACGATGATGGCGTCCTCCACTGCCGCGCGGCCCGTGCCGTCGAGCAGCGTGCCCCCCACGATCGCACGCGGCGGTGGCGGCACGCCGGGCAGTTGCGCGAACGCCGAGGTCATGGCGATGCGCCAACCGCGCTTCGTGTCGACGAACAGGCGCTGCGAGAGGCCGGACTGCTCGCTGGCGCCATAGCGCACGCGGTAGCGGTAGGTGCCGTACACCAGCCCGGCTCGAATCGGCGTCAGGCGCAGGTCGAGCGCTTCGAAGTGGTCCGGCCAGCCGGTCCCGCTCGTGGCGGCGAACGGCAGGTACCCGAGCGAGAAACCCTGCGAGCCCGTGACTGCCAGGGACGGCGAGTCGAGGTAGGTGTTCAGGTACGCGGCGCGGTCCCGCCGCTGGATGGCGCCCAGATTGAGGATGAACACCCGGCGCGCCGCGGCCAGGTCGGCGGGCGTGCTGCTGGGCGCGGGCTTCGCTGTCGCGGCGGAAAGCACGGCCAGCGCCAGCGACAGCATCAGGAGCACGACGACGACAGGAACACGACTTCGAGTATGGGGTGCTCGCGTCAAGAACTCCTCCGTTGCAGGCGGTCGCCTTCGATGCCGACCGGCGTCAGTCGCGGCGCAGCAAGACCAGGGTCACATCGTCGGCGCGGTGTTC
>JANMAX010000088.1:0-13987 GCA_031360075.1 bacterium | reverse complement strand
CGCGACGAACGTCCCGCCCCACAGCAGGGTCGCCGCCACCATGGCGGCAAGGGCCGCGCGCTCGCGAGTGTGCGGCGTCATGCGCAGACCTTGGCGAGGAATCCCGGCCAAGCACACACCACCCGAACCGTCGTGCGCGAGTGCGCCGAGGCGTTCATCGTGGTCACAGGTGCGCTCGCCGCGCGACCGTCACCGCGCGGCGCCACAGGCTCATTCGCGGCCGCGCGACGGCGTGCGCTTGCGGCGCACCACTGGAGTACGCGTGTGCGTGAGCGCGTACGACAGGCTCTCGAACTCCATGGTCATGTCGACCGTGCGCAGCGTCACCGCGGCGGGCACGCGCAGCTTGCGCGGTGCGAAGTTCAGGATGCCGTGCACGCCCGCGGCCACGAGCAGGTCCGCGACCTCCTGCGCGGCACGCACCGGCGTGGCGATCACGCCGATCTCGAAGCCGTCGTCGGGAGACAACTGCGAGACGTGCCGGACCACAAGCCCCTCGAGCGTGCGCCCCACCCGCGCGGCGTCGGCATCGAACACCGCCGCGATGTCGAAGCCCTGGTCCGAGAAGCCGCGGTAGCCCACGAGTGCCGAACCGATGTGCCCCGCGCCCACCAGGCAGGCCTTCCAGCGCCGGTCCAGGCCGAGCAGCGCGCGGATCTCATCACGCAGGTGCTCGACGTGGTAGCCGAGACCGCGGCGGCCGAACGACCCGAACGATGACAGGTCCTTCCGCACCTGGGCCGACGTGATGCCCTCGCGCTCCGCCAGCAGGTGCGACGAGATCATGCGCTTGCCTTCGGCGGCGACCTCTTCCAGCACGCGGTAGTAGTTCGACAATCGCCGGACGGTGGGTTCGGAGATGTGCGACATGGCTCCCCGTTCGTGAAGCTTTTCACAAGGAGGCGCCGAGCGAGGGCCGCGAGGGACTCCCCCCGCGGCCCGCTCGTGCGACTCAGGCTTCCGGCGTCTCGCCGGCGTCCACCACCTCGACGCCGTCGTCGTCCTCCGGCACCACGCGGGTCACGCCGCCGACCACGTCGGGCAGCAGGCTCCCGCTCTCCTCGGAACCCTGCAGGTTCACGAGGCGCACGCCCTGCGTGTTGCGGCCGAGCACGCTGATGCCCTTGACCGGGATACGGATCAACTGGCCCTGCTTCGTGATGATCATGAGCTCGTCGCCGTCGACGACCTCCTTCACCGCCACGATGTTGCCGTTCCGCTCCGTGGTCTTGATCGTGATGATGCCCTTGCCACCGCGGTGCGAAACGCGGTACTCCGAGATCTCGCTGCGTTTGCCGTAGCCGTGCTCGGTGACCGCGAGCAGCGTGGCCTGGCGCTTGACGCCGACCATGCTCACGACCTCGTCGTCGTCAGCGTCGAGCGTCACCGACTTCACGCCATACGCGGTACGGCCCATGGCGCGCACTTCGTCCTCGTGGAAGCGGATCGCGAGGCCCTTCTTCTTGGCGAGGATGATGTCCTGCGTGCCGTCCGAGATGGTGGCATCGATGAGCGCGTCGCCGTCCTCGAGCAGCACCGCGTTGATGCCGGCTTTGCGCACGTTGCCGTACGCCGACAGCACGGTCTTCTTGATGAGGCCCTTCTTCGTGGCGCACACCAGGAAGTGCTGGTCGTCGAACGTCTTCACCGGGACGACGGCCTGGACGCGCTCTTCGCGCGACATGCCCTCGAGGTGGTTGATGAGCGGCCGGCCCTTCGCGGTGCGGCCCGCCGACTCGATCTCGTGCACCTTGAGCCAGTAGCACCGGCCCTTGTCGGTGAGAAACAGCAGGTAGGCATGGGTGTTCGCGATGAACAGGTGCTCGATGAAGTCGTCTTCCTTCGTGCGAGCCCCGATGACGCCCTTGCCGCCGCGCCGTTGCGCGCGGTAGGCCGAGATCTCCTGCCGTTTGATGTAGCCGGCGTGCGAGATCGTGATGACCATGTCCTTCTGCTCGATGGTGTCTTCGTAGTTGATGTCGCCCTCGTCGGCCACGATCTGCGTGCGGCGCTCGTCGCCGTACTTGTCGCGGATGCGGCGGACTTCATCCTTGATGATGCCGAGCATCTTCTGCTCACTGGCGAGGATCGAGCCCAACTGCTCGATGAGCTTGATGATCTCCAGGTACTCGGCGACGATCTTGTCGCGCTCGAGACCGGTCAGGCGCGCGAGCCGCATCTCGAGGATCGCGCTGGCCTGGATCTCCGACAGCTTGAACGACGTCATCAGGCCTGCGCGGGCGGTTTCCGTGTCTTTCGATTTACGGATGAGCGCGATCACCTCGTCCAGATGGTCGAGTGCGATCTTGAGGCCCTCGAGAATGTGGGCGCGGCGCTCGGCCTCGGCAAGGTCGAACTCGGTGCGTCGGCGGACCACTTCGCGCCGGTGCCGCACATACTGGTCGAGCAGGCCGCGCAGCGTCAGTACCTGGGGCCGGTTGTCGACCAGCGCCAGCATGATCGCACCAATCGACGACGACAATGGCGTGTGCACGAACAACTGGTTCAGCACGACCTTCGGGTTGGCGTCTTTCTTCAATTCGATGACGATGCGCATGCCGTCGCGGTCGGATTCGTCGCGCAGATCGGAAATGCCGGCGATCTTCCCCTCGCGCACCATCTGCGCGATCTTCTCGAGCAGCGACGTCTTGTTGACCTGGAACGGGATCTCGGTGGCCACGAGGCTCATGCGGCCGCCCTTGCCCTCTTCGACCTGGACCTTCGAGCGCACCTTCATGCTGCCGCGGCCGGTGAGGTAGCAGTCCCGGATGCCCTGCGTGCCGTAGATGATGCCGCCGGTCGGGAAGTCAGGACCCTTGACGATCTTGAGCAGGTCCTCGGGCAGCGTCTCGGGCTTCTCGATGATCGCGATGAGCGCGTTGCAGACCTCGGTCAGGTTGTGCGGCGGGACCTCCGTGGCCATGCCGACGGCGATGCCCGAGCAGCCGTTCACGAGCAGGTTCGGCACCACGCCCGGCAGCACGACCGGCTCCTCGCGGGTCTCGTCGTAGTTCGAGCGGAAGTCGACCGTGTTCTTCTCGAGGTCGGCCAGCAGTTCCATGGCGATGGGCGTGAGCCGTGCTTCGGTATAACGCATGGCGGCCGGCGCGTCGCCGTCGATCGAGCCGAAGTTGCCCTGACCGTCCACGAGCGGATAGCGCATGACCCAGTCCTGCGCCATGCGCACGAGCGTCGGGTAGACGACGCCT
Organism: bacterium; assembly: GCA_031360075.1. GTDB lineage: Bacteria > Eisenbacteria > RBG-16-71-46 > RBG-16-71-46 > RBG-16-71-46 > JAIOPA01. The sequence goes on along the minus strand of JANMAX010000088.1, from coordinate 10,778 downwards.
TCACCGTGGGGATGGTAGTTACCCGAAGTGTCGCCGGCGATCTTGGCGCACTTGCGGAACCCCCGCCCGGGCACCAGGTTCAGGTCGTTCATGGCGACCAGGATGCGGCGCTGCGACGGCTTGAGGCCGTCGCGGACGTCGGGGAGTGCTCGCGAGACGATGACCGACATCGAGTAATTGATGTAGCTGGTCTTCATCTCTTCTTCGATCTGCAGATCGACGATTTTCGACCGGTCGTTCAATGCCATCGCGTCATCCTTCGTTTCGCCGCTACGCCGCAGCCAGCCCGCATCCTGCGAGCCGCGCGACGCGCGATGCCGTCACTCTTTCGGAGTGCCCTGCCAACGCCACTCGAGTGCTGCGGTGGCCCAGTTCGTTGCGCGGTTCGGGTCTGCATTCGTGCTGAAGAAGCCGCGCCGTGCCGCCAGCGTGAGTCCGAATGCATGCCCATGCGAGGCCGGCACCAGAAACGACGCGGAGGTTGACGCCGTGATCGCGCTGACCGCATCCAGCACATCGCCACGACGATCGGATTCCTGGCGCCCGTAGCCGAATCCGGCCCCCCACAACAGGCGCGCGCGCCGCCCCGCATGCAGCGTCGCCTCGGCGCACCACTCCCCGCCATACGACCAGCGGTGCAGGTCTCCGACCCGGCCCAGCGCTTCGCCGGTGTTCGGGTCCGTGAGGTCCGTGAGGCCGGTGCCGAGGTCGTCGACGAACAACTTCAGGCCGAACGCCCAGCGGCCCTCCACCGGGACCATGAGCCCGAGCGAACCCGATGCGCCGCCGGTGCCCGGCTGGCCGTCCGCCGACAGCGTGCTGCCGAGTGCGGCGACCACCACGGGTGCCGCCGCCGTGGTGCCGGCGGAACCCGCCAGCACGGCAGCAGCCAGCACCGTGGCGCGCACCCCTGCGAACACGCCCATCAGATATCCAGGTTCTTCACGAACAGCGCATTCTCCTCGATGAACTGGCGCCGCGGTTCGACCTGTTCGCCCATGAGGATCGTGAAGATACGGTCGGCTTCGACGGCGTCTTCCGAGTTCACGCGGACGAGCGTGCGGGTCTCGGGGTTCATCGTCGTCTTCCACAACTGGTCCGGGTTCATTTCGCCCAAGCCCTTGTAACGCTGCACAAGGACGTTTTTCTTGCCGATGCGCGCAATCGCCTCCTCGCGCTCTTTGTCGTCGAAGCAGTAGATCTCGTCCTTGCCCGCCTTCACCAGGAACAGTGGCGGCTGGGCGATGTAGACATGGCCATGGTCGACGAGCGGCCGAAGTTCGCGGAACAGGAACGTCAACAGCAGCGTGCGGATGTGCGCGCCGTCGACGTCGGCGTCAGCCATGAGGATGATCTTGTGGTAGCGCAGTTTGCTGATGTCGAACTCGTCCTTCACTCCCGCCCCGAGCGCGGTGATGATGCTGCGGATCTCCTCGTTGGCGAGGATCTTGTCGATGCGCGCCTTCTCGACGTTCAGGATCTTGCCGCGAATGGGCAGGATGGCCTGAAAGCGCCGGTCCCGGCCCTGCTTCGCGGAACCGCCTGCAGAGTCGCCCTCGACGATGTAGATCTCGCAGTCCTTGGGGTCGTCGAACGAACAGTCCGCGAGCTTGCCCGGCAGCGAGCCGCCGTCGAGGATGGTCTTGCGCCGCGCCAGATCACGCGCCTTGCGCGCGGCCTCACGGGCACGAGCGGCCGAGATCATCTTGTCGACGATCTTGCGCGCCACCGAGGGGTTCTCCTCGAAGTACTCGCGCAGGCCCTCGCCCACGACGGTCTCGACCGCGCCCTTGATCTCGCTGTTGCCGAGCTTGGTCTTGGTCTGGCCCTCGAACTGCGGGTTCTGCATCTTCACCGAGATGACCGCGACCAGGCCCTCACGCACGTCTTCGCCGCCGATGTCGGCCTTGAGGCTCTTCATGAGCCCCTCCGACTTGGCGTAATTGACGAGCGTGCGCGTCAGCGCCGAGCGAAATCCGCCAACATGCGTGCCGCCCTCGATCGTGTTGATGTTGTTCACGAACGACAACAGCGTCTCGGCATAGGTGTCGTTGTACTGCAGCGAGATCTCGACCGCGACGTTGTCGCGCTCGCGCGCGAACACCACCGGCTTGTGCAGCACTTCCTTGTTCGTGTTCAGGAACTTCACGAACTCGGTGATGCCACCCTTGGCGAAGTAGTCCATCTGCTTGTCGTTGCGCGCATCGAGCAGATGCATCGTGAGCCCGCTGTTCAGGTACGCGAGTTCACGCAGGCGCGAGGCGACGGTGTCCCAATGGAAGTCGACCGTCTCGAAGATCGTGCCGTCCGGCTTGAACCGAACGGTCGTACCGCTGCCCTTGTCCTTCTTCTCGGCCGGCTTCGTGGCCATGGGCGCCGTGGGCGTGCCGCGGTGATATTCCTGCGAGTACAGCTTGCCCTCGCGCAGCACCTCGACCTTGCACCACTCCGACAGCGCGTTGACGCACGACACACCGACGCCGTGCAGGCCGCCAGAGACCTTGTACGAGGCATTGTCGAACTTGCCGCCGGCGTGCAACGTGGTCATGACGACCTCGAGCGCCGGCTTCTTCATGGTGGCGTGCATGTCGACCGGGATGCCGCGGCCGTTGTCGCGGACCGTCAGGCTGCCATCGGTCTCGATCGTGAGCCAGATCTCGTCGCAATGTCCGGCGAGCGCTTCATCGACGGCGTTGTCGACGACCTCCCAGATCAGGTGGTGGAGTCCGCGCACGCCGATGTCGCCGATGTACATGGCGGGGCGCTTGCGCACCGCCTCGAGACCCTCGAGTACGGTGATGCTGGTGGCGTCGTAATGGTGTCCCTTGGGCTCCGCCGTCAAAGTGGCTTCTCCTTCTTTCGTGCTCACCGCGTGTTCCCTCCGCGGGCCGGCGCCAGACGGACGTCACGTACGACGTCAGCGCCCAGGTGCCGGTTCAGGTTGCGCACCAACTCGGGTTTGAGGAACCCCAGTTCGTGCATCCAGGCCGATCCATCGACCTCCACCGTCAGCGTGCCGTCGTGGAAGGACACCGCGCGGGCATGGCCCGCGATGCGTGCTCCTGCGACAGCCGGCCAATCTGCGACGGCTCGCCAGCCCACCGCGGCTTCCGCCAGCCCGTACTGCTTCAGCAGGGCGGGCAGGATGTCCGCGATCGGCTTCATGTCATTCATCCAGCGTCCGGCAGGCGCAGCGGCATGACGAGGCACAGCAACTCCTCGTCGGCCTGCGTCAGCGCGCCCACCGGTTCCACGATGCCCGCCGACAACGCGGTCTTGAGCCGGAACACCACCTTCTCCGTGGGGATGTTCCGCAGCGTCTGCAGCAGATAGCGGGCGTTGTAACCGATGTCCATGTCCTCGCCCTGGTACTCGGCCTCGACCTTCTGCTCACCCGCGCCGAAATCGGCCGTGGCCGACGACACCGCGAGTTGGTCGCGCTTGAGCGAGAAGCGCACCTGCTGCGTGTTGCTGTCCGCGTGTGCCGCCACGATGTCGACCGCCTCCATGAGGTCGGAGCGCGTCACCGTGAGCGAGCGCGGATTGTCCTTGGGGATGACCTGTTCGTAGTTGGGGTACGGGCCTTCGAGCAAGCGCGCGGTGACCTGCACGCGGTACTCCCCCACCTGCGCGACGAAGCCGGCGTGTCCCTTGCCGTCCGCGATGCGGATCTCGACCGGGCTGGTGGCCTCGGCCGACGCGCGGCTCATGGTGGCGAGGGCGCGGGCCGGGATGATGACTCCCTCGCGCGTCAGGTCGCCGAACGCGCCCTTGCACGTGGCGCGCGCCAAGCGGTGGCCATCGGTGGCGACGAACGCCACGAACGCCGGACTGCCGTGAACGAACACGCCGTTCAGGCTGGCGCGCGTGGTCTCCTCGGAGACCGCGTACGCCGAACGCTCGATGAGGCGGGCGAGCGCCTCGCCCGGCAGCGAGATTTTGAGATCGCCCTTGAGTTCGGGCGGGCTCGGGTATTCGTCCGACTTCTGCACCGGAAATCGCGACCAGCCCTTGCCCTCGCCATAGCCGACTTCGAGCTGGTTCTTCTCGGTGCGCAGTGTGACCGCTCCGCGCGGCATCTTGCGCACAACTTCGTTGAAATGCTTCGCGTTGACCGCGATCCTCCCAGGGGCTTGGCCCAGGCACGGCACGGTGACGCTGGTGGTGAGGTCGAGATCACTGCCCGTGACCCGCAGGCTCTTCTGGTCCGCCTCTAGCAACAGGCAGTTGAGCAGCGGTTGGGCGCTTTTCTGGGGAACCGATCCGAGGGCTCGGGCCACGGCGAATGCCAGATCGCCCTGCTGGATGGTGAGGTCCATGGGTCACTCCCTGACGGCTAGGAACATCATGTCCGGCCTCGGTTTCCGCCACTCCCTGACCGGAGTTCGGGGGGCGTTTCGAAGGGCCGCTGCATTCTAGGCACGCCACTTGCCGAAGGCAAGCGGAGAACGCCCCGGAAGCAGGCTTCTAAGTCTTTTTATTTCAATCAATAAGAAGGTAGAAACAGTAGGGGCTGTGGATGGCGTTCATAAGTTCTCGAAACCGGCCACAGGTCACGCGACCAGACGGGCTTGGCTCGATCAATTTTGTGTGCACAAACTCCCGATCTGTCCACCGATCCCCCGCTGGGCGATCCGCGTGCTGCGCTCCTCACCAGCCGTCCACGCCGTATCCACGCCAACCCACGCGCGGTGTGTGGACAACAAACGAGTGTGTTGCTGCACAACGCGGTGGCGTGTGGCCGATACCTTCGGAGGACCGTCGCTCGGAGCGCGTTCGAACGCCGGAGCAGATCCGCGCAGCCCGCGGACGCGCCGGTCGTAAAGGCACCCTCGAACCCCTCCGGCCTTCCCAGCCACGCTGGTGCTCAGGCCGCGACCGTCGAGAACAGGCTGTTCACCTTGTCGCGGAACGCGTCGTCCGCCTGGATCCGTTCGGCCACCTGACGGCACGCGTGGATGACGGTGCTGTGGTCGCGGCCACCGAAGACGCGTCCGATCTCGACCAGCGACATCTCGGTGAGGTGGCGCATCAGGTACATGGCGATCTGGCGCGGCAGGGCGATGGCCTGCGTGCGCCGTTTGCCCACCAGGGACTCAGCCCGCACGCCGAAGCGCTCGGAGACCGCGGCCAGGATGCGCTCCGGGGTGGTGTTCTCCGGCTCCGGCTTGACGTACTGCTGCAACACTTCGTTCGCCAGTTCAGGCGTGACGTCGCGATGCGTGAGCGAAGCGACCGCCATGAGCCGCACCAGGCAGCCCTCGAGGTCGCGGACGTTGCCGCGCACGCGGTCGGCGATCAGCAGCACGACGTCGTCCGCCAGGCGGAGTCCGCCGGACTCCTGTTCGCAGCGCTGGCGCAGGATGGCGATGCGCGTCTCCAGGTCCGGCTGCTGGATGTCGGCGACCAGGCCCTGGTTGAAGCGCGAGATGAGCCGGTCCTCCATGCCGCCGATGTCCTTGGGCGGCTTGTCGGCGGTGACGACGATCTGCTTGTGGGCGTCCCGCAGCGCGTTGAACGTATGGAAGAACTCTTCCTGCGTGCTCTCCTTGCCCGCAAGGAACTGCACGTCGTCGACGAGCAGCACGTCGACGTTCCGGTACTTGTTGCGGAATGCCAGCGTCTGGCCGTGCTGGATCGACCAGATCATCTCGTTCGTGAAACGCTCGGCCGAGACGTAGTAGACGCGCGCCTCGGGGCGCACGCGCTTCACCTCGTGCCCCACGGCGTGCAGGATGTGCGTCTTGCCGAGCCCCGAGTCGCCGAACACGAACAGCGGGTTGTAGACCTCGCCGGGCCGCTGCGAGACAGCCATGGCGGCGGCATGCGTGAAGCGGTTGCTGGTGCCGACCACGAACGTGTCGAACGTCAGCCGCGGGTGCAGCTGGCTGTCGAGCCACTCGCGCGCCGGCAGCGGGCGGGTCGCGGGCGCGTTCGACAAGCGCGGCGGCGTGGGCGCCATGGTGCCCGAGGGCACCGGCACCGGCTCGCGGGGCGCGAAGCGGATCTCGGGGCACTGGCCCAGCTCCTCGGCGAGGGCGTGGCGCAGCGTCGTGAGGTGGTGCTCGTGGATCCAGTCCACGAAGAACGCGTTCGGGACTTCGAGTTCGACCAACTGCGCGCTCAACTCACGCGCGATGATGGGGCGGAACCACGTGTCGAATGCCTGGGGGCTTGCGAGCTGCTGCTGCACTTTGATGAGCACTTGCTCCCAGACGAACGCGACCTGATCAGGGGAAACAGGCAGGACGGCCATTTCCAACATCCTTGCAGAGATGGTTCGTGCCGTTGTCCACAGGGCCGGAGGCCTTCGCAAGTTGCTGCGGAATGGGCTTCTGGCGCTGGGGACGGGGGCGGCTGATGCATCGGGGACGAGAGTTGTCCACAGCGGTGGACGAACACCGAAACGATTGTGCAACAATAGCTTGTGGCCGATTTCCAGAGCCTCGTCCACACTCCGTCCACATCGTCCCTCGCCGGGCCCCCGAGGGACCCGCCCGAGCGTGCGAACCAGCCTTGTGACGTGCTCCGCAAGGCCAGTGATGACAGTGTTTTGTGGGCTTGGCCAGGATGGTTCGTCGTGAGCGCGGAAGGCACCTGACTCACGGCGGACCGACAGGCTAGCACCCGGGTCCGGGGTCGACAAGCAACGAGTGCGTCGACTCTAATACATTGTGGTCCAATGCGTTAGGTGCAGCCTCGTGCGCCACGTCGTCAGAACGGGAACAGGACCCCGAACGTGATCGAGACGTCGTCCCTAACTTCATCACTCACAGCGAGTTGGACCTCTGTGAGCAAACGCAGGTCGGGATTCGGGTGGAACTCGAGGCCGCCGCGCAGGGGGAATGAAGTGTCGTTGTTGCTCTGGTTGTCGACATCGAACCTCGACAGGAGCAGCGCCGCGCCGCCGTAGCCGACCCAGCGTCCGGAGCCGCCCAGTTGGCGCGACACGACGACCTGCGGGCCCACGGACAGGATCGTGAAGTGGTCGGCGCTCTCCACGCCCAGCGCGCCGCCCAGCGACACGTTCAGCGGGAACGTCCCGTTCTGCTTCGCGAGCTGGCCGCGGAAGTCGGCGCCGAGCCGCACCGACGTGCGAGTGTTGTTGGCGACATCGATGCGTGACAGGCCGCCTTGGAACCCGAAGTCGAAGTTGGGATAGAACGACAGGCGCAGCTGTCCCGCGAGCGTCGCGCTGCTCTTGTCGAACGTCAGGTACGCCGCGCCAAGGTGGCCGTTCACCGGGACGAGCGTGGCCTCGGAGAGCGCGCCGTGCACCTGCGCGTGCGCCGGCCCCACCAGGGCCGCCGAGAGCGCAACCGCCAGGACCATCGCGCTGGCGATGGCGCGAGCCCAGCGCCGGGCCAGGGGAGTCGGGATGCGGCTGGCCAGCATGCCAGAGCCGCGGGCCGCGAGGGATCGCATGAGCATGTTCTGCCTTCCTTCCGTGTCGAGCATGGACGTTCATCCTTGAACGTGGGGCGTGCATCCAAGCTGCCCGCTGCGCCGCCCGTGGTCAAGCCGGCGCGGCGCCATGACAGGTGTACGCAAGCCGCGCCCGTCCGGGTTGCGCCCGGCGCGGCGTGCGTGAGACAAGCACCGCATGAAGCTCCTGAGCGATTTCGACGGTGTCTGGACCTACCCCGACGAGGAAGGTGCGGCACATGGTGCCGCGCTCGACGCGGCGTTGCTGGCCGTGGCGGGGGAGAGCGACCGCGATGCGGTGCGCGACTGGATCGCCGGCGCGCGCTTCGCGGTGCGCGCCGATCCGGTGCGCTGGGGCTGGTCGGTGGCCGGGCGGCTCTCGGCGTTCGCTGACGAGGATCCATTCACCGAGCACGGCGCGCTGTTGCACTACCTGCACGTGCGCCGCACCAGCGACCCGCTTGCCGGACGGCTGGCCGCCGCCATCGAGCGGACCGGCGTGGGGCTCGAGGGGTTCGGCGGGAACGCGCACGTCGCGGGCGTGCAGCAGGTCGAATCGCGCCGCGGCCCGGGCATCACGGTGGCGGCGGCCGATGCCGGCAAGCGCATGCTCGCGAACGGCGTCGAGATCGTCGTGGTCTCCAACTCGGGCACCGACAAGCTCCAGCGCTGGTTCGCGCATGCCGAGGTGCCCGCGCGTGTACACCCCGAGCATGCGGCCGGCGAGTTGCGCCTGCGCGGCTCGGCACGCAAGTTCGTGCTGGCGCCCGGGGTGGACGACACCATCGATGCGGGCGGACTTCGCATCGATGTCGCGCGGCCCTTCTATGAAGAGGTGCTGCGCGAGGAAGCGCCCGATGCCGTGGTCGGCGATGTGTTCTCGATCGACCTGGCGCTGCCGCTGGCGCTCAAGCGCCGCGAGCCGTCGTGGAAGCATGTGCGCTTGTTCTGGCTCGTGCACCCATATTCGCCCGAGCGCATGCAGCGCGCGCTGGCGGCGTTGCCGGCCGGGGAGGTCGAGGCCATCCAGGGCGGGCTCCCCGCGGTCGCGGAGCGGCTGCTCGGCTGAGCTGTAACGGCGATGTAACATGCTGGCAATAAAGGATTTTTGGATTCGCGTGGTAGGCTCCCGGCCAAGCGCATCGCATTGTCATGGGGGACTTTGCCGCGGCCATGCGTATCATCCTGTTCCGACATGCGCCGGCTGAAGAGCGGGACGAGCAGCTCTGGCCGGACGATCTGTTGCGCCCGCTCACGACGCGTGGCCGCCAGCGTGCACGCCGTGCGAGTCGCGGCATCATGTGGCTCGAGTCGCGCCTGACGCGCGTCCTGACGAGCCCGGCCCGGCGCGCGCTCGAGACGGCGAACGAACTGTCGGCGGCAAGCGGGGAGGGCGTGAGAGTGGAGCTGATGGCAACGCTTGCGCCGGGGGGCTCATGGCGCGCGACGCTGCGCGCGCTGGCGCGCGAGGACAAGGACCGCGTCATCGCGTTGGTCGGGCACGAACCCGACCTCGGCAAGCTGGCGGGCGTGCTGTTGTTCGGGGCGCCGGCGGCTGTGCCGCTCAAGAAGGCGGGGGCGTGCGCGATCGAACTGGAGTCCCCGGCCGCGGGTGGCGGCCGGCTGCGGTGGCTGTTGTCGCCGGGCGCGCTTCGTGCGCTGGCGAACAAGAAAAGGAGCCGAGCCTGAGCCCCGAGAACGTCTATGGAAGCAAGCCGTCGCCCTACCCGGGCAAACTGTTCATCGTCGAGGGGATCGACGGCTCGGGCAAGAGCACGCAGCTGTCGCTGCTCGCGCAATGGCTGCGCAGCGAAGGCCACCTGGTCATCTTCAGTGAGTGGAACTCGTCCCCGATCGTTCGTGCCACGACGTCGCGGGGCAAGAAGCGCCAGCTGCTCACGCCGCTGACGTTCTCGCTCATCCACGCCACCGACTTCTCGGACCGCGTCGAGCGCGACATCGTGCCGGCATTGAAGGCGGGTGCGATCGTGCTCGCCGACCGCTACGTGTACACGGCGTTCGCGCGCGATGTGGCGCGCGGCGTCGACCGGCAGTGGGTGCGCTCGTTGTACCGCTTCGCGGTGAAGCCGACGCTGGCCATGTACTTCCGCGTTCCGCTCGATGTCGCGCTGCATCGCATCCTGTCGGGGCGGCCAAAGCTCAAGTGGTATGAAGCTGGCATGGACCTCGGCCTGCACCCGGACCCGACGGAGAGCTACAAGCTGTTCCAGGCCCGGATCCAGCACGAGTACGAGCGCATCGTCGACGAATACGGACTCGCGACCATGGACGCCACGCAGCCGGTCGAGGTCCAGCAGCGCGCGCTGCGCGAGCTGGTGCGGCCGCACCTCGCGGGCGTGGCGAGCGATCCCCACGGTGGCGTGATACGCGAAGAAGAGGAGCGCCGGGCATGAGCCGGTTCGAGTCGTACGGTCAGGGTATCCCAGGCACGCCGCTCGACGACCTCGCGGGCTGGCTCGTCGTGGTCGAGGGCACCGACGGTGTCGGGCGCACCACCCACGTCAACAAGCTGCGCAAGCACCTGGAGCGCCTGGGCTATGCCGTCGCCGAGACCGGGTTCACGCGCTCGGACCTCGCGAGCCGTGGGATCCGCCGCGCCAAGATGGGCAACACGCTCGGCACCAACGCCTTCAATCTGTTCTACGCGACCGATTTCGCGGACCGGCTCGAACAGCAGATCGTGCCCGCGTTGCGCGCCGGGTTCGTGATGATCACCGACCGCTACACGTATTCGCTCATCGCCCGCGCCATCGTGCGTGGCGCGGATCCCCACTGGATCAAGCAGGTCTACTCGTTCGCGCTCAAGCCGGACGCCGTGTTCTACCTGCGCATCGATGCGGCCGAGCTCGTGCCGCGCGTCCTCGCGGACGGCCCGTTCGATTACTGGGAGTCCGGCATGGACGTCCCGATGGGCGAGGACCTCTACGACTCGTTCGTGAACTACCAGGGCCGCATCATCGCCGAACTGGACGGCCTGGCGCGCGAATACGAGTTCCACACCATCGACGCGACGCGTGCGGTCAGCGACATCGCCGCCGAGTTGTGCGAGCGGGTGACGGCGATCGTCTCGAAGAAGGGTGCGGGAACGATCCCGTGACCGCGCGCGCGTCCAGCGCTGCGCCGGCTCGCACACGCGCCCTCGCGGCGGCAGTCGCGACGCTCGCCGCGGACGCGCGCGCCGGCGTGCCCGGGGCGTTACACGACTTACGTGTGGCGTGCCGGCGGCTCGAAGTGGCCCTGCGCCTGTGGTCGCGCCGCCGGCCGGCGCTCGCCGCGCGCCGCCGCGTGCGCGCGCTGCGCCAGGCCGCGGGACCGGCGCGCGAACTCGAGGT
>JANMAX010000087.1:0-14378 GCA_031360075.1 bacterium | reverse complement strand
CCGGACCACCACGATCGCGGGTGGCGGCCCCACGCTCACCCGCGACCGTGGGGGCACGTGGCCGCCGGCCACGCTCAGAGGTCGGCCTCCTGCCCGCACGGTGCCGGGTGGGAGCGGGCAGCGGCCGGGCTGCGGGGTGCGGACGTCGGTGCTACCTTGCCGGGCTTGCAGCGCCACGATGCGGCGGCTGGGTGAAGTCGGAATGACGAGCGGCATACTGGCCTCCGTGCCTGAGGCAGTCTCCGCATCCGTGTTCCTGGCTTCTGACCTTCGGGCTCATAACCCGAAGGTCGCTGGTTCAAATCCAGCCCCCGCTACCAATCTTGGCCCTGAGGGCGAAAGCCTTCAGGGCCAAACCCTTTCCAGCAAGCCCGCCCGGCCCGGTGACTCATCCTTGGAAGCCGGGACCGCTCCTGCCCACGAGCTCCCGAAGGCGCGACCTGCGGGTCCGCGCGAGCCCCACGGCCCTCCGACAAGGACGCCCGGCCATGCCCCCCCTCCCCACCCTGCGCACCCGCCTGGACGCCATGGCCGGCGGATTGCCGCGCCCGTTCTGGGTGCTGTGGGCTGGCATGTTCGTGAACCGCGCCGGCGGGTTCGTGCTGCCGTTCATGGCCATCTACCTCACCTCGGTCCGCCACGTCTCCATCGCACAGGCTGGGCTCGTGGTGGCGCTCTATGGCGCGGGCGGCGCGATCGCCGGGCCGCTCGGCGGCTACCTCGCAGACCGGGTCGGGCGGCGCTTCACGATGCTGCTGGCACTGGGTGCGGGCGGCGCCGGCATGATCGGCATCGCGTTCCTGGACCGCATCGAACACATCGCGCCGGCCATGTTCGCCGTCGCACTGCTGAACGAGATGTACCGGCCCGGCATGCAGGCGGCGATCGCCGACCTGGTGCCCCCCGCTTCACGCGTGCGCGCGTTCGGGCTCATGTACTGGGTCATCAACCTGGGGTTCTCGTTCGGCCTCACGCTGGGCGGCGTGCTCGCCAACCTGTCGTTCCGTTGGCTGTTCATCGGCGATGGCGTGACCACGCTGCTGTTCGGGCTGCTGGTCGCACTCGGCGTGCCCGAGACTCGCCCGGCGCGCGCGCCGCTGGCAGCCGGACAACGGCGGGCTTCGGCGATGTCCGAGATGCTCGCGCCCTACCGTGAGAGGCCGTTCCTCGCGTTTCTCGGACTGAGCTTCCTGTTCGCGCTGTTCTTCATGCAGAACTCCACCACGTTCCCGCTCGACCTGGCGGCGCACGGTGTCGGCACCAGCGCCTACGGCATGATCATCGCGCTCAACGGCGTGCTGATCGTGTTCCTGCAGCCGTGGCTGGGTCCGGTGCTGTCGCGCTTCAACCGCTCGCATACGCTGGCGTTGAGCGCCGCACTCGCGAGCCTCGGCTTCGGGCTCAACGCCGTCTTCCACACCCCGCTCCTGTACGCGCTCGGTGTCGTGGTGTGGACCGTGGGCGAGATCGGTGTGCTGCCGGTGGCCAACACGGTCGTCGCCGACATCGCGCCGCCGGAGCTGCGCGGGCGCTATCAGGGCGCCTACGGGCTGTCGTTCGGGCTCGCGGTGTGCGTGGCGCCGGCACTCGGCACGTTCGTGCTGCAGCGTTTGGGCTCGGTGACGCTGTGGACGAGCTGTCTGGGACTCGGGCTGGTCATCGCGGCCGGGCACATGGCGCTGGAGCCCGCCATCACGCGGCTGCGGAACGCGCGCATCGCGGCCGCGCACGCGGCACACGGCGGCTGAGCGAGGGCTGCTGCACCGTGCCGGCGGCGGCGCAGCCCCGCGTGCATCACCGCCGGCGTGGAATCCGGACAGCGGCAAGCATCAGCCGTCCCCACGCGCGACTCATGCTAGCCTGCCGGGCATGTACCACCCCCACGAACGCGATGAGATCCTCGCGGCACTCGATGCCGTGCGCACGGACGTGACCGGCCACCTCGCGGGCGTTCCCGCACACGCGTTCTTCGCCGGCACGGTCATCGCGTGGGGCCCGGCGCAACATGCCGCGCATCTGGCGAACAGCCACGAGCGCGTCACTCGCGGGCTGCGCATGGCGTCAGCACTGCCACCAGCCACGACACCCGCTCGCGGCTACGTCGCGGTGCGCGAGGCCTATCTGGCGGCACTCGCCCGAGCGCCGGTGGAACTGCTCGCGGCCAACGGCAAAAGCGCGGCGTTGCCCGAGAACAGCACGCAGGCGGAAGTGATCGCGCGCTACGCAGCCGCGAGCCGGGCGTTGCGTGATGCAGCGGCGGCGTGGAGCGAAGCCGAGCTCGATGCGCGCGCGTTCCCGCACCCGATCCTGGGTGCCATCACGGCGCGCGACATGCTGCTGTTCATGCTCTACCACGACCGGCATCACATGGCGGGCATGAAGCGCGACTAGTGTGCTGTCCCAGCAGCCGTGTGCATGGCTCGACGAGCCAGCGTGGACGCTGGCACGGCGCGACGACGAAGTCCTATCCGGGAGATACGTCGAGGAGGAGCAACGCAGCCGGCGGTGACGAGCGCCGTCGAGGCCCATGCACGGCTTCTGGGACACCACACTAGCCGCGCGCATCCCCCAGCAGCCGCACCACGCCGAACACCAGCAGCAGCGCGCCTGCGATGCCCACCGCCCAGCCAAGCAGCGTGCCGGCCGCGAGCAGTGCGAGCCCGCCCGACAACAGCGCGGGACCGGGCGTGCCCGGCCGTTCGGGCGCGACCGTGTCGCCAGCGGCAGCGGCGACCGGCCGCGCACGCAGCAGTACAAGCACGAACACGATGCCGGCCGCCAGCAGGATGAGCGCGCCCAGCGAGGCGATGGCGTTCAGCCCGCCCCAGCCCATGCCCGCGGTGTAGGTGTGGATGCGGCGCGGCATGCCGGCCAGCCCCAGCAGGTGCATGGGCACGAACGTCACGAACGCGCCCAGGAACGTCAGCGCGAAATGCAGCTGGCCCAGGCGCGCGTCCAGCACGCGGCCGGTGAGCTTGGGATAGAACTGATAGAGCGCCGCGACCAGCCCCAGCACCACACCGCCGAACAGCATCTCGTGCGCATGCGCGACGCCGAAGTACGTGCCCACCTGGCGTGCGGCAGCGGGCTGGAACGCCAGCGGCAGCGTGCTGAACGCGCCGGTCATGATCATCGCGCCCATGCCGAGTGCGAACGACAGCGCCGGGCTGGCGGCCACGGGCCGGCCCCACAGCGTCGCTGACCAATGAAACACGGCGATGCCGCTCGCGAGCGCCATGATCGCGCCGGCCAACGGCAGCAGCGCGTACGCCACGGCCGCACCCGCTGGCGTCGTCTGTGCCAGCCAGCCCAGCACACCGGCCAGCACCAGCAGCGCGCTCGAAGCGCGCATCACGGCCCGGCCATGCACCGGCCGGCCGGCAGCGGCCCCGACGATCTCGGTGACCACGCCCATCACGGGCAGCAGCAGCATCGCCACCTGCGGATGGCCCAGCAGCGCGGTGAGCCGCGGCCACAGGGTGGGATCGCCGCCCAGTTCGGGCACGAAACGGCCGCCCCCGAGCAGGCGGTCGACCTGCAACAGCACGAGTGCGACCAGCAGCGCCGGGAACGCCAGCAATCCGAGCACGCCGGCCAGCGCGGAGTTCCACGCCAGGGGCGGAAGTTCGCTGAGCGGCTTGCCGGGCGCACGACGTGCGAACACGGTGACGACCACGTCGAGCGTCACGCACAGCGCCGCCAGTACCACGAGCGCAAGGCCGGTGGCCCACCAGTCCACACCATTGGCGCGGAACGTGAAGCGGCCCGGGTACACGGTGTCGCGCGACGCCCACTCGAGCGACGTCATGCTGGCGTTGCCCAGCATGCCGGCGCCCGACGTGCCGCCCAGCAGCAGTCCCGCGTGCAGCACGAGCGCACCCCACAACCAGGCCCAGCCGCCGAACGCCGACAGCCGCGGGAACGCGGTGCGTCCATTCGAGACGCGTGCGGGCACGAGCAGCAGGAACAGCGCCAGTGTCGCGGGCAGCACCGACAGGAACACCATGCTGACGCCGTGCAGCGTGAGCAGTTGGTGGTAGACGGCCGGCTGCAACATCGTGCTGCCGGCGCGCGCCAACTGGCCGCGCAGCATCACCGACTCGATGCCGCCGAGCGCGAAGCCGGCCGCGGCCAGCAGCAGTAGCCGGCGCCCGGTGCGCGCGGGCTCGACGGTGGCGAACACGCTCGTGCTCATCGAGAGCCTCGTTCGTTCGTGCTCATCGCAAGCTCTGCAGCCAGACGATCAACGGTCGCAGGTCCTTCTGTGGCACCGGGAAGCCGGGCATGCTCGAGCCCTGCTTCAGCTGGTTGGCGCGCAGGATCCAGCGCGCGAGCGAGCTGTCGGACCGATCGAACATGCCGCCGCCGATGGTGGTGCGGCTGGCGAAGTGCGTCAGGTCGGGGCCGACAGGACCCTCGGTGAGGCCGCGAACCGTGTGGCAGCCGCGGCAAGCATGCGTCACGAAGACCTGCTGGCCGCGCCAGTGGTCCCCGGCGTGTGCCGAATCGGTCGGCGCCACGCGCGATGCGCGCTGGTTGGCGAGCCAGGTCTCGAACGCCGCGGGCGAGTCCACGAACAGTTGCAGCCGCATGTGGGCGTGCGACATGCCGCACAGTTCCGCGCACTGGCCCGGATACATCCCTTCGCGGTCGGGCACGAACGACCACTCGCGCCGCCGCAGCGGCGGCACGTCGAAGCGCGGGCCGATCGCCGGCACCCACAGCGAGTGCATGACGTCGGCGCTCTCGACCTCGAATGTCACCGCGCGCCCGACCGGCACATGCACGTCGGTGGCGGTGGCGAAGCCCTGGTCGGGGTACTGGAACTCCCACCACCACTGATGCCCGATGACCTTGACGCGCAGCGCCGGGGCTGTCGCAGCCGGGGGCCGCAGAGCGCCGAGCAACGCCGGCAGTGCCACCAACACGATCAGCGCCAATGGCGCCAGCGTCCACAGCTCGGCAAGCGGCGGGGCCGGCTGGCCAGCTTGCGCTGCTGGTGCTGCCGCAGCCGCGGCCGCACGCGACCGCAGTCGCAGCGCCGACAACAACAGCAGGCCCTGCACCACCACCAGCGCCACCAGGACCCACGGCGACTGGCGCGCCAGCACACCGACCGCCGCGCGCATCCATGCCGTGGCGGGCTCGGTCGTGGTCTGCGGGAACTGCGCGTGCGACAGGCCGCCCGGCAGCAGCAGCCCTGCCGGCAGCAGCGCGGCGGGCGTGATCATGCCCCCAGCAACCCCGTGCTCATGAGCGCATCGACGCACATCATGAGGAACAGCAGGAACAGGTACAGGATCGAGAACCGGAACAGCGCTTGCGCGGCGGGCACGCCAGGATTCCGGTAGAGCCGCACCGCACCGATGGCGAAGATCGCGCCCAGCACCGCGGCGCTCACCATGTAGACCGGCCCCAGCCCCGACAGCGGCGCCACCACGATCGTGCTGCCGACGAGCACGAGCGTGTAGAGCAGGATCTGGCGGCGCGTCTCTTCCTCGCCATGGGTCACGGGCAGCATCGGGATGCCGGCGCGTTCGTAGTCATCGCGGCGATACAGCGACAGCGCCCAGAAGTGCGGCGGCGTCCACAGGAAGATGATGCTGGCGAGCAGGATCGACGGCAGCTCGACGCGCCCGGTGACCGCGGCCCACGCGATCAGCGGCGCGGAAGCACCCGCCGCGCCACCGATGACGATGTTGAGCGGCGTGCGCCGCTTGAGCCACACCGTGTAGACGACGGCGTAGTAGAAGATCGAGACCAGCGCGATGACCGCCGACAGCACGTTGGCCGTGAGCACGAGCACGACCGTGGAGAGCGCGGCCAACACCCAGCCGAGCCACACGGCGGCCATGGGCGGCAGCGCGCCCGAGGGCAGCGGCCGGGTGCGCGTGCGTTTCATGAGCGCATCGATGTCGCGATCGAAGTAGTGGTTGAAGCTGGCGGCCGAGGCGGCCGACAGCGTGATGCCGGCGAGCGCGCCCCACAGCAGCCGGGGTGCCGGCCAGCCACCCGCGGCCAGCAGCAGTGCCGGCAGGCCGGTGAACAGCACCAGCGAGATGATGCGCGGCTTGGTGAGCTCGACCCAGGCCCCGAAGGAAGCCACGCGTTTCACCGGCGCCAGGTCGTCCGCGACGCTCACTGGGCCACCGCCTGAGGCGCGAACCGCGGCTGACCCGCCCGCTGCGTGCTCAGCCGGAACGCGGCCACGAGCGACAGCGCCAGCATGATCGCGGCATTGGCCAGATGCAGCGCCGACACCCACACCGGGATGCCCATCATGATGTTCAGGACGCCGATGCCGGCCTGCACCAGCACGAGCACGAACAACAGGCTGCCGGCACGTTGTACGAGCGTGTCGCAAGCGGCGCGCGTGCGCCACGCCAGCACGGCGAGCAGCACCACGAGCGCGTAGGCACCGAAGCGGTGCGACATGTGCAGGCCGATCAATCCGGCCATGGGCGGGAACCACTCGCCATTGCAGGTCGGCCAGTCGTGGCACACGAGGCTCGCGTGGTTCGTGCTCACCATGCCGCCCAGCACGGCCTGCGCCCAGATGGCCGCGGTGGCGGCCCCGGACAGCGCGAGCAGTCCGGCGGGCCGCGCCTGCGGTGCCGACTCGGGGCGTGATTCGTGGCGCGCGATCAGCCCCAGCGTCATGAGGGTCGCGAACAACAGCAACGCCACAGCCAGGTGCCCGCTCACGATGTTCGGGTCGAGCAGCTTCCACACCGTGAGCGCACCCAGCAGCGCCTGCGTGAAGTAGAGCGCGATCGACAGCGTGGCGAGTCCGCCCAGCCGCGCGCGCGTCTCGCGGTGCGTCGCGATCCAGATCGCAGTGGAGAGCAGGCCGAGCCCGACGATCAGCGCGATCAACCGGTGGAACCATTCGACCAGGATGTTGAACTGGAACGGCGGGATCCACCGGCCATGGCACAGCGGCCAGTCGGGGCACGCCAGCCCGGAGCCAGTCGTGCGCACCACCGAGCCGAGCACGATCAGGAAGAACATGAGCGTGGCGGTGCCGGTCGCGAGTCGCGCGACGACCGTGAAGTCCGCGTCGGCGCGAGTCGTGGGCTGGGGAGACGTCGGGGATCCTGACACGGACGGTGGGGCCTCGGGATGGTGGCCGTGAGCGCCGGACCGGGGAGCACTGCAAGCCGTTGCGCGCGATTGGACCGGCGGTTGAAACTAGCATATCTGTCCGCACGGCCCGAAGCGCGGGCCGGACGCTTGGGCCCGTTGCGGCCCGGCACCTGCCAAGCACCCCGAGGGACTCCCATGACCGAGCCCGTCTATGTGTCGCGCATCACGCTGGAGAAGGCGGGCAGCCTGCACCGCCGCGCCCACCTGCCGCTCGGAGTCACTGTCGACATGGGGGTCCACGGCGCGATCGTGCCGTTCTACAAGCTGCAACCCGAACGCGAACTGCCGTTGCCGGTGGACTACATCGTCGCGGCAACCGGCGGTTGAATGCTCGGGACCTTGAACGGTGCGCTGGAAGCGCGCCAGGTGAAGTTGCCAGCCGAGCACGTCGGCTGTGAGGTCCAGGGCATCAATGAAGTGCGGGATGGCTTGCCGGTACTGACCGAGGTGCGCGTGCACTACCGGCTGCACATCCCGGCCGGCAGCCGGGACACCGTCGACCGTGCACTTTCGCGCCATCTCGAGAAGTGCCCGACCGCGGCGACGCTCAAGGGTGCGGTGGCGGTGAGCTGGACGGCGGAGATCGTCGAGGCGTGATCTCCGACACGGGCCACGGCGACGGGCCCGACGCGGGAGCTGGCGACGGCGCGGCCGCGGACGCCCCGGCTCGCGGACGGCCCCACCTGTACGTCGATGCGGACGCCTGCCCGGTGAAGCCCGAGGTGTTCAGGGTCGCCGAGCGCCACGGGTTGTTCGTGACACTCGTGGCGGGCTCTTGGATGCGCGTGCCAGCCGATGCGCGCATCCGGCTCGAAGTCGTCGCCCAGGGGTTCGATGCCGCAGACGACTGGATCGCCGAACACGTCGCGGCCGAAGACGTGCTCGTGACCGCCGATATCCCGCTCGCGGGCCGCGCGCTCGCCAAGGGTGCGCGCGTCATCGGCACCACCGGACGGCCGTTCACCGAGGACAACATCGGCGATGCGCTCGCCACACGCGCGCTGCTCGCGGACCTGCGCGGCGCGGGCGAGCAGACCCGCGGGCCGGCGCCGTTCGATCCGCGCGACCGCTCGCGCTTCCTGCAGGCGCTCGAGAACGCGGTGCAGGCGTCATTGCGCTCAGGGAGCCAGTGAACTCGCAGCACTCCGACGCGTGTGCTTCGCCCGGACCCGCACGAACCGCGCGGGATCAGGGTCCCGGCTGCAGGTCCTGGACACCCGCGGGCGGCGTCGTGTCGAGCTCGGTGCGGATCAGGAACAGCGCATCATACGGCAGCACGCGCTGCGTCGCGCTCACCACACCGTTGTTCACGGCGGTGGCGTGCGTGCCGAGGATGCGGCGGAACGTACTCTCGAGCGCCACGTCGAGTGTCAGTTCGGTGGGGTTCACGAGCACGATGCCGTTCTGGAAGTCGCGCCGCCACACGCTGGTGGCACCTGTCTGGAAGTGCACGTCGTCGAACCACACGTCGCCACTCTGGAACCCGATGAAGAACGCCAACGAGGCGGCGATCGACGTCGTGGGCTGCATGACGACTTGGTACTGCCGCCACGTCGCATCCACCGCCACGAAGGCCTGGCCGCCGGAGTTGCCAGCGACCACATGGATGATGCGCGGCGAGTCGGCCTTGCACCAGAACGTCGCGGAATAGCTCGCTCCCGCCTGCAGGTTCAGCTGCCCCGTGCTGCTCAGGTAGACGTGCCATTCCACCGTGCTCGGGGCCGCGATGCGCACGTGCGCCGAGGATGCGCCCGTGGCCGCGGTGGTCCCGTCGCGCTCGATCGTCGCGGACGCGGGTGCGAAGCTCGCGAATGTCCAGCCCGTGCTGACGTTCGCCTCGAAGCCGGGGTTCGTGATGGCGTCGGGAGCGGCCCCGACCCACAGCATGGTGCGCGGCGGTCCGAGTGCCTGGCCGAGCCAGCCGGTGTATTGCTGGCCTTCACTCGAGGCCCCGCTGCCCAGCTCGACGGCGTACTCGTCGTACCACCAGTCGTGATAGGGCGCGGCACGCACCGTCTTGGTGGGAGCGAACGCGTGCACGCCGCTGCCGAGCGCGGCGCTCGCGAGTCCGTAGCGCACGCGATGCGTGTTGTAGTCCTGGTACTCGGTGCCGGGCGTGGTCGTCGAAGCACTCAGCAGCCAGTTCCGCGCCGGCTGCACGTAGTCGGCGTCGTCCTTGAAGTAACCACGCGTCGAGACATCCCCGAGCATGTTGGAGTACCAGGTGCCGCCCTGCTGATAGGGGAAGTTCTCGCGCATCCAGCCGTTGTACGTGTCGTGTTGCGAACTGCCGCCGCAATTGCCCACGAGCACGAACCCGGGACCGCCGTCGCGGCGCAAGCGCGCGGCCAGCGTGTCGCAGGCAGCGGCCCACGCCGCGTCGAGTGCGGCGAGCGAGGCGTACCCGGCTCGCTGGTAGTCGATGACCCGCCCCGTGCCCGACTGAGTCCACGACACGGTGTGGCAGAAGATGTCGGTGAAGATGCCATCCCAGAGTCCCGTCGCGATGATGCGGTCGCGGAAGATGTTGGCCATCGCCTCGGCCACCACGAACCGGCCGTTCGGTCCCTGCTTCGCGATGTTGATGGCGATGGTGTTGTACTCGCCACCGGTCACCTTGTCGTACAGGAAGCCGCCCAGGTCGCGCACGGTGTGCCGGATGATGGTCGGGATGTGCTGCGTCGAGTCGGCGTCATCGACGAGCCAGATGTCTTCCGCCAGGACATAGGCCAGGACTTCCATCTGCGGATTGCGCGCGCGCATCGCCTGCACGATGTCGGGACGGTAGGGCGAGATGGGGTACACATCGAGCACCACCTCGTGGTAGCGCGCGGCGCGGCCGATCTCGAGCGTGTCGAGCGAGCCGTCCGGATGCGTGTACGGGAAGCCGCCACCGACCACGGAACCATAGAGTCCGAGCCGGGGGTACGGCTGCGCCGCCGCCGGGGCTGGGTGGGCACCGGCAAGGACACAGGCGACGAGCGCCGCAACGAGGGACAGCCAAGGGAAGCGCATGGCGATGGACGCTCGGGTTATCGGCCGGATGGGCCGCGCGCTATAGTGCCCGTCATGCTCACCGCCGAGGCCACCTCCCACCCATCGTCCGTCTCACTGGCCGACCACGGCCCGGGCGCCACCCAAGCGCTCGCCACCGAGCGCGCCTGGTGCCGCGAGGCGCTGCTGCGCGTGTCGCGGACGTTCGCGCTCAACATCCGCTGCCTGCGCGGCCGCATGCTCGAATCGGTGCGGCTCGCCTATCTGCTGTGCCGCGCGGCCGATGCGCTCGAGGACTCGTGGCCGGGCACGCCCGCCCAGGTCGGCGGGCGCTTCGACCTGTTTCTCGCGGCCCTGGCGGGCGAGCCCAGCGCGGCCCGGGAGCTCTCGGTCGCCGCGGCAGCACAGCACGCTCGCGCCGACCTCGACCTGCTGGTGCGCCTGCCCGCGTTGCTGCATGTGCTGTCGTCGCTGGCGCCCGCCGACGCCGCCGACGTGCGGACGTGCGTGCGCACCATGTCGCTCGGCATGCGCCGCTACGCCACGCGCGCCGCCGAGCGCGGCCTGCGCGTGCCGTACCTGGACGACGACGCCGAGCTGCACGACTACTGCTACGTCGTCGCCGGCTGCGTCGGCGAGATGCTGACCCGGCTCATGACGCGCAGTCTCGCGCAGGACGATCCCGTCCTCGCCGAGCGCCGGCTGGCGCTGGCGCCGGTGGTGGGCGAAGCGCTCCAGCTCACGAACATCGTGCTCGACTGGCCGGTCGACGTGCGCGCCGGCCGCTGCCACGTCCCGGCGTCATGGCTCGCCCGGCACTCGCTCGGCGCCCGCGACCTGATCGAGCGCTCGAGCGCGGCACGCGAACTGTCGCTGCGGCTGGCCGGACTCGCGCACGGCGCGCTCGACCGCGTGCCCGACTACCTCGACACCGTGCCCACGAGCGAACATCGCTACCGGCTGTTCTGCCTGCTGCCCGCGCTGTGGGCGCGTGCCTCGCTGCGCGTCGCGTTCGCGCGCACCGACTTCCACTCGGCACCGGTGCGACCGCGGCTGTCGCGCAAGGGCGTGGTGTGGGAGGGCCTGCGCGGTCTGCTGGTGCATTCGCAACACGGTGCGACGCGCCAGGCGCTGCGCGCCAACGCCCCGCGTTAGCCGCCCGCCGCTAACCCGCCGGCTCGGGCTCGGCGACGGTGGCGTGCTCGGCCGCTTCGCGCTCGGCGATCTCGCGCAGTCGCACGCTCACCCACAGCGCGCCACCCAGCAGGATGAGCGCGCAGAAGCTGGTGGCCACCGGCGCTCCGAAACGCTGCGCCAGCGCGCCCGACAACAGTGCACCGAACGGTGAGGTGCCGACGAAGAACAGCGTGTAAAGGCTCATGACGCGGCCGCGATAGCGGTCCTCGACCGTCAGCTGGATGAGCGTGTTGGTGCTCGAGACGTAGAGGATCAGCCCGAAGCCGGCGAGAGCCGCGAACCCCGCCATGAGCGGCAGCCAGCGCGACCACGCGAAGCCCGCGAGCCCGAGGCCGCCCGCCGCGAGCCCGAACATCAGGTGACGTCGCAGTGCCCAGCGCTCGCGCGTCACCGCCATGCGCACCGCGGCCAGCAGCGAGCCGGCGCCGAACGCCGAGAACAGCCAGCCGTAGGTGCGAGCCCCGGCGTGCAGCACGTCGCGCGCGTACACCGGCAACAGCACGTTGTACTGGAAGCCGAGCCCGGCGCATACCGCCAGCAGCACGAGCAGCTGCCGGATCGTGGGCGTCGCCCACGCATAATGCAGCCCTTCGCGCAGCGTGCTCGAGACTCGGTGCGCCGGGACGCCCGGAGCGGCCGCACCCGCCGTGCCGGCGGCGAGCCGCGTGCGCTTCATCATGAGCAGGCTCGCGATCACCGCCCCGAACGACAGCGCGTTCAGCCAGAAGCACCCGGCCTCGCCGACCGTCGCCACCAGGATGCCCGCCACGGCCGGGCCCAGGATGCGAGCGGCGTTGAATGCCGCCGAGTTCAGCGCGATACCGTTTGGCAGGTCGTCCTTGCCGGTCATGTCGACCACGAACGTCTGCCGCGCCGGCAGGTCGAACGTGTTCACGATGCCGTAGACGCTCGCGAGCGCGATCACCATCCACGGCTTCACGACGCCAGCGCTCACCACCAGTGCCAGCGCGACCGCCTGCGCCAGCAGCAACGACTGCGTCCACAGCAGCATGGTGCGCCGCTCGGTGCGGTCGGCGATGACGCCAGCATAGAGCGCCAGCGGCAGCACGGGTGCGAACTGCGCGAACGACAGCAGCCCGAGCATGAACGCCGAACTCGTGAGCCGGTGCATGAGCCAGCCCTGCGCGACCGCCTGCATCCAGGTGCCGATCAGCGACACGAGCTGGCCGAAGAAATACAGGCGGAAGTCGTGGTGACGGAGCGCGCGCAGCCCGTCGGAGACACGTGACGGGGTGGCGGCGGGGGCGCGGATGGGCATGGGAGGGCGAAACTAGCACCGCCCGATGGTATTGCGATGCCGGCGGCCGCGCTCCTGACAGCCATTTCACGTCTGGACCGGCCACGGGTTCCCCAATGCCGCCCGGTCCACTAGCCTCGCCGCCATGTCACAGCCCCTCGCATTCCCCGCCGGCTTCCTGTGGGGCGCCGCCACGAGCGCGCACCAAGTGGAAGGCGGCAACACGAATAACGACTGGTGGCGCTTCGAGCAGCGCGCCGGTGCGATCGCCGGCGGGCGCGGCAGTGGAGAAGCGTGCCGGCACTACGAACGGTTCGACTCCGACTTCGCGCTCGCCGCCGCCGATGGGCACAACGCGCACCGGCTGTCGTTCGAGTGGAGCCGGCTCGAGCCCGCACCGGGCTGCTTCGACCCCGGCGTGGTGGCGCATTACCACGCCGTGCTCTCGTCACTCAAGCGCCACGCCCTCACCCCCGTGGTCACGCTGCATCACTTCACGAACCCGCTGTGGATCGCCGACTCTGGCGGCTGGGAGTCGCGCACCACGATCGACCGCTTCGAATCGTTCGTGCGTTTCTGCGCGCGTGAGTATGGTGGCGAGGTCGACTGGTGGTGCACGGTCAACGAGCCCGAGGTGTTCGCCTTCCGCGGCTGGAGCGAAGGGATCTGGCCGCCGGCGGTGCGCGACGACTCGCGCGCGCTCGAAGTGATTGCGAACCAGCTCGAAGCGCACGGCCGCGTCTATCGCGTGCTGCACTCGGAAGACCGCACGGACGCCGATGGCGACGGACTGCCCGCGCGGGTCGGCTTCGCCAAGCACCGCGTGCAACTCGAACCGCTGCGCGCGTGGAACCCGCTCGACCGGCTGCAGGCGATACTCGAGGACCGCGTCTTCAATGTCGCGGTCGAACGCGCGGCCATCGATGGCACGATCGACCTGTCGATCCCGGGCGCACGCAGCGTCCGCAGGACGCTGCCCGAACTGAAGAACGCGCTCGACTGGTACGGGCTCAACTACTACACGCGCTGGCTGGTGCGCTCACAGTCCCCCGTGCCGCATGTGGCGCGGCCGGGCGCAGCGCGCAACGACCTGGGCTGGGAGCTGTGGCCGGGCGGGTTGCAACAAGCACTGCTCGCCGCGGGCCGGCTGGGAAAGCCCGTGCTGGTCACCGAGAACGGCGTCGCCGACGCCAGCGACCAACTGCGGCCCGCCGCGCTGCTGGCGTTCGTGGAAGCCATGCACGCGGCGATGGCCAAGGGCGTGCCGGTGCTCGGCTACCTGCACTGGTCGCTGCTCGACAACTTCGAATGGTCCGATGGCTACACCGGCCGCTTCGGGCTCTATGGCGTGGACTTCGACGACCCTGCAAGGCCGCGCACGCGCCGCACCAGTGCCGAGGTGTTCGCGCGCATCGCACGCGCCAACGGCATCACCGATGCCGCGCGCGCGGCGGTTGCCGACTCACGGTCGGACCCCTAGACTGCTCGCCTCTGCGTCACAGGAGGTTCTCCGATGTGCCCGTTCTGCAAGGACAAGTCGTGCAAGGTCGCCGAGCAGCCGGATGGCAGGCTCGCGTGCGCGTGCGGCAAGCACTCGTGGCCCAACGCCGCCGTGTACGCTGAATCGCTGCGCCTCGAGAACCTCACCATGGTGAAGGCGGTGCACAACTGGACGCAGAGCTTCTAGATACCGCTCGTCAAGATCGCTCTGGCTGGATCGCACGCAGCGCCGGCGGAGCGAGGCGCTTACGCCGCTTTCTCTTGAACGAGCGCCTTCAACTCC
>JANMAX010000071.1:0-10035 GCA_031360075.1 bacterium | reverse complement strand
CGAGTTGCCGCACGGCCGCGTCGAGGGACACGACAACATCAAGGTGTCCACGAGCGTCATCGACTACGTCTTACGCGTGCTCGGCTACGAGTACCTGAACCGCACCGAACTGGCGCACGTCATCGACGAGGCCCCGCAGGGCCAGCTGGTGCGCCGTCCGCACGCCAGCGACGTGCCGGTCGGGAAGGAGCACCGCAACCCGCCGGCCGGCCTCGGTTCGAGCTCGATGTCGGGCATCACGCCGGCGCGACCGGTGATGCAGTCGTCGCGGCTGACCGAAGCCGATGACGCCGGCATGGCGAGCATCATGGTGCAGAACAAGAAGATGCTCGGGGACGCCCCGGCGTGCGACAGTTGCGGGCACATCACGATCCGCAATGGCACTTGCTACCGGTGCCTGAACTGCGGCAACTCGATGGGATGCTCGTGATCGGCTGAGCAGCACAGAACGCGCGGACGGCCGGCACCTTCGGGTGGCCGGCCGTTCGTGTCTCCGGCCGCCAGTGAGTCAGGCGCCGGCCTGCGCCAGTCCCGCAACCTCCGCGCACTCCAGCACAAACAAGTGCTCGCGGTTGCGCGCCGGGCCGGGCTCGCCGACCTTCTCGCCCTGCGGGTTGTAGATGCCGAGCCGGTGCCCGATGTAACGCGGATGGTCGATCGAGCACTCGGTCACCACACCGCGCGAGGCCAGCAGCTCGCGCAGCCGCGGCAGCGTGAGGAAGCCCTCGTCGCTGAACGACACCACCACGCGCGGCGCGCGCACGCGGTCCAGCACCGCCACCAACGCGGCTTCCATCGCACCGCGGCGGTTGAACGCGCTGCCGCGCTCGCGCACGTCCGTGCGCTTGCACGCCACGCCATACACCTCGGGCCGGTCCCAGCGCACGAGTGTCTCCCAGACGTGGTAGTTCCCGAGGTAGCTGTGCTGGTTGTAGGGCGGGTCCAGGTACACAACGTCGGCCGCGAATCTCCCGGCCGCTTCGACGGCGTCGAGGCACGACGCCGAGCCCTCGCCATCGATCAGTTCGGGCAGGCGCAGACGCAAGGGGTTCAGCGCACGCGTCGCCCAGGCCTTCAGGTACGCCATCTGCACGCCGACCGTGGAATCGACGCGGTCGGCGGCTTCGATGAGACTGGTGAGCGCGATGGCCTCCAACTCGGGCTCCAGCGCCAGCGTGGCGATGCGCGCGCGGATCGCTTCGACCCGCGCGCCGTTCTCGGGGCGCAGGTAGCGCGAACGTACGCAGTAGGTGTCCGTGAACCAGCCGGGCTCGCCGGGCAGGGCATCCAGCTCGGCGAGCACGCGCTCGGCCGGGCCGCGCCAGCGCGCACCGTCGGCCGCCACGTAGCAGCGCGCGAACACGTCGGCGTAGGCGTTGTGGTCGTTGGCGTGCACGCGCAGCCCGGCGCGCTTCATGGCCTGGCCGACGCGCGAGGTGCCCGAGAACAGGTCCACGGCGGTGCGCGCGCCGCCGGCGGTGAGCACCGCCAGCAGCTGAGGCACGAGCAGCCGCTTGGAACCCAGGTACTTGATCACGGGGACCTCCATGTCTCCGGGGACGTGTCCACTCGAGGGTAATGCACTCGGCGGGTTCATGCACCGGCAGGGCCCGCGTGGCCGCACCGATTGCACGCCCGCCCGTCATCAGGCACATTGCCGCGCATGGTCGCCCGCGCCGAAGTCCGCCCGCCTTGGTTCACGCCGCAGCGTGCCATGCAGTTGCTGCTCGTGTTCGTGGCCATTGCTCCGGTCGTCGAGCACCAGCACGCCAGCGGGCTCGTGGTGTTCCTGTGCAGCGCGCTCGCCATTGTGCCGCTGGCCGGGCTCATGGGCGAGGCCACCGAGCGCATCGCGTCTCGTATGGGTGCCGGGATCGGCGGATTGCTCAACGCCACGTTCGGCAATGCCGCCGAACTGATCATCGCGCTCGTCGCCATGCAGAAGGGGCTCTACGATGTCGTCAAGGCGTCGCTCACGGGCAGCATCATCGGCAACATCCTGCTGGTCCTGGGTGTGTCCATGGTCGCGGGCGGCTGGAAGCGCGAGCGCCAGAAGTTCGACCGCGCAGCCGCCGCGGCGTCCTCGACACTCCTGTCGTTGGGAGCACTCGCGTTGCTCGTGCCGGCCGTATTTCATTTTGTCGCGGAGGGCGAGGTTGCGCGCGCCACGCTGACGCGGGCGCGCGAAGTCTCGCTGGAGCGCAGCCTGTCGCTCGAGATCGCGGTGGTGTTGTTCGCCGCCTATCTGCTGTCGCTGTTGTTCACGCTGCGCACGCACAAGCATCTGTACACCGGCGGCGCGGAGGAACATCAGCAGGCTCCGGTGCAGATGGGCCGGGCGGTGCTGACGCTGGTCGTGGCCACGGCCGGGGTGGCGTGGATGAGCGAGTTGCTCGTGGGCGCGGTCGAAGAGGCCTCGCACGTGCTCGGGCTCACCGAGGTGTTCGTGGGCGTCATCGTCGTGGCGATCGTCGGCAATGCCGCCGAGCATTCCACCGCGGTGATCGTGGCGATGAAGTACCACATGGACCTGGCGCTCAACATCGCCATCGGCTCGAGCCTGCAGATCGCGCTGTTCGTCGCCCCACTGCTCGTGTTCACGTCCTACTTCATGCCGCACGGCCCCATGGACCTGCGCTTCAGCCCGTTCGAGGTGCTGGCGGTCATGGCCGCGGTGGGCGTGGTGAACCTCGTGGCCCAGGACGGCGAGTCCAACTGGCTCGAGGGCGCGATGCTGCTGGCGGTGTATGTCGTGCTGGGGCTGGCGTTCTTCTTCCTGCCTTGACTCACGGCGGCGCCCTCGTCGGGCGAGGTGAAATCAGCCCACCGGCGTACCCGCCTGAGGCTTGGTCGCGCTACCACTGGACAGTCTGCCTCCCGTGGCACCTCGGGGCGGATTCCCGGTGCTTTCTCGTGCGTTGAGTCTGATTTCCCTGTATTCAACCTGCGGGGACCCGCTATCTTCTTCGTACACCCCCGCGCACGGGACCGGCGAGCAGGTCTCAGCCGTCCGCCGTCGAGGGCATGAACGGGTCCGCCCGCTGCCATGCCGGCGTGGCGCGTGACCGCGCATCGTCCCGCGAGGAGGTCGCCATGCGGAGCCGCACGCATGTCCGTCGCACGAACGCGCCATGGGATGGCCTGAAGAGGATCGTCGCCATCGCCATGATCGCCCAGCAACTCACCCCCCCCCCCTCGGGGCCACAGCCGCTCCGCTGAACCAGACCGGGCGGTGGGTGGCGACCCCCTCGCGGGGGTTCTCCTCGACGCACACCGTCGTGCTGCGTGAGCCGGTCACGAACGCGACACGAGTGTTCATGTTCGGGGAGTCGGGTGCCCCGCAGACCATGAAGTTCTGGCGCCTGGTCCCGGGCGACACCAACCTGATCACGCCATCCACGGCGAGCGCGCTGTCCACGCTGATCACGCTGCCGCACCCGAACAACCTCGCGACCGACCTGTTCTGCAGTGGGCACGCCACGCTCGCGGATGGCCGCATGGTGCTGGTGGGCGGGGCATGGATCCCATTGTCGCCCTGCCGCGAGGTGTACACGCTCGATCCGGCGTGGCAGCCCGACGTGCCCGCCAACCCCACGCCCTGGACCGCGAGCGCGCAGATGGCGGTGCAGCGTTGGTACGCGACCGCCACGACCATGCCGGACGGCAGGGTGCTGGCATCCGCAGGCACGATGTCGAGCGGCATGGTGGGTTTTGGGGGGCTTGCCAAGGGCGTGACCATGGACACCACCTGGCGCGTGCTGCAGCCACTGGAGCTGGCGACGCGCTACGCTTGGGGTGACACCACGGCCGCGCCGGGCGACACCTGCACGGTCACCTGCGTGCCGCCGCGATTCGCGCAATTGCATCAGTACGACGACCTGACGGCGGGACGCTACCCGCCCGGACGTGACGCGCATGCGTTCGTCGGGGACTACTCGGGACGCTCGATCGCCTATGGCGGCCGGCGGAAACTCGCGAACGGGACGTTCGACGTGCTGGGCGACATCTGGAACCTGTACGGCTCGCTTGCCGAGGACGACACCAGCCATGGCTGGAGCTTCATGGAGCAGATCGGCGACTCGACGCTGCTGCCCGGTCCCATCCTGCCTCAAGCACGTTGGGGCTGTGCCGCGACATGGGCGGGCGTCGAGAACCGGCTCGACACCCAGTTGAGCGAAGTCACGGGTGCGGTGATCTGCTATATCCATGGTGGTCGCGACGCATCCGGCGCGGTGCTGGGGGACCTGTGGCGCGGTGAGCGGCGCAACGCCCCGAGCCGACACTACCAATGGCACTGGAAACGCATCTTCGCGGGTGACGCCTCGACCCAGCGGTTCGGGCACACGCTCGTGTTCGACCCGGGCGCACCGGGCAGCGCGGGCGCACCGATGAGCAAGCTGGTCATCTTCGGCGGTTGGAAGACGACGACCCAGTTGGCGGACCCGACGAAGCTCGCCGTCGTGGGCGTGGGCAGTTCCAGCACGCAGCCCGGAGTCTGGCGCGAACTGACGCTGGGTGGGGCCGTTCCATCCGCACGCGCCTGGCACGCCATGGCCGCCAAGTGGCGCGCCACGGGCGCGGTCGAACGCGAATACTACCTGTTCGGCGGTGAGGCGGGCGCGAGCGATTCGACCGCGACACCGGTGTCGCCGGCGCTGTGGGTGCTCGAGCGGCCGGACCAGTTCAGCTTCCAGGAGGACGCCTTCACCTGGACGGCGCTGGCCACGTCCGGCGCCGGTCCCTCGGGCCGTAGCCGCCCCGCGATGGGCTACAGCGTGGACGCTGACGCCATCGTGGTGGTGGGCGGTGATACCACCGGGAGTATGCTGGCGGGCGGGCAGAGTGCGGCGATCTGGACCGTGCAGGGCCGCTACACCAACAACACCATCACGTGGCAGGCGCCGCTGCGGCGCAGCTTCCATCCCGAGCCGCCGCCGATCGCGGGCATGGGGCTGGTGGCGATCGGCGAGGGCCGGGCGCGCATCGCGCGCAGTCTGGAGCAGTTCACGACCGCGGCCAGTTCGGGCTCGGGGCCCGATTGCGGGCCGCTCTACGGACAATGGCAGGCGCTCACCACCGCCGACTCCGCCAGCGAGCGACC
Source organism: bacterium (assembly GCA_031360075.1). Lineage (GTDB taxonomy): Bacteria > Eisenbacteria > RBG-16-71-46 > RBG-16-71-46 > RBG-16-71-46 > JAIOPA01. The sequence goes on along the minus strand of JANMAX010000071.1, from coordinate 4,934 downwards.
CATCGCGGATTATCCGAACATCTTCGTGCTCCCGGACGGCCGGCTGTTCAATGCCGGTCCCACGCTATCGACGGACAGCAACAGAACCGTCTCGCGCTACAAGCGGTTCTTCAACATGCAGAGCAAGCGCTGGGAGGAAGCCGCTGCGGGCGACCAGCGGGACGCGACCTACTTCGGGTCGTCGGTGATGTACCGGCCCGGGAAGATCCTGCGCGCCGGGAGCACGAGCAACATCGGGACCTCGGCCACACAGACCATCGACATCGGCGCGGGGCAGACGCCGGCGTGGGTGAAATACTCCTCAGCGAGCGAGTTCGAACTGCTTTCCCGTACCCATCACAACCTCACGGTCTTACCCACCGGTGACGTCATTGCGACAGGCGGAATCAATAGCGACGACGACCCGGTCGCTACGGCTGTCAAACGTCCGCAGGTATGGCGCCAAGCGTTGGCTCGATGGACCAAATCGCTAGACGACGCGGGCAATCTCGAGTTGCTCGCCTCCGACCCATGGATCCGGAACTACCACTCCACGGCCGTACTTCTCCCGGACGCGCGCGTCCTGACCGCTGGTGGCGAGTCCCCGAGCCCCACCGACGACCAGACGAGCGCTAGCATCTACGAGCCGCCCTACTTGTTCAGTCCGGACGGCAGCTATGCCGCGCGTCCGCGCGTCATGAACGGCCCGGACCTGATGCCCTATGGCAGTGATTTCACCGTGCGGCTCACGGACTCCACTCGCACGAGCACCATTCGCAGCATCGCCCTCATCCGTCCCGGGGCCGCCACGCATGGATTCGATCAGGGCCAGCGCTATGTCCCGCTGGAGTTCGTGGCCCGCGAAGGGCCGAAGCGCCTGCTGATCCACGCCCCGGCCAACGGCAACCTGGCACCCCCGGGCGACTACATGCTGTTCGTGATCGACAGCCTGTCCGCCGCCACACCCGCGGTGCCATCAGTCGCGCGCTGGGTCCGCGTGGCGGCCACGAGCGCCACGGTCGTCGATTCGGCGGATGTCATCGCGCCGCGGGGAGGTGGCTATCTCAACATGCGCGACACCGGCCAGTGCAGCGATCCCTCGGGCGGTTCGTTCCTGGCGCTCAACTGGACGGCGCCCGCCGACGACGACACGCTGGCCTTCACGGGTCCGGCGAGCCTCTACGACTTCCGCTATGCCTTGAACGCCTCAGCCCCGGCCGACTTCGGGCTATGGACTCCCGTGGCCACGGGGTATCCGGGTGCGCTCGGGAGCACCGAGGCGCGCACCGTCTCGGGGCTCTCGACCAGCGTGTGGTATCGCTTCGGGGTCAAGGCCACCGGGGATGCTGCCGACACGTCGAGCCTGAGCAATGTGTTGATCGCCAAGCCCGTGCAGTGCTCGGGTGGTGGCGGTGGCTTCGAAGAAGGTGCCGGTGCCATCACGCCGGCCGCCAACGCCGCGTTCGCGGCTCGGCCAGCGACGGCGACCAGCGTGAGCGCTCCCAGCGACAACTCCGTGTTGCCCGGTGCGACGCCCGGAGTCACGGCCATCGACGCGCTCCCATTCAGCCGCCCACCGCGGCTCGTCTCGGGTTCGCGTTCGGTCTACATCCGCGAGAGTGGCAGCCGCGGCCTGGCGCTCGACCGCATCGCGCTCGTCGCCATCGATCACGCCGCGGGCACCGAGGCCGCCGCGGTTCCCGGTGGTGGCGTGTTGGTGGGTTCGCGTGTCCTTCCGACCCAGGTCAGCGATGCGACCGGGGCTGACCTGACCGCGCCCGCGACGGGTGGTTCCGACAGCCCGGTCCACGCCGACTCCGGCGCGATTCTGCGTGTCACGCTCCCGGCCCGGGAGGCGTCCTCTGAAGATGTCCTACTGGTCGAGGCCGCATGGGGTTCGGTCGGCGGCGGCGGTGTCCGTGTCGACACGTTGGGGGCGGATGGCGTCTGGGGTGAATACGCCGCCGTCTTCCCACGGCGGGACTGGAGTGCTCAGGCGGTGGTGCTGCGCGGCCAGACCGAACTGCGGCTGCGCATGCGTGATGGGATCGCCATCCGCTTCGTCGGCCGCTTGGGATCGGCCGTGCGTAAGGTGCCCACGAACGCGGCACTGGTCTCGGCGACCGACGCGAGCGGCGGGGTGTGGACGACCGAGGCGAGCCAGACGGATGGTGCGTACGCGATCGTGGCCCCGCTCGACACGCTGTCGCTGACGTTCGCGGACCTCCCGGCCGCCGGGGACTCCCTGCGGTCGTGGTTCCTGCTGCTGCAAGGCGAACCCCTGAGTGCCGCGGCCGCCTATGCGCGCGCCCAGCGCGTGCACGATGGTCCGCCCGCACTCATCCCGACATCGTTCCGGCTGCACCAGAACATCCCGAACCCGTTCTCGAACACCACGCACATCGCGTTCGACCTGCCCAAGGCTGCGGATGTGAATCTGGAGATCTACGACATGCAGGGGCGGATCGTGCACCGGTGGGCTGGCCGCCACGAAGCCGGGCGCCACTCGATCCAATGGGACCTGCGGAATACTCGCGGCCGACCGGTGTCGCCCGGTATCTATGCCTATCGACTGCGTGCGGGTGGGTTCGAAGCCCAGCGCAAGATGGTGGTGATCCCGTGAGCCGGCCAAACGCGTCAAGTGGCAAACGTGCGTCGAGGAAATGCAAGCGGGGGCGACGCGCGTCGTTCGGTATTCTGTTGTTGAATCTGCTCTGCTGCTTGGGGGCTGCCGAGCAGGCGGTGGGACAAGTCGCACTTGCCGACCAGCCGCTGCGCCCGAATCTCCTCACGGGCCACCCCGCGCTCGCCGCGACAGGTACCCAACTGATGATGGTCTCGAGCGGCTCAGGCGGAGTTCCAGGGGTGGCCGTGGGGGCGGTGGTTTCGGTTGACCGGGGTGCGCATTGGACCGAGGCGCCCAGCCTTTCCAATCCAATCCCCGGTGGGACGATCAGCACCCCGATGGCTGTGTCGATCGGGTCGGACGGGGTTACCCGAATCGCCCTCGGTGCTGGGCCACTACAGAGTGCCACCGCAGCTGCGTCCACACCCTTCGCGTGGTCCGTGCCGACCGTTGCACTCTCCGAGGTCGGCGGGTCCTTTATGGGGTATGACCTCCACTCGGTGGCCGGCTCATCAACTGTATCGAGCGATACCTACTTGTCCACGACCGAGGGGCGGAACGATTTCGGCTACAGCTCGACCGTGCTCTTCACTCGCTCGACTGACGATGATGGGAGCTGGAGTCTGCCCCTTCGGCTCAGCAGCCCTTACTCCAAAGGCTCGAGCATGGTGGCTGGGCCCGACGGTGTGATTCATGTGGCATGGGCGGACTACTCGCTCGGCGTTGCGATGGTCACGCGGTCGGTGGATCGTGGCGCTAGTTTCGAGCCTCCGGTCATCGCGGCACTCATGCTGGACAACCTGTCCTTGAGGCTACTGGGCTGGTTGAAGAACAGCAGCCCATCGAGGAGATACCCTTGGTTCAAGCTCCTTTCGCCGGTTGCACCCAATTTCCCCGCGCTTGCCGTGGATCGTAGCTCGGGGCCCTCCCGGGGCGCCCTGTACATGACCTGGGCGGACCACGCTGATGGTGTCGAGGGTGCGGCGACGCAGACGCTCGTTGAGACGCAGCCCAATGAGACCCCGCAGACCGCACAGCCCTTGCCGCTGGATTGCGACCTGTTCGGGGCGGTTTCAAGCGTGCACGCCCCGACCGATCCGATCGACTATTTCTCGTTCGATCTCAGCGAAGGCGAGAGCGTCTGGTTGAACGGCGACGCTTTCGGGGAGTCGATCGGTTGCTCGTTGTTCATGGAACAGGCGGATGGCAGCCTCGAGCGAACCGGCTTCTTCCGCCTTCTGCGTCCCTTGGACATCCCGGACCTGGGGCGCCCGAAGCCCTTGATCTTCACGGCACCTCGCACTGGCAGGTACGTGCTCGAAGTGCCGACGGTGTTCAACGGCACGGGCTACAAGCTCAAGCTGCGCCGCTACACGCCGCTACCCGGCTCGGTCGCCCGGGACATGCGGGACATCGTGCTGATTCGTTCGACCGACGGCGGTCGGACCTGGTCGCCAAAGGTTCGCGTCAACCACGATGCCGCGGGCCATGACCAGAGCATGCCGAACGTTGCCGTCGATGAGCGTGGCGCGGTCTACGTGGCTTGGTACGACCGCCGCGATGCGGCCTACGGAGACAGCGTGAATGCCTATGCAGCGGTCTCGCGCGACGGAGGGGTCACATTCGGGCCCGACATGAGGTTGTCGAGCCGCTCCAGTGCTTGGGTGGGCACGGAGGGCCTCTATTTCCCAATTCTCCCGGGAGTTCTCGTCGGCGACCGCATCGCCATCGCCGCAGGCGACTCCTACGGGGTCGTGGCGTGGACGGACTTCCGCCGCTGGCCCGAAGGCTCGGACATCTACGCGGCGCGCATCGTCGACATCCCGACCTCCGTCGAAGCCGTCTCAGACCTGAGCGCCGAGCCTGGCACCGATGGCGTACGGCTGACCTGGACAGTGAACGATGCGCGTGCGCTCGCGGGGCTCCGTCTTCATCGTGCACGCGAGGGCGGGCCTGAGATCGTGCCGTCCGACGCGGAGCGCCTATCGACACGCGAGGGCCGGCAGGAGTACCTGGACGCAACCGCCGAGCCCGGGCAGACCTACACCTACCGGCTCGAGGTGCTGGGAGCCTCCGGCAGCCAGTGGCTCGGCCCGGTCACGGTGCGGACGCCCGTGCGCATCGCTTCGCTCACGTGGCGAGCCGCCTGGCCCAACCCGTTCGCGCGGCGTACGTCGGTGAAGCTGGCCGTGCTACGCGGGACCATGGGCGTCGTCCGCGTGTTCGATGTGCAGGGGAAAGAAGTGCGCACGCTTGCGGAAGGCCTTTTCCAGCCCGGTGAACGCACGATCGAATGGGATGGTCGGGATACGTCGGGAGGCGTCGTGGC
>JANMAX010000042.1:0-5066 GCA_031360075.1 bacterium | reverse complement strand
GGCGCGCAGGACAGCGCGGCCGTGAGCAGCAGCGAGACGGCAGGCATGGCCGCTCCTTGGGAGTACTGGGTTGAGTACAGGGTTGAGTACAGCGGTGAGTACCGAAGTGAATACAGATGTGAGTGCTGAGGTGCACGCAGGGGTGGGTACCGGGGTGGGTACCGGGGTGAGTCGAGGGCAAGTCGCGGAGCGGTCCGGAGCACGGGGAGCCGCGGCACCCGGCGGTCTTCGCAATCCGCGTGCCGCGGCACTCAGCCGTCACATCGGGAGCCACCGGGCGGCGCGAATGCCACATGGACCCGTGCCGGCATGCACGCGACACCCGGCTCGTACACACCGTGCGCGGCACGCCGATGCCGCAGGCACCACAGCACCGTCGCCAGCACGACGACTGCGTTGCACACACGGCGCGGCCACGACGGACTGGTCAAGCAGGGTGTCGTTCCGCGCCAGCCCGACCGCATCGTCGTCAACGGTAACGACGCGGTGTGGCGGCTCGAGTGCTTCGCACCGGCGCCGGCGCGCGCGGGCACGTCGGGGGGCGTGAAGCTAGCGGCTTCCGCGCGCGGGCGGCGCTGGCCCCCGGCGTGCCCCCGGCGCGCTCACATGAGCCCGCGCCGCCGCCGCCACATCCACTCCACGCTCAGCATGCCCACGAGCAGGGCGAACAGCCACGGCGATTCCCAGAGCCGCGTGCTGTCACGTTCCGGCCGCACCAACGCGCGCGGATCGAGCGCGCGGGCCCACGCCGCGGCGTCCGCCGCACGGCCGGTGCGGCCACCACTCGCGGCCGCCACGGCGGCCATCGCCGCGCTGTCGGGCTGCGCTCGCAAGGCCTCGAGCGTCCAGCGATCGACCACGAACTCGCTGCGCGCGCGGCCCAGCTCGCGACCGTTGCGCAGGGCACGAACGCTCACCTGCCAGCGGCCGGGGCCGGGCGACGGCAGGTTCGCGGTGTAGGCGCCCGCGCCGCCGGGCGTGAATGCGATCTTCTTGAGCTTGTTGTCGGGCCCCACCAACTCAGCGCGCACATCGGCGCCCGAGACCGGCTGGAAGCGCGCGTCCTGCAGCACGGCATCGAGCCGCACGGGCTCACCGCCCGGCACGAGCCGGCGCTCGGCGGTGACGCGCAGCGGCTCACCCTGCACGGGCTCGGCCAGCCAGCGCACCGTCTTCCGCCACAGTCTTCGCCCGCGCTCCCCCGCCAGTTCATCGTTGCCCGAGAGCGACCAGCGCCACAGCCCGCTGCCGTTCACGAGCAACGCTTGCCCGCGGCCGATGGCGCGCGACACCCAGAGCGGCGAGTCGCCCGCACGACCGCCGATCAGCACGCGGTCCGCGCCTCCTGGCACCAGCGGCGCCACGTCGCGCAGCGGCGCGGCATCGCGCCAGGCGCGCGCACCGCGCACCGGGTCGTCGTCCCATGCCAGGAGTTCCGAACCCAGCGCCTGTGGCTCGGGGCCGGCCTGCGCGCCGGCCGATGCGCTGCCCGCGAACTGCAGTTCTGCACCCAGCCGCCCGCGCGCGAAGCGCGCCGCACCGGGCGCGCCGCCGCCCAGTAGCAGGAGCCCGCCGCCGTTGCGCACCCACGCCGCGAGCGCGGCATCGAGCGCGGGGCCCAGGTCGGCGCCCGAGAGCGCATCGAGCACGATGACCGACTTGTTGCCGAGGTCCGCGGGCGTCAGCGTGCCGGCGCGCACGCGTTCGAGCCCGTGCCAGTTGCCACTGGCATCGCGGACGCGCGTGTCGAGCTCGAGCGTGGAATCGTGGGCGAGCGCGCGCCGCACGAACGCCAGGTCCCAGTTGAGCCCGCCACTCACAATCAGCACGCCGAGCTTGCCGGGTGCCACCGGCACCGCCACACCGTGCGCGTCATCGCCGGGCGAGACATCGTGCTCGAGCGCGGCGACGCGCGCGGTCCACAGCGCCAGGCCCGCACGGGTCGGCACCACGCGCAACTCGGCCGTGGCCTCGGCACCGGGACCGGGGGCCGCCACGGTCGCGCGCGCCAGCTCACGGCCGCCGTCCTCGAGCTTCACCACGATCGGCGTGCCGCGCGCTTCGTCGCTCACGACGCGCACCCGCACCGGTGTGCCCTCACCGACGCGCGCCTCGCTGGAGGCCTCGACCCCGGCGATACCGCGGTCAAGCCCGGCGCGTTCGCCCACGAGCAGCGTGTGCACCGGCACGCCGAGCGCACGGGCGGCCGCCACCGGATCGTCGCCGGCGTTGACCGCGCCGTCCGACAGCAGGATGACGCCATCGGGACGGCGGTCGGCGGGCAGGCGCGCCAGCGCCGCGAGTGCTTCGCCCGGCGCGCTCGCCGAACGTTCGCCGGCGTCGCTCGCCGAGTCCGCCAGCAGCGCAGCGGCGAACCCGCGCACTTCCAGCTGCGCACGTCCGCGCAGCGCGGTGCGCAGCGCCTTCAAGGCGCGCGCCGCGGCCTCACCGCGGCTGCCCGCACCCGTGCGCTCGGGCCGGTCCATGCTGAGCGAACGGTCCACCAGCACGACGACCCGGGCGGCGGACGCCGGGCGCGAACGCTCGATCACCGGCAGCGCCAGCAGCCAGACCAGCGCCACCAGCACGATGATGCGCAGCGCCACCAGCATGCGGCGCACGTGCGGTGCAAGGGGCGGCAGGCGGAAGGAATACGCCCACAGCGCCAGCCCCACGAACGCCAGTGACACGACACCCAGGATCAGCCACGGCGCGTTGGGTGCGAGATGCAGCGACAGGCCGGTCACGCGGAGGGCGCGTCGGACACGCGTGCGGCGCGCTCCTGATCGGCCAGCCGCAGGCCCTCGAGGATCAAGCGGTCCAGGTCCAGGTCGAGCGTGATGTCCTCGCCCTCGGCGATCTCACCGGGCGCGAACCGGAAGCGGCCGTCGCGCCACAGGATGACGTTGTACACGATGCGGCGCAGGACCTCCTGCACGGCTTCGGTGATCTGTTCGCCCGAGGCATCGCCGCTCTCGATGAGCAACTGGCCGACACGCCGGTCGGGCTCGGACTTCTGGCGTTCGAGCGCGCGCGCCAATGCCGGCGCGCTGATCGCACCCTTGTGCATGAGCAGCTCACCGGAACGCACCGCCAGGCCGCTGGTGCGCGCGAACACCGGCCGGCCGCGCTCGTACCAGAGGTCGACGCGCTCGCTGCCGCGCGTGAATTCGAGCCGGCCCGCGGCTTGGGCGAGTTGCAACAGCTGCAACAGTTCGGACGGGAAGAAATGCGCGAGGTCGCCCTCGAGCGCGGACGGCATCATGTCATGCACCCCATTGCACGTCACGCACGACGCGGTCGGCCTGTTTGGCCGCACCGGTGAGCAGACGCAGGTTGTACCAGCCGAGCACCAGCACCTGGAGCACGGTGGCGGACAGCAGGACTCCGAGCGCGATCTCGGTGAGTCGCGTGAGCCCTTCGCCCAGCGTCCCGCGCACGGCGACGAGCAGCGTGAACAATGCGATGAGCGCGGTCATGACCACGCCGGTCAGGCGCCCGAACCACGTGGGCTGCACGCGCAACGGCCCCACGAACAGATAGAGCCCGCTGCCGCCCACCAGCAGGATGCCGTAGCGCAGCACCGCCACCCAGAACACCCACGGGTGCAGCAGGTCGGCGGCGGCCAGCCCGGCGAGCATGGTGAGGTTGAAGACGATGTCGACCAGCGGATCGAGCACGGTGCCGAGCGCTGTGGTCTGCTTCCAGCGCCGCGCCAGGTAGCCGTCGAAGACGTCGGTGAGCGAGGCGAATATGTAGACGCCGAGTGCCCACGAAAAATGCCGGTCGACCAGGAACACCGCGATGCCCGGCACCAGTGAGACGCGGGCGAGCGTCAGCATGAGCGGGAAGTTGAGCCCCGAGAGCCGGTGTCCCTGCGCATCGCGCAGGTGTCCCACGAACAACGTCACGAACGTGAACGCCGGCAGCATCCACAGCGAGGTGTGCAGGAAGAAGCGCTCGGCGAGGTCGCGGTCCCACGCCAGCGCCATGCCCACGCTGGCCAGGAACACGACCGCGAAGAACACCAGGCCGACGGCCCAGATCGAGCGCACCGCGCCGGGGTTGGCGAGCCAGTCGGAGCGCACACGCGCGGCCACGCGGCGCGCGTAGGTCAGCAGCGCGGCGGGCGCGAAGCGCTCGCGCCGCAACTCGACCAGGTACTCCTCGATGAACATGGGGGTGCGCGTGCTCCGGATGGGCTGGCAGCATCGAATCGGAAGGGCGGCGGGCGGGCGCCTGCACAGGCGCGGAGCCGCTCGTCAGCGGCGAGTCTAAGCCGCGCCCGGCAACGCCGCCAGCGCGCTCACACGCGCGCGGCGCGAACTGCCACCGGCGCGGTGCGGGGCGCGCGCTCAGCCCCCCAGCCGCACCCGCGCGATGGTCGCCAGGATCTTGATGCCCGCCCGCACCGAGCCCGAGAACGTCCCGGCGATCTTGGAACGACCCTGCCGGCGGCGGCGGTAGCGCACGGGCACGTCGAGCATGGGCACCCCGGCATGGGCGGCGCGCGCCTGCATCTCGACGGTCCAGCCGAAGTCGGTGTCGCGCATGCGCAGCGACTCGAGTGCGGGCCAGCGCATGCATCGGAACGGCCCCAGGTCCGTGGCGCGCACGCCCCAGCACATGCGAAGCAGGGCCGCCGCCAGGATATTCCCGAACTCCTGCACGGGCGTGAACGCGCCGGGCTCGCGCTCACCCAGCACGCGCGAACCGATCACCAGTTGTGCCGTGCCCGCGACCAATGGCGCGAGTAGCGCGGTCAGGTCCGCGGGATCGTCGCTGTGATCGCCGTCCACGAATGCCACGATGTCGGGTGGCGAGGAGCGCAGGCTCGCAAGGCCCGCGAGGCAGGCACGGCCGTAGCCCGCGACCGGCTCGCTCACGACTTCGGCTCCCGCGGCACGCGCGGCTGCCGCGGTGCCGTCACGCGAGCCGTTGTCGGCGACCACGATGCGCCGCACCCGCCAGCCGGGGCCGTCGCGCGGCAGTCCGGCGATCACCAGCGGCAGCGCGGCGGCTTCGTCGCGCGCGGGAATGACGATGTCCACGGTCAGCATGGGCGC
>JANMAX010000158.1:0-5720 GCA_031360075.1 bacterium | reverse complement strand
CAGAAGGCCATGGCGGCCAAACTCGGCTTTGGCAAAGTGTCGCAGCTGAAGGGTGCGGTCGCAGTGACCATCAAGGAGTACGTCGCGCGCGGCGGCTTCATGTTCGGCATGTGCTCGGCCACCGATACGTACGACATCGCGCTCGCCACGCAGGGACTCGACATCGCCGACGTCATCTATGATGGCGATCCGGCCGACCCCTACTCACAGCGCAAACTGGATTACTCGCAGACGCTGGCGTTCAAGGATTTCCGGCTCGAACTGGACCCCATCCTGTACAAGTTCAGCGACATCGATGTCACGCAGGACGCCGCGCAGCGCGGGCCGAACCAGCTGTTCACGCTGTTCGACTTCAGCGCCAAGAACGACCCCGTGCCCACCATGCTGGTGCAGGACCACGTCAACGGGGTCGCGGAATTCCTGGGCCAGAGCACCGGGTTCCGCCGGAGCAAGCTGAAGCCCGGCGTGATCGTGCTGGGCGAAGTCGAGGGCACCGACGAAGTGAAGTACCTGCACGGCCAGTTCGGCCAGGGCACGTTCACGTTCTTCGGCGGGCACGACCCCGAGGACTACCAGCACATGGTCGGCGACCCGCAGACCAAGCTGGAACAGTACCCGCACTCGCCGGGTTACCGGCTGATCCTGAACAACGTGCTGTTCCCGGCGGCCGAGAAGAAGAAACAGCGGACCTGAGCCGCGCGCCCGCGCGAGGCAGGCCCGCATGGCACACCGCGCGGCAGGCGCTGCGACCGGGGCACGGGCGCGGTGAACGGCGTGCGTGCCATGCCGGGCACACGCGATACCACAGGCGCCTCCGCACGGCTGCGTAAGCCTGCGCCCCGGGTCCCTTGCGGGCTCCGGGGCGCAGGCACAGCGATGGTGCGCGCGCGACCCGTCGCCGGGCCGCGCGGGCCTACTTGGTGTCCGGCGTGACCGAGTCGTCCTTCTTCAGGAAGTGGCGCTTCTCGCGCTCGACCTTCAACACCTCGGCATTCGTCACCTTGAACTCGACGCGGCGATTCTTCGCCCGGCCGAGCGCCGACGAGTTGGGTGCGATCGGCAGCTCGGGACCATAACCGACCGTGGTGAAGTGGCTGGCATCGAGCGTCGGGAACTTCTGCGACAGGTAGCCCAGCACCGCCTTGGCGCGCGCCTCCGACAGTGCCACGTTCTTCACCTTGGTGCCCGTGTTGTCGGTGTGGCCGCTGATCTCGAGCGTCAGCATGGGGTACTGCAGCAGGATCGCCGCGACCTCATCGAGCACCGTGAAGCTCTCGGCCTTGATGGTCGCCTTGCCGACATCGAAGTTGATGTCCTGCAGGCGGATCATGCCGGTGTCGAGCAACTGCGTCTCTTTTTCGGAGACCTCGATCGGGCAGCCGTTGGAATCGACCTTGAGCCCCGCGGGCGTGGCCGGGCACTGGTCCAGGCCGTCGGCGACACCGTCGCCGTCGCTGTCGACCGGGCAACCCTTGGCGTCCACCACGGCACCCTTGGGCGTGTGCTCACAAGCGTCCAGACCATCGAACACACCGTCGCCGTCCGAATCCATCGGGCAGCCGAGCGCGTCCACCTTGGCGCCCTTGGGCGTGTCGGGGCAGACGTCGATGCCGTCCGCGACGCCATCCCCATCGGCGTCGGTCGGGCAGCCGGTCTTGTCGACCTTTGCGCCCTTCGGCGTGCCTTCGCACTTGTCGAGGCCGTCGAAGACGCCGTCGCCGTCGCTGTCCTTGGCGCGGCCCTGCGCATCGACCTTGGCGCCGATCGGCGTCTTGGGCTCCAGGTCGAGCCAATTGCGCACGCGGTCCAGGTCGTTGTCCTTGGACTTGCCACGGAACGTCCACTGCAACGCGGCCGTGCTGGCGATGTGGTTGGAGAACTCGGTGTCCGCGCGCTCGCGCAGCATGATGTCGATGACCTGCAACCGCAGCTGCAGGCGCTCGCGACCCGCCAGGCTCATGACCACGCCGGCGCCGGCGATGGGCGAGCCCTTCTGCGTGATGAACTGGAGCTCCGGAGTGTGCGTGCGGCCATAGCCCAGGCCCGTGATCAAATACGGCGTCACCTTCTCGGACGGGTCACGCAGGCTCCAGCGCAGATTCACGCCGGTCCACGACAGGTTCTGCTCGGTCTTGCCGTACAGCGCGTCGTTCTTGGCGTTGACCGTGTGCAGCCAGGTGCCTTCGAACGTCAGGCCCGTGGACCAACGATAGGCGAGCGAGGTGAGGCCGAACGGGGCGTTCGTGGCGTGGATGCGGGCGTCGTACTGCATCCAGCCGCCGCCGAGTGCGACTTCGACCGGGTGCCCGGCGACCTGAGCGCGAGCGGGCGACACCGTCAGCGCGGCGAGCAGAACGAGGAACGGCAGGCGCTTGAAGCCGGACATGAAGCGGACCTCCTGGGATCCCGGTACGGACTTTGAACGGAGTGGTGCGCCGAGGACGGCATCGGGCGGGCGCGCAGGCACGCGCGCGCTCCCGGAAAGCCGCCCAGGGCCGCATAATAGCCGGATAGTGGTAGCATCCGGCCCACGACAGGTCAACGAGCGAAGCTCGCCCGGATCGGTCCCGTGGGACGCGCTCGGAACGCCATCGGCACAACCGCGGACGGGCCGCGGGCGAGCACCGCCACGCCCGGCCGGCCGGGCCCCGGAGCGCCCGATCGACCCCAAGCCGGCTTCCCCGGAAACCCATCCGAAGGAGATTCGATGGACGCGCGCAGCCGGAACACCCTGATCGAACATTACAAGGCCGGTTACGCCGAGGTGGCAGCCGCCCTCGATGGCTTCTCCGCCGCCCAGCTAACCGCCCGGCCGTTACCCGGCAAGTGGTCCGCGGCCGAGATCGTGCATCATCTCGCCGACTCCGAGATGAACAGCGCGCTGCGCATCCGGAAACTGCTGGCCGAGCCGCACCCGATGATCCAAGGTTACGACCAAGAAGTCTGGGCCACGCAACTGCATTATCAGATGCGCCCGATCGAGCCGTCGTTGCAGGCGTTCCGCTACGCACGCGAGAGCACCGCGCAACTGTTCGAGCACATGACCGAGGCCGACTGGCGGAAGCTCGGCTGGCACTCCGACACCGGCAGCTATCACACCGAGCGCTGGCTCGAGATCTACGCCGACCACGCCCGCGGCCACGCCGGCCAGATCGCACGCTTGAAGGCGGCGCTGGCCAGATGACGCGGCCGCCGAGCGGTGGACGGACAACGGCGCGTGCGGCGGGCGACGCACGGTGCGGGCATCGCGACGGGCAACGCGTTCGGCAAGGCCCGCCCAGCGGGCGGGAACTCCCATGACTCTCTGGCGCTGCCGCGACATCACGTATGACCTCACGCACCGCGTGCTGGTGATGGGCATCGTCAATGTGACGCCCGACTCGTTCTCGGATGGCGGCCGCTACCTGGACCCCGCTGCCGCCGTGGCGCGCTGCCTCGAACTGCTGGACGACGGCGCCGACGTGCTGGACCTGGGTGCCGAGAGCACGCGCCCGGGCTCGCCCGCCGTGCCCGCCGAGGAACAATGGCGGCGGCTGGAGCCCGTCCTGACCCGGCTGCAGCGCGAGCGCCCCGACGCTGTGCTGTCGTGCGACACGCGTGACGCCGCCGTCGCCGACCGTGCGCTGGGCGCGGGCGTGCGCATCATCAACGACGTGAGTGCGCTGGGCGATGCCGCCATGGCGCGCACCGTGGCACGCGACGGCACTGGCCTGGTGCTCATGCACATGCGCGGCACACCCGAGACCATGCAGCGCGACACCGCGTATGCCGACGTCGTCGCCGAGGTCGATGCGCACCTGCGCTCCCGGCTGGCAGTGGCCGAGGGTGCCGGGGTGCTGCGCGACTGCGTGGCGTTCGATCCCGGGATCGGCTTCGGCAAGTCGGCCGAGGGCTCACTCGAGCTGCTGGCACGCGGGCTCCCGATATTGGCGGCCTCGGGCCGCCCGGTGCTCGTGGGTGCTTCGCGCAAGAGCTTCCTGGCGCGTCTGACCGGCGACGACGGCCCGCCGCAAGAACGCATTCCGGCGAGCCTCGCCGCCGCGGCCCTCGCGGTGTTCCAGGGCGCCACGATCCTGCGCGTCCACGACGTCGCCGCCACCGTGCGCGTGGCGAAGGTGGCCCTCGCAGCGCGGGACAAACGCGGCTAGCAGCCCCCCTCACTCCCGGCCGATGCACGGCCATGCCGGCGCGTCATCGCGTGAGTCGCGACACTTCTGGTACGGTCCAGACACCATGACGCCTGTCCATACCATCTGGCTGCTCGATGTGCTCGACATCCTGATCGTCGCCGTGCTGTTCTACCGGCTCTTGTCGCTGGTACGAGGCACACGCTCGGCGCAGATGATCGTGGGCCTCATGCTGATCGCCGCGGTCGGCGTGGTCGCCAACTACTTCGACCTGCTGGCCGTGCGCTGGATCGCGTCGAGCTTGAAGACCGTGTGGCTGATCGTGTTCGTGATCCTGTTCCAGCCCGAACTGCGGCATGCGTTGGCGCAGTTCGGCCGCACGCGCTACTTCCGCGGCTTCCTGCGCGGCGAGAACTACGGCGTGCTGGGCGAGGTCATCCGTGCGGTGGAGAACCTGGCCGCGCGCCGCCATGGCGGACTGATCGTCATGGAGCGCAATGTGGGACTGCGCAACTTCGTCGAGACCGGCACGCGCATCGACGCCAAGGTCTCCGCCGAGCTGTTGGTGACGCTGTTCAGCCCCGGCTCGCCGTTGCACGATGGCGCGGTGATCGTGCGAGAGGACATCATCGTGGCGGCGTCCTGCATCCTGCCGCTGTCGAGCAACCCGCTCACCGCCATCTCACTGGGCACGCGCCATCGCGCCGCATTGGGCCTGTCCGAGGAGACCGACGCCGCTGTGATCGTGGTGAGCGAGCAGACCGGCGGCATCTCGGTGGCGCATCGCGGCGTGCTGTATTCGCGGCTCGACGAAGGCCAGTTGCGCTCGGAGCTGTCGCGCATCTTCCGCATCCGCCCGCAGGACGAACCCGAGCCGGTGCCGGCCGACACCACGCCCGAGACCTCACCCAAGGCCGCCGGCTGAGCAGCTCACGGCCGCACATTCCGCGCGTCACCGGCGGCGCATTGAAGCGTCTGCTCGACTGCGAGCGCCGGCTGTGGCTGTCGGAGCACGCGCGCGAGCACGCCACGGGGCGGAGTGAGCACGACGACATGCTGGGCGACAGGAGCCGTTCGCTCGAGGACCAGAGCGCCGCGGCGATCCCGGGAGCCGCGCTCAGCGTGTCGCGGCCCGGCCTGCCGTTCGAGGACGCCGCCGCCGAGACGCTGCGGTTGTTGCGCGAGACTCGCGAGACGCTGCGCCGCCCCGTGCTGATGTCGGCCGACGGCCGGTTGTCGGCGACGCCGGGGTTCATCCTGTGGGAGGGCGATGCGCTGGTCCTGCGCGACGTGCGCCTGGCGCACCGCCCCGAGAAGCGCCGCGACAATCGCATCCGGCTGTCATTCGCGGGGTGGCTGGCTCGGCAGGTCACCGGGCTCGAGGTGGCGCGGCTCGAGATCGTCACGGGCCTGGGCGCCACCGTGACCATCGAGCCCGAGCCCGACGAAGAGCTCGCCGCACTCGCCGCGCGCGCGCTGGAGCTGATGGGCGACTCGCCCGAGCCCGACATCCTGATGGGGCACTCGCACTGCCAGCACTGCGGGCATTACTCGCATTGCTGGGATCGCGCGCAGGCGGACCGCCGTATCGAA
>JANMAX010000157.1:0-1809 GCA_031360075.1 bacterium | reverse complement strand
CTGCTGTCGTGGGTGCGTCCCGATCCGTCGAACCCGATCGTAAGGTTCCTGGCCCAGGTCTCGGATGCGGTCTGCGAGCCGATCCGGCGCTTGATCCCCACGGTCATCGGCGGGCTCGATCTGGCGCCCATGATCGCGATCCTGGCGATCATGTTCCTGCGCCAGTTCGTCGTGGGTTCGCTGCACGAGCTGGCGTTCCGGGTGGGCTAGGGCCAGGGCCGGGGCCGGGACCAAGTGAAGCTGTCGCTGCGCGTGCAGCCGGGTGCGAGGCGCAACGCGCTCGTGGCGCGGCTGGCGGGCGGTGAATGGAAGGTGGCGGTGGCCGCTCCTCCCGTGGAGGGCCGGGCGAACGACGCGGTGATCGAACTGGTGAGCGAACTGCTCGGCCTGAAACGCCGGCAGGTCACGGTGGCGCGCGGCACGTCCTCGCGCTCCAAGGTGGTCGAGGTCCAAGGCATCAGCGCCGCCGATGTCGAAGCACGGCTGGCCGCGGTGCTGGCGGCGGAGCAAGCGGCGGTGCAGGCGGCGGAGCAAGCGGCGGCCAACGTACGGCCGGACGAAGTGCCGGGCCCGGCCGCTAGCAGGGCCGCGGGCAGGACGCGAACGAAGCGGTGAAGCGCGCTGCACCCCACGCCCCGAACGGGGCAGAGAAGGCGAACCAGCCCGATGGCGAGTGAGCTGAAAACCCGGATCACCGAGGCCGCCGCTGCCGTGCGCGCGCGTGTGCAGGCGCGTGCCCCCGGCGCGCAGGTGGCTGAGATCGGCGTGATCCTCGGCACCGGTCTCGGCGATCTCGCGCACACGCTCACGGGTGCCACGGTCGTGCCGTACGCCGACATCCCGCACTTCCCGGCGTCCACGGTCGAGAGCCACGCCGGCGAACTGCACCTCGGCACGCTGGCCGGGCGCTCCGTGGCCGTGATGAAGGGCCGCGTACACTACTACGAAGGCTACACCATGCAGCAGGTGGGCTTCCCCGTACGCGTGCTGCAGGCACTCGGCTGCCGCACGCTCATCATCACCAATGCCGTCGGCGGCATGAACCCCGACATGCCCGCGGGCACCATCGTGGTGACCACCGACCACATCAATCTCATGGGCGACAATCCGCTCATCGGGCCCAACGACGACGAGCTGGGCCCGCGTTTTCCCGACATGAGCGAACCGTATTCGCGCGCCCTGGTGGCGCATGCCGAACGCGTCGCGCTCGACTTGAAGTTGCCGCTGCAGCGCGGCGTGTTCGCGGGCGTGCCGGGGCCGAACCTCGAGACCGCCGCCGAGTACCGCTTCCTGCGCGCGGTCGGCGCCGACATCGTGGGCATGTCGCTCGTGCCCGAGAACATCGTCGCGGTGCACGGCGGCACGCGCGTGCTGGCGTTCAATGTCGTGACCGATGCGTGCCTGCCGGATGCCCTGCATGCGGTGGACATCGCCGCGGTGCTCGCCGTAGCGGGCCGTGCCGCACCCGCGCTCACGCGCCTCTTGACCGAGGTCGTGCGCCGGCTCGACGAAGTGAAATAGCACTGGTGCAAGCTGCAGCTCCCGGTCCGAACGCACGTTCGTTCGCAGCGGTGCAACACCCGGTCGGTGAATTGCGGCCCGTGCGCACGCACGCTCGGGTCGTAGCGGTGAAAACGGAGGTGTCACGATGGCCATCGTCCGCAAGAAGCTCGCTGCGAAGCCCGCCTCGAAGGGCCGGGCGCCTTGGAGGACATCGGCCTGTTCGAGTTGCTCGACGACGGGGACAACGCCGTCAACGAGTGGGGCGACGTCGTCGAGGCCGCGCTCGGTTCCACGGCCCTGCGTATC
>JANMAX010000363.1:0-9598 GCA_031360075.1 bacterium | reverse complement strand
CCGCCACCTGGCTCGTCACCATATTGAACAGTTTGCTCGGCCAGCGCTTGGTGACGGGGTCCAGCCGCTTCACCTTCCAGCCGGACACGAGATCGAGTCCGGGCTCGAGCGCGGCGAACAGCTTGGGAAGCTCGTTCGGATCGTCCTGCAGGTCGGCGTCCATGGTGCAGACGAACTCGCCGCGCACGGCTTTGAAGCCAGTGGCGAGTGCGGCGCTCTTGCCGAAATTCCGCGACAACAGGATACCCAGGGCGCGCGGCTCGGCCGCACAGATCGCCTCGATGGCGCGGTCGGTGCCATCGCGCGAACCATCATCGACGTAGACGATCTCCCACGTCATGCCCAGCTGGTCGAGTGCGGCAGCCAGCTCCCGGTGCAGTTCGGGCAGGCTCTCGGCTTCATTGAACGCGGGCACCACCACCGACAGCCTCGGCGCCGGGCGGTCGCTCATCGCACGCCGCCATAAAGCGAACGCGCCCAGTCGGCCTCGGCCGCGAGTCCGTCCGCGATGCTCACGGTGGTCTGGTAGCCCAGTTCGGCCGCGAGCTTCGCGGCATCGGCGCGCGTCCGCAGCGGGTCGCCGGGCGGCAGCGGCTCGAAACTCATCCGCGCCTTGAGCCCCAGGTTCGATTCCAGCAGCGCGATGGCCTCGACCACCTCGACCTGCGAGCCGCCGCCGATGTTGTAGACGCCCTGCGGCGCGGCGTTTCGCCACGCCCGCAAGTTGGCCTCGATGGCGTCCGACACGAACGTGAAGTCACGCGATTGGCGGCCATCCCCGTACACACGGATCGGCTCGCCCGCGAGCATCGCACGGCAGAAACGGTGGAACGCCATGTCCGGCCGCTGGCGCGGGCCGTACACGGTGAAGTAACGCAACGCCGTCACCGGCAGGCCGAAGTTGCGGCCGTAGAGCAGCGTCAGGTGCTCGCCGGCGAGTTTCGTGACCCCGTAGGGTGAGAACGGCCGCGGCAGCACGGCTTCGCTGGTCGGGTAGCTCTCGGCGTCGCCATAGACGCTCGACGACGACGCGTACACGAAGCGCTCGAGCTTGGCCTCTTTGTAACGTTCGAGCAGACGTTGGGTCACGAGCACGTTCTGCTGCGTGTAAGTGGAGAACTCCCGCCCCCACGACGCCCGCACACCGGGCTGGGCCGCCTGATGGAACACGACATCGACTTCCGGCAGGGCGGACAGATCCGCGAGTCCGAGGTCCAACTGGAGCAGTGTGAAGGACGGGTCGCGCAGCGCAGCTTCGAGGTTCCGGCGCTTGAGCGTGACGTCGTAGTAGTCGGTGAACGCGTCGACACCCGTGACCCGCACGCCATCGGCGAGCAGGCGGTCCGTGAGATGCGAGCCGATGAAGCCCGCAGCCCCCGTGACGAGCGCGTGTGTCATGAGCGCGCCATCAGCGCGGTCTCGCGGCGGGCGGCGTGGCCGGTGGCGAACCGAAGCCGCCTGTACCCATGCCCAGCCGGGCGCGCGCCTCCTGCAACTGCGCGGCGGCCTGGGCATCGTTCGGGTGCATGTCGACCCACTGTTGCAACACCTGGACCGCCTCTTCGCGACGCCCCATGTCCCACAGCGTGCCGAACTCGTCGAAGTAGGCATAGCCGTAGTTGGGATCGAGCTTGCGGCTGATCCGGAACTCGCCCAGCGCCTCGTCGTGCATGCCGCGGTAGCCCAGAGCGGCACCGCGGTAGTAGTGCGCCTCGGCGCTGTTCGGCGCACGCTTGATGAGCTGATCGTAAAAATCCCATGCCCTGGCGCTGTCGCCTGCCGCGAGGTAGATGCCCCCGAGCGGGGCCTGGATCTCGACCCACGCCGGGAACATGCGCTGAACGCGTTCCATCTCGGCGATCGCCTTGGCGTATTCCTTGGTGCGGCGGTAGTGCTGCGCCAGTTGCATGTGCGCAAACGCGTAGTTGCGCGACAGGTTCTGTGCGTTGTCGTCCTTGTACACCTTGGGATCGAGCGAGCCATCGGGGTTGAACAAGCCGCGGTACAGATAGGACTCGTACAGCGCCTTGCGAGTCGCCGGTTCGTCGAAGCCGGCCAGCGTGCTGTCGTGCATGACCTCCTGCACGATGCCCTGCTGCCGGAACGAACCGCCGTAGCCGTAATCGTTCGGCACGGTGACCGCGAAGTACGGCTGCTTCACCCAGCCCGAGTCCTTGCGGGCCTGCTCCATGACGTGGTGCACCATGAACTCGTTCGTGTAGGTGATGTTGCCCTTCTCGTCCTGGAACGCACCCGCCCCGAGCATGTCGATGGTGCGGTCGTCCAATGCGATGGGCACCTTCGGCTCTTCGTCACGCAACTGGCGAATGTACCAGTCGGTATTGAGCAACGACAGGTTCACGATCCGGACGTCTTTCCGGAAGCCCTCGACCTGCTGGATGTACCACAGCGGGAACGTGTCGTTGTCGCCGTTCGTGAACATGAACGCGTTGGGCTTGAGGTTCGCGAGCATGTTGTAGGCGTAGTCGCGCGCGATGTAGTTCTGGCTGCGGTCGTGCGTGTGATAGAGGTTCGCAAGCAGCAGCACCGGCATGGTGCCGAGCAGCGCCGACGTGCCAATCGTGGCCAGCCGTTGCTTGCCTTCCTCCGAGAACGACTCGCGCACCCACTCCACCAGCCACGCCACGCCCAGCCCGATCCACATGGCATAGGCATGGAAACCGCTCTGGAAGAAGTAGTCGCGGTCGCGAACCTCGTGATCGGTGAAGTTCAGGAACACGATCATACCCGCGGTCGACAGCCCGAGGAACGTGAACGTCAGCAGGAACGACTTCTTCTCGCGCCGGAACTGCCACCAGCCGCCGGCCAGGCCCAGCGCGATGGGCAGCAGCGCTCCCCACAGGCGGTTGGTCGGGAACAGCGGCCACTGGCGCTGGAAGTAGCGCCAGAATTCCTTGTCGAGCTGTGCGATGAGCGGAGCGCGGCGCACGAACGGGTTCATCTCGCCGTACTGCTTGCGCTCGAGCAGGTCGCGCATCTTGTCCCAGGTCGCGGGCGCACCTTCATTGACCGCCGGATGCTGGGCCGCACGGATCGGCAGATACAGGTGCGTCGAGTAGCCGGCGATCATGAGGAACAGCGCCAGCAGCAGCACGCGGCCCTCACGATGACCGCGCGCCAGCCACAGCATGGGCCCGATGACGGCGAGCGTGGTCAGGATGGCGGTGCTCGTCGAGAAGTTGGCGTCCGAGTACGAAGCCTGCAGCCCGGGCACCGCGAGCGCGGCTGCGCCCACCACCACCCAGCCGTTCAGCTTCTTCTTCCACGCCATGATCGCGGCCGTCGCAATGCTGAGCACGATGACCGCGCCGGCCATCTTCTCGAGCCCGGCGGGCACGCGCAGCAGTGACAGGAACGGCAGCATGAACAGGGCGGCGACCGAGCGGTCGACGAAGAACAGGAAGATGATGAGCGGCAATCCCATGATGCCGACACCCAGATGCAACCCGACGCACAGCCACATGACATACGTGGCCACCAGCAGCGGCCCGACGCTCGGCTTGCTGCCGTGCGCCTCCCACCAGCGCAACCCGAGCCAGAACACCAGGATCTGCGCCAAGCTCATGAGCTGGTAGACCTCGGCTTCGACCGAGTTCCCCCAGAACGCATCGGAGAACGCCAGCATCAACGCACCGACTGCGGCCGCCAGCACCGCGACCCACTCCTGCCACGGCTTGCGGTCGTCACCCTGAGCCACGCGGATCAACCGCAGCGTGCTCAAGTACGTGAGCCACACGGTGAGCGCAGCGGCGATGGCCGACAGCGCGTTGACGCGCTGTGCAATGGTCGCCCACGGCACCAGCGTCGCGATGCGCGCGAGCAGCACGTAGAACGGCGTGCCGGGCGGATGCGGCACGCCGAGGATGGTGGCGACGGCGATGAACTCACCCGAGTCCCAGAACGGCACGGTCGGCGTGAGCGTGAGGAAGTAGACGGTGGCTGCGAACAGCAGCACGAACACCGAGATCAGCGCGGCCGCGCGCTGGGTCGGGATCATTCGGTGGACCTCCGTGGATGCCGAGATTGGGCCCGGCGGCTGGGGATGCGCGCCAGGAACACCACCCCGCCGATCAAGCTGACCCCGAAGGCGACGAGGTACGTGCCGAACTGCAGCGCGAACGCACTCGTGCGGTCGAGCCCGACGAGACCGAACAGGACGATGCCGGCTCCTTCACGTACTCCGATGCCGTTCAATGAGATGGGCAGGGAGACTATCACCGCGAGCAGCGGCACGAAAAGGAAGAAGTAGGCGGTGTCGATGTGCAGACCCAGCGCCCGGCTGAACAGGACGTGGACACCGATCCGCATGCCCTGGACGACGAGCGCGACCCCGAGCAGCTCCAACAGCAGCCGGCGGCGCCCACGGAACGCGGCCAGGCGGCCGGACAGCTCATCGAGCGCGGGGCTCAGGCGGGCAAGCCCGACGCGCCCCAACAAGCGCTCGAGCACCGTCAGCACGCGCGGCTCCAGCACGGCGCGCAGCATGAGCACCGCGAGCGTGAAGAACGCCAGCACACCCGCGTACGCCGCGGCCAGATGAAAGTGATCGATCGCCGGCAGCGTGGTCAGCACGGCGACGCCTCCCAGAGCGACGGTGCCGATGAGCCGGTCGAGCACCACGGTACTGAGCGCGGTCGGGCGCGAGGAGCCGGAGCGCGCCGCGTCGAGCGTGCGGGCGAGGTCACCCCCGACGTTCGCGGGCAGGAAGTTATTGAAGAACAGCCCGACATGGTAGTAAGACGCCACCTTCCAGAACGGCAGGTGGATGCCCGCCGCATCCAACAACCGGCCCCATTGCCACGACGCCAGCAGGTGACTGGCGAGCAGCAACCCGGCAGCGGCGGCAACCCACATGGGGTCGGCCTGCCCGAGCACGGGGCCGATGGTGGACCACTGCAGGCGGCGGAACAGCCACCAGAACAGCAGCACGCTCACCAGCACCTTGAGCGACAGCAGCGCGATCGTGCGCGGTGAACGACCGGCGCTCATCGGGCCGGCTCGCCGGTGAGCGCATCGATCGTACGGCGGCCGCAGTCGTCCCAGCGAAACCGTCCCGCCCACTGCACCCCAGCGGCTGCCATGCGCTGCCGCAGCGGCGCGTCGGTGAGCACGCGCACGAGCGCATCGGCAAGCCCGGGCGTGTCGCCGAACGGCACGAGGAGTCCGGTCTCGTCGCGCCGCACCGAGTCGCGCAGCCCGGGCGCATCGCTCGCCACCACCGCGGTGCCGCAGGCCGAGGCCTCGACGACCGTGAGCCCCCAACCCTCCTTGGGGCTGGGCTGCACCACGGCCCACGCCGACTGCAGGTGCTTCACCTTCTCGGTCAGGGGCAGGAAGCCCAGGAACTCGACGACGTTCGACAGACCGTGACGCCGGACCTGGTCGCGGAGGGCGCCACCGTAAGGACCGTCGCCGATGACCTCGAGCCGCACGGCCGGCACGCGCGCCAGCACCGCCGGCAGTGCGCGCAGCACCCAGTCGAGGCCTTTGTAGCGGCGCAGCCGGCCCACGAACGTCAGCGTCGGCCGTTCAGCTTTGCCGACCGCGGGGTCGGTGCGGTAACGCGCATGATCGAGCCCGCACTCCACCACCGCGACGCGGTCGCGGGCGATGCCGCGAGCCACGACGTCGTCGCGCGTGCTGTCCGAGATGACCACGAACCGGCAGCGTGCGTAAGCGGCCGGCAGCAGCGACTCCAGAGCCAGCACGTAAGTGGCGACGAACGGGTTGGCCTCGCGGAACACCGTGCTGCCGAACAGGTGCGGGACGATCACGGCCACCGGCACACGCGTGAACCAGGGCGTGAGGCACGGCACCTTGTTGACGTCCTCGACGATCAGGTCGGGCGCGCCCGGGCCGGCGAATTCGCGTCGCAAGACGGCAGGCACGACGAAATTGAAGTTCCACCACGCGCCGCGGCGCAACACGCGCATGCCCTTGTGCTCACCCTCGCGCGCGCCACCCGGGAAGCCGCCCGCCAGCCACGTCACGCGCCAGCCGCGACGCACGGCGTCGAGCAGCACCTGCTCCAGATGCAGCTCCGCCCCGCCCGCTTCAGGATGTGCCGGGTCGCGGAAGTTGATGGCGAGCAGGTGGCGCGTGGACATCAGCGGCGGCGCCCCACGGTGCCGATGACATGGCAGGTGTTGAGCGCCCAGCGCTGGCCGCGCAGCCACGCGCGCCAGCCGACCCAGCCCCGCGACCATGCGGCGGGGCCTGCCGGGTGCAGCGGCAGGCGCACCCTGAAGCCGCGCTTCAGCACTTCGCGCACGACGCGGTACCAGAGCCCGGGCACCATCCAGTCGCCATAAGTGCGCACGACTTCGAGCCCCGACTCCCGCACCAGCCGTTCGAGCTGCGACACCGTGAACTGTGTCTCCCAGCCTGCGAACCACCTGTTGACGAGGATCAGGACGTTCTTCATGACCGTGTAGAGATGGAACGTCTGTGGAACGTCCACCAGCACGCGGCCGCCCGAGCGCGTGATGCGCGCGTTCTCGGCCAGCAGTGGCCTGGGGTCGCGGAAGTGCTCGAGCAGCCCCTGATGGAACGACACATCGATAGTGCCGTCGCGGAACGGCATGCGTGTGGCGTCGGCCTGGACGAACATCACCGCGATCCCCTGTGCGACCGCCTGCTGTTTCACGAGTGCCAGCGATGCGGGTGAATAGTCGAGCACGATGCCCTTGGCACCCATGCGCGCCAGTTCGAGCAGGTCACGGCCCGAACCGGCGCCGATCTCCATGACCAGCTTGCCCGCGACCGGGCCGTCCGCGAGCGCTTCGCGCACGAGCCGACCGCCGGTGGAATAGGTGTCATCGATGTCCTGCTGGTGTCCCTTCCAATAGGACTCCCAGTGATCGAGCGTCGAAACACGAGCCATCCGAACCCCCTATTCGCCCCAGCGCAATCGGACTGCGAGCGACGGCGGCAGGCCGGCCCCGAGGATTCGCGCCTGCGCGCCCTCGATGTCGTAGGCGAGCCGGACGTGCTCGAACGTCCACGCGGTGTCGTCCCACAACAGGTAACCAGTGCGCGGGTCACCGTCGCGCGGCTGACCCACACTCGGCACCACGATCAAGTAGCGCCGGTCGCGCTGGCCCTCGATGCACGCATCGCGCGCATACACCGCGTGGTCGCCGTCGAGCTCGAACAGGCCCGGCACATGCGAGTGCCCGACGAAGCACACGGGCTCGATGCAGTGCTGCATCTCGGTCACCGCCGAATACAGCGACAGCACATACTCCCAGGCTGCGGGCTCGGCCGGCGAGGCATGGACGATCCGAGCGCCGCGCCAGACTCGCGACAGGGGCAGCACGCGCAACCACGCGGCATGCTCGGGCGTCAGTTCGCGCCCCGTCCAGCGCGCCGCGGCCGCAGCGTCGGGATTGAAGTCGCGCAGCACCGCTGGGTCGATCGCGGCCTCGTCATGATTGCCGAGCACCGCCAGTTCGATCCGCGGACACAGCTTCGCCATGCACTCGTTGGGCGACGCCCCGTAGCCGACGAAGTCCCCCAGGCACACGATGTCGTCTGCCCCGCGCTGGTCGATGTCGGCCAGCACGGCGTCGAGCGCCTCGAGGTTCGCGTGAACGTCGCTGACGATGGCGTGGAGCATCAGAACTCGCTCGGCCTCAGTGTGCGTGCCGCTTTGTCGAGCACGCCGTTGACGAAGCGGCCCGATTCCTCGCTGCCGTAGGTGCGTGCGATGTCGATGGCCTCATCCAGCACGACGCGCGCCGGCGAACCCACGCGCGCCAGAAGCTCGGCAACGCCGACCCGCAACACCGCACGGTCGGTGGCCGCGAGCCGCGCCATGGTCCAGCGATCATCGAGCGCGGTCTGCAGCGCGCTGTCGATCTCGGACCCGCGCGCCTCGAGCGCGGCAACGACGTCATCGATCAGCTCCAGCTGGTCGCTGCTCAGCTTCTCTTCTTCCTGTTCCTTGCGCAGCTGCCAGGCCACCGGGTACGAGTCCCCCGCGATGTCGGCCTGATAGGCAACCCGGAACGCCACCTCACGCGCGCGCCGCCGTGCTCCGGTCGGGGCGTTCACGCGTCCTCCCGCTGGGCGGCGTGCAGCGCCGCCATGGTGAGTGCGGCCAGCGCGACCTGCGCGCCGTTGTTGCCATGCGTCCCGCCGGTGCGCGCCTCGGCCTGCGCGGCGTCGTACACCGCGAGCACGCCGTTCAGCACCGGCACGCCGGTGTCGAGCGCGACGCGCTGCAGGCCGTGCATGGCGCCGTCGGCGACGAGGCGGAAGTGTTCGGTCTCCCCGCGGATGACGCAGCCGAACGCCAGCACCGCGTCGGCGCGCCCCGAATCGGCGGCCCACGCGGACGCGACCGGCAGTTCGTGGCTGCCCGGGACCCAGGTGAGCGAGACGTGTTCGTCCGGCACGCCCTGGCGCCTGAGCGTGTCCTGGGCGGCCTCGACCATGCGCTTCACGTATTGCTCGTTCCAGCGCGCGGCGATGATGGCGAAGCGCAAAGACGAGGCGCTCACGCGTCCCCTCCCGTCAGGTCGAGCAGATGACCGAGCTTGTCGCGCTTGGTCGAGAGATAGCGGCGGTTGTGCTTGTTGGGCTTCATCTGCACGGCGACGCGCGACTCGATGGTCAGGCCGTAGGCTTCGAGGCCGACGACCTTGCGCGGGTTGTTCGTCAGCAGGTCGATGCGGCGCACGCCGAGATCGGCGAGGATCTGCGCGCCGATGCCGTAGTCGCGCAGGTCGGCGGCGAAGCCGAGCTTCAGGTTCGCCGTCACCGTGTCGTAGCCCTTGTCCTGCAGCTGATAGGCGCGCAGCTTGTTCTCGAGGCCGATGCCGCGGCCCTCCTGACGGAGATAGAGCAGCACTCCCGAGCCGCGCTTGTCGATGGCGCGCAGCGCGGCGTGCAACTGCGCGCCACAGTCGCAGCGCTGGGAGCCGAAGACGTCGCCGGTGAGGCACTGCGAGTGCACGCGCACGAGGGCCGGCTTCTTGGGGCTGATGCGGCCCTTCACGAGCGCGATGTGATGATCGCCGTCGAGCATGCTCTCGTAGAGGTGCAGTTGGAACACGCCCTCGGCGGTCGGCAGCGGCACCTGCAGCAGCGGCCGCACCAGTTGCTCGCGGCGACGGCGCCACTCGATCAACGCGCGGATGGTGAGAATGCCAAGTCCGTGTTCGCGCGCGAACACCCGAAGCTGCGGCAGCCGCATCATGTGGCCATCGTCGGTGAGGACCTCGCACACCGCGGCCACCGGGCGCAGGCCCGCGAGCCGGCACAGGTCGGGCGCGGCTTCGGTGTGCCCGGCGCGGCGCAGCACGCCGCCCGGCACGGCGCGCAGCGGGAAGATGTGCCCCGGTCGCACGAAGTCGGCCGGGACCGCACGCGGCCGGGCGAGCGCGCGCAGCGTGCGCGCGCGGTCGAACGCCGACGTCCCGGTGGTGGTGCCGCGTTTGGCATCGACCGACTCGGTGAACGGCGTGCCGAACTTGGCCGTGTTCTGCGTCACCATCAGCTTCAAGCCGAGCCGGTCCGCAATGTCGGGATCCATTGGCGCGCACAGGATTCCGCGGCCATGCTTGACGACGCG
>JANMAX010000332.1:0-12725 GCA_031360075.1 bacterium | reverse complement strand
GCCGCTCGAGTTGTCCCGCCGGCTGCTCGCCGCGCGCGCGCACGGCGTGCCGGTGGCGCGCTTGTTCACGCTGCGTTCGGCGCGCGGACTGGTCGCCGCGACGCTCGCACTCGATGGCGCGCACGAGACGTTCCCGTGGTGGAGCGGCACGCACCCGGACGGCCGCCGGTTGCAGGCGTTCACGCTGCTCATGTGGCAGGTCGCCGAGTGGGCCGCCGCGCACGGGCGGCAGCGCGTGAACCTCGGCGCCAGCACCGGGCTCGATGCCGTGTCGTCGTTCAAGCGCTCGCTCGGGGCCGAGATCGAATCCTATCCGGTGCGCTGGCTCGACGCTCGCCATGCCGGGCTCGCAGGCCGCGCGCTCGCCGGGCTCCAGTCGTGGCGCCGTCGCGGCCGGCCGCGAGGGGAGGCGGCATGAGGATCGCGACGCTCTCGAACGCAGCGGTCGTGCACACGACGCGCTGGGTCGACCACTTCCGTGCGCGCGGGCATGAGGTGCGGCTCTATTCGCTCGAGGACGGTCCAGGCGTGCCGGGTCCGGGCGGTGTGCGCCTGCCCTCGGCACCATTGCCGGGCGCGCTGCGGTACCCGCTGGCCTGGCCGCGGCTCGCGCACGAACTCGAGGGGTTCGCGCCCGACCTGATCGACGCGCACTTCGTGCCCAACTATGGATTACTGGGGGCACTGTCGGGCCGCCGGCCGCTGTCGGTGGCGGCGTGGGGCAGCGACCTGCTGCTGACCGCGAATCGTGACCCGCTGCATCGCGCCCGGACGCGTTTCGTCCAGCGCCGCGCCGACCTCGTGCTGTGCGCCGCTCACAACCAGGCCGCCGCCGCGCGCCGCGCCGGTGCACCCGCCGCGATCGTGCGCGCGCTGCCCTGGGGCGTCGATCGCGCGCGCTTCCGCCCGGCGGGCGAGCGCGAGCGCGGTTTGATGCTGTCGACGCGCATGCACGAGCCGGTGTACGACTTGCCGGCGCTGTTCGCGGCGGCGGCGCCGGTGCTGGCCGCGCATCCGCACGCCACGCTGGCGGTCGCGGGCGACGGCTCACTGCGACAAGCGCTCGAGTCACTGGCTACCCGGCTGCTGCCGGCGGGGCGCGTGCGCTTCCTCGGCCGCTTGTCCCCCGAGGCGCTCGCGGGCTGGCTGGCACGCGCCGAGATCTACCTGTCGGCGTCGCACTCCGACTCGACGTCGCAGTCCTTGCTCGAGGCGATGGCAGCGGGCGCGCTGCCGGTGGTGAGCGACATCGAGGGCAACCGCGAGTGGGTGGCCGAAGGCGACGGTGCGCGGCTGTTCCCGGCCGGCGACAGCGCCGGCTGCGCGCGCGCCATCGAGGCTGCGCTGGGCGACGCCGAGTGGGCGGCCCGTGCGCGCGCGCGCAACGCCGCGGTCATCGCGGAGCGCGCGGACTGGCACGTCAACCTGGCGCGCATCGAGTCTTGGTTCCAGGCGCTCGCGGCTGGCGAACCGCTGCCGGCGGAGGGCACATGAAGCGCCTGCTCGTGATGGCCTACTTCTATCCGCCGCTCGCGGGCGGCGGCGTGCACCGCGTGCTGTCGTTCACGCGCTGGCTGCCGCAACACGGCTGGGCCTGCACGGTGGTGTGCGCCGGCGAACACGACTACTGGGTGCGTGACGAGTCGCTGCGCGCGCACATCCCCGCCGGCACCGAGGTGCTGCGGGTGCCGGGGGGGAGCGCGCTGTCGGCGTTGCTGCGCGTGCGCGCTGCGAACACTCAGGGCCGGCGTTCGAGCGCCGGCTTCGCCGCACTGCGCTCGCTCTCGGATTGGTTCCTGCTGCCCGACTCCTACGCGGGCTGGTCGCGCCGCGCGCGCGCGGCCGCCGAGCAGCGGATCGCCGCCGGTGGCATCGACGCGATCCTGTCGAGCTCGCCGCCCGACAGCGTGCATCTGGCCGCGGCCGATGTCGTGCGCGCGACGTCCCTGCCATGGGTGGCCGACTTCCGCGACCCGTGGGTGGGTTCCCACTTCCGCACGCCGCCGACCGCATGGCACGCCGCGCGGCATGCCGCGATGGAGGCTCGCGTCACGGGCGGGGCCAGCCTGGTGCTGGCGGCATCCCGCACACACCACGACCTGCTCGCGGCGCGCGCGTCAGCGCGGCCGGCCCGTCTGCTGTATCTGCCGAACGGCTTCGAGCCCGCGACCGCGGTGCGGCATGGTGAAGCGTTCGACCCCGGGGTCTTCCGCGTCGCGTTCACGGGTACGTTGTCGCTCATGGAGGATGCCGGCACACTGCTCGCCGCGGTGCACGAGATGTTGCGCCGTGAGCCGGCCGCGCGCCAGCGGCTGCGCGTCGACCTCGCCGGTCCGTACGACAACGAATGGCTGGCGCGGGCCGCGGCTCTGGGGCTCACGGATGTCGTCCGGCTGCCGGGGCCGGTCGCGCATGAGGACTCGCGTGCGCTGCAACGTGCCGCCGACGTGCTGTTGCTCTGGAAACCGCATGGGGAGGGATATCGCACGATGGTGCCGGGCAAGCTCTACGAGTACCTGGACAGCGGGCGGCCGGTGATCGCTTTGCTGCCCGAGCGCGACGAGGCCGCGGTGCTGATCGAGCGCGCCGGCGGCACACGGCTGGCGCCGGGTGACGTTCCGGCGCTGGCCGCCGAACTGCTGCGCCGCTGGCAACGCTGGCGCTCCGGTGAACGCCCGCTGGACGCACGCCCGGACTGGCTCGGGCAGCACACGCGCGCACACCTGGCCGGCGAACTCGCAGGCGCGCTCGATGGCCTGCTCACGGAGTGTGCACCGTGAGCGCGTGGTCTCCGGAGCAGCGCTTCGAGCGCATCGGGCTCGCGCTCGCGGTGCTGGTGTGCGCGGTGCTGGCGTGGCCGCTGCGGCACTACGTCACGGATGACACGTTCATCCATCTGCAGTACGCCCAGCATCTGGCGCATGGCCAGGGCTTCGTGTTCAACCCGGGCGAGCGGGTTTATGGCAGCACGAGTCCGCTCTGGGTGCTGTTGCTGGCCGACGGCATCGCCATGGGGCTCGATGGACTCCTGGTCTCCAAGATACTCGGAGCGCTGGCGACGCTGGTCGCGCTCGGATTGTGGTGGCGGCTGGTGCACCGCACCATCGGCAGCCCGTGGTTGCGTGTCATGTCCACGCTGGCGTGGGCGACGCATGCATGGATGTCGCGCTGGTCATTGTCCGGCATGGAGACGCCGGTCGCGGTCGCGCTCGTGCTCGGCGGCTTCGTGGCGTTCACCGCCAGCACACCATGGGGCGCGCGCCCGCGACTGGCCAGTCTGTTGTGGGCGCTCGCCGCACTGGCGCGTCCGGAATGCCTGCTGTTGCTGATGCTGTGGGCGGCCTTGCTGGTCGCTGAGCGCGGCTGGCGCGCTGGCCTCGTGTGCGGGCTTCGCGGCCTGTGGCCCGCCGCGGCCGTCTATGGCGGCTGGCTGGCGTTCGCACGCGGCTACTTCGGGACGTTCTGGCCCAACACGCTGGCCGCGAAAGTGGCGGGCGGGGAAGGGCTGGCCTACCAGCTCGAGCAGCTGACGCGCCAGGGTGGCATCGTCGCGGCCACTGATGGTGTCATGGTGCTCGTGCTGGTGGTGGCGCTGGGCGTGACCGCGTTCCGCGGCGCCCGCCCGCGCCTGCAGCCTGCGGTGCGGCTGCTGCCGTGGGCCTGGCTCGTGGCCGTGCCGCTGCTGTACGCGGTACGCGGTGTGCCCGTGCTGTCGCGCTACCTGGTGCCGTTGCTGGCCGTGCTGGGATGGCTGGCTTGGCGCGCGCTCGACCGTGCGTTCGGTTCGCCAGCCGCACAGCTTGCGGATCGCGCCGATTCCGGGGCGGTCGTGCTGCAGCGCGCCCGACTCGCACTCCTCGTCGGTACGGTCGTGGCCGTGCTGGCGATGGCGCAGAACATCTATGTGTGGCAGCGCGTCGTACGCCCCCAGGTCGAGTCGTTCAGCGACGGCATGCGTGCGAGCCTGATCCCGTGGGGGCGGTGGTTCGACTTGAACGCGCAACCCGATGCGGTCATCGCCGCGCCGGACATCGGCGCACTCGGCTACTACGGCCAGCGCCGTGTCGTCGACCTCGCGGGACTGGTCACGCCCGACATGGTCCCGATCCTGCGCCGCCTGTCGCCCGAGGAAGCGGTGTCTCGATTCGAGTTCGCGAAGTTCTCGCGCCCCGATTTCCTCGTCGACCGCGCGTCGCGCGCGTGGGACTTGCAACTGCGCAGCCCATGGAGTGTGGCGCTCGTCCCGCTTGGACAGGCGTCACTGCCCAACCTCGGGGTCGCGCGTCCCGGTGCCGCGGTGTACTCGTTCTATCGCATCGACTGGGCCGCGTACGATTCGCTCGCTGCATCACGCTGAGGCGAGCGGGTCGGCAAGCGCAGGTGGGAACCACGACGCGGGCTCGCGCGCCCGTGAAGCTCCCCGTGCCCTGGGGACGGCCGGCCGGGCCCTGGCCGCGTGGGGGAGTGTGCTGCGGTCGAGCCACGCGGCGGCGGATGGCTGCCGGCGGCGGTTCACCATCGCGCGATGGGCGCGCTGCTCGCGATACGGACCGCATTCGAGCCTTGATCCAGGCGGTCGCAGCGCACTGCACGGACGTGCAGTCAAGTTTCGGTCGAATGCAACCTTTTTTCTTTTGACCCCGGCGCCGACAGCGCATATGGTGCCCGCCTGTGGGGAGCCGTGGGGAAAAGTGGTGAAACAGGGGACGCTGTGGTTCCCCGTGGAGCAATCCGGATGGCAACGTTCCTGGGCACCGAGACCTACTCGATCGACGACAAGAATCGATTGGTGATCCCGGTTGCCATGCGGCGCGTCACCGGCAAGAAGGAACCCCTCAAACATTTCGTGCTGATGCGGGGACTCGACGGCTGCATCTGGCTGTACGCCGAAGAGGACTGGAAGCGCCTCGAAGACCTGCTGCAGCGGCTGTCGATGGGAAACAAGGACCAGCGCATGTTCGCGAGAACGGCATTGGTCGGGGCAAGCAAAGTGGCGGTGGATGGGCAAGGACGCATCACGATCACACCGTCGCTGGTGGGCCATGCAGGGCTCGGCAAGGAAGCCGTCCTTCATGGCCAAGTTGGTCGCATCGATCTCTGGTCGCCCGAGCGGTTCCAGTCGGCGCTCGTCGCGGATCCGGCGGATTACGATGCACTGGGTGAGAAGGTGCTGGGAGGCGAGTGATGGTGGCTCACGCCGGTTCAACCGAGGTCCGTACCTCTGTCGCGATGAATCTCCAGTTCACGCGGGGCCGTCATGGCGCCGCGGCGAGGCTGGAGGTGCACGAGCGCCCCGCCGGTCGGGTGGGACTGCTTGCGCTGCGCGGCTGGGTCGACCTGTCCGCGGAGCGGGGCATCGAGCGGGCGCTCGACGACCTCGCGGCGCGTGGCGTGGCGCGCCTGGTGCTCGACTGCTCGCAACTCCTGCACGTCGATTACCGGCTGGTCCCCAGGCTCGCCGAGGCGCTGTTGCGCTTCGAAGCGCACGCCGGGGCGGTGGTGTTATGCGGACTGTCCCGGTACCTGCGGGACCTGTTCCGTATCGCGGGCTGCGAATCGAAGCTGTGCTGCTGGCCCACGGCTGCGGACCTGCTGGATGCGGCCCCGGCGGCTGCGGGCCTCGAGCGTGAGCGCGCATCATGAACCCGTGCTGCTGCGCGAGACGCTCGCATTCCTTCGGCCCCGGCCCGGTTTGTTCCTCGACGCCACGCTCGGCGACGGCGGGCACTCGGAGGCGCTGCTGCTCGCCGCTCCGGAACTGCGGCTGCTCGGCAGCGACCGTGACCCGGCCGCACTCGCGTGCTCAGGCCAGCGACTCGCTCGCTTCGGGGACCGTGTGACGCTCGTGCACGGCACGTTTCGCGAGCTGCCGCGCGCACATGCCGCGCAGGGCGGTGAACTGCTCGCAGGAGCGCTGTTCGACTACGGCCTGTCGTCCCGCCAGATCGACGATCCGCAGCGCGGCATCAGCTACCGCCACGATGGCCCGCTCGACCAGCGCATGGATCCGAGCAGCGGCGTGACGCTGGCCGAGCGCCTCGCGACCGCCGAGGAAGCAGAAGTCGCGGAGGTCCTCCGGAGCTACGGCGACGTCGGTCGTTCGCGGCCGCTGGCTCGCGCCCTGGTGGCCGCGGCGCGTGCCGGCCAGTTGGAGACGACCCGCCAGCTGGTGCTGATCGCCGGTCGCGTGCTGCGTGACTCGAGGCCGGGTGCGCTGGCGCCGGTGTTCCAGGCGCTGCGCATGTGGGTGAACGATGAGATGGCCGATCTCGAAGCCGGTTTGAGCTGGCTGCCCGAGGCGATGGCCGATGGCGGGGTCGTGGTCACGCTCGCCTATCACTCCGGTGAGGACCGGCGCGTCAAGCACGCGCTGCGCGGTGCAGCACGGCCGGTGTCGCGCCGTCTGCCGCCTTCTGCCGACGAAGCGGTGAGCGGACCGTGGGAAGAGCTGACTCGCAAAGTGGTGATCGCATCGGAGGACGAGCAGAACACGAACCCCCGGGCGCGCAGCGCGCGTCTCAGGGCATTCCGGAGGAAGCCGAGATGAGACAGGTCAAGCGGCATTCCGTCGCGTCGTGGCGGGTCACGGATGCGCGAGCACTGCGTCCCGGCTGGATCATCGCAGCGCTGCTGCTGCTGTCCATGCTGTTGCTCGAGGTCTGGCAGCAATCCGCGGTCGCGAGCCTGTCGGTTCGCGCCGGCCGCGCGGATGACATGCTGAAGCGGGCGAGCAACGAACTGGATTGGACGCGCGCACAGTTGGACCGTGAGGCGACGCGCGCCGAGGTCGGCACTCTGGCGTTCAGCGCCGGTGTGCGCCCCGGAGATGCCGCCCAGGTGGTGTGGCTGCCGTCCGACTACCTCGAGGAGGACGGAGTGGTGGCGAACCCGGACGGTTCGCCCGCACTGCTCGCTGCGGCGGGTCGTGCACTCCAGTCGCTCGTGCCCGAAGCCACGGCACGGGGACGACACGTGAATTGATCCGTTTCGCCGCGAGGCGAGCGGATGGTCGTACCGGCCGCGTCACAGCACCGCGCATGTGGGGCCGGCGGTCTGCGTGAACCGCCGTTCCATGGAGGGAACAGTTGGCCCACAAGGAGATGCGCAAGAGTCGGGTGCTGCTGGCTGCGGCCGGTCTATTCCTGGGGCTCACGTGCCTCTGGCTGCGCGTGACCGTGTTGCAGACGGTGCTGCACGGTCACTTCGCCGCCCGGGCGCGAGAGAACCAGCAACATCACGAGAAGATCCTACCGCGCCGCGGTGTCATCACCGACCGCCGCGGCAAGGTCATGGCGCACGATCTCGGGGTCAGCCAGGTGGCCATCTATCCGCCCCAGCTCACCGATGCGCTGGCCGCCGCGCGCGTGCTCGGCCCCGTGCTGAAAGAGCCGGTCGTCAAGCTGGCGAAGAAGCTGCGCTCGCTCAAGAGCTATACCTGGATCGCGCGCGACCTGCCGCCCGAGGTCGGACAGACCATCCGAGAGGCCGACGTCGAGGGCGTCGTCGTCGAAGACGAGACCCGGCGTTTCTACCGGCTGGGAGATGCGGCGTCCGAGATCCTCGGCCGGACCAACCTCGACAACGTCGGAGTGGACGGCCTGGAGTACCAGTTCGAGAACGTGCTCGGTGGGCGCACCGGCTGGGTGACCACGGTGCCCACCGGCTCCTCGCGCATGAGCCTGCGTTTACCGGGTGCGGAGGGCCGCCCGGCGCGCGATGGCTCATCGCTCGAGCTCACGATCGATGCCGACCTGCAGGCCATCGTCGAGCACCATCTGGCGCGGGCCGTGGACTCGCTGCATGCCAAGCGTGGCTTCGCGGTGTTCGTCGATCCGTGGTCGGGCGAGGTGCTGGCGGCGGCGTGCTCACCGCATCTGAAGGCCGGGCAATCCAAGAATTGGACGTTCACCGACCAGTACGAGCCCGGTTCGACGTTCAAGGTCGTCGTCGCCGGTGCGATGCTCGAGGAGCATCTGGCGCGTCCCGACCAGATGTACGAGGCCGCGCTGAGCGGGCAGGCTGAACTCGTGCCCGGGTGCATCATCCATGACACGCATGCGCATGGCGCGCTGTCGTTCCGTCAGGCCATGCAGTTCTCGAGCAACATCGTCATGGGCCGGCTGGCGCTGCAACTGGGTTCCGAGCGCCTGCACCGCTATGCCACCGCGCTCGGCTTCGGCAGCATGACCGGGGTCGAGTTCCCCGGCGAGACCGCGGGCCGGCTGCGCCCGGTACGGGCGTGGCAGCCGAGGTCGACACCGACCATCGCCATCGGTCACGAGATCACCGTGACGCCCCTGCAGTTGGCGCTCGCCTATGCCGCCATCGCGAACGGTGGCGTGCTCATGCAGCCGATGCTGGTGCGCGCCATCCACGATGCCGAAGGGCGGGACGTCCGGCACAGTTCGGCGCAGCCGTCGCACCGCGTCTTCAGCGAGGGCACGACCGCGACGCTCATGGACATGTTGTGCGCGGTCGTCGACAGCGGCACGGCGACCAGCGCACGCCTGCCGAACATCCGGATCGCCGGCAAGACCGGCACGGCGCAGAAGTACGACGCCGCGGTCGGGACCTATGGGCGCGGCATGTACCTCGCCTCGTTCGCGGGTATCGCACCGGCCGATCATCCGCGCGTGGTCGGCGTCGTGGTCATCGATGAGCCGCAGGGCGGGCAGTACTACGGCGGCCAGGTCGCAGCGCCGGTGTTCCGCGAGGTCATGCTCGACTTGCAGCGCATGGCATGGCCCGGCTTCGACAACAGCAACGCCTCGGTCGCGATGCGGCCGCCGAACGTACCGGCCGTGACCGCGCCCGACTTGCGCCTACTGCCGCCGCGCGAGGCCGAACGCCGGCTCGCCGAGTATGGTCTTCACGTCCGCTTCGAAGGCCGGGGTGCGCGCGTGCTGTCGCAAGTGCCGCCGGCGGGGCAGCCGGTCGAGCGCGGTTCGGCCGTGCTCGCCTATCTGTCGGCGCCGCAGGATTCCGTCGGCCGCACACTGCCCGATCTCGTCGGACTCACCATGCGCGAGGCGGTGCGCCGGCTGTCGCAGCGGGAGGTGCCGATGCGGATCAGCGGCAATGGCTTCGTCACGCGCCAGGAGCCGCCGGCTGGCACTCGGCTGCCGCTCACCGGACCGTGCCGGTTGTGGTGCTCGACGGGTGAGGGCGCGACTTCCTCCGTTTTGCCGCCTCCGGCAGCGGGCACGCCGCCGGGCGCGGCGCGGATGCGACGGCCGTGATGCTGCGCGAGCTCCTCGCTGGTGTGGAGACCGTGGCCATCCACGGGCCCACCGACCGCGAGATCACCGGGCTCGTGCTGGACAGCCGCCGTGCCACCGCCGGTTCCGCGTTCTTCGCGCTGCCGGGCGTACAGGCCGACGGCGCGCGCTTCGTCGCAGCGGCGGTCACGGCGGGCGCGGTGGCCGTGTTCGGTGCCGCGGGCCTCACCGTCAGCGGGGCGACGCACGTCGAGGTGGCCGAACCGCGGCTCGCACTGGCACAGGCGGCCGGACGCTTTAACGCGCAGCCATCGCGCGCGCTGCAGGTCGTGGCCGTGACCGGGACGAACGGCAAGACCACGACCACGTACCTGCTCGAGGCCATCCTCGAGGCCGCCGGTGTGCGGGCCGGCGTCGTGGGGACGACCGGTGTGCGGGTCGCAGGCGAGACCCGGCCGTCGGCGTTCACCACACCGGAAGCCCCCGAGCTCCAGGCGCTGCTCGCCGACATGCGTGCCGCGCACATCACGTGCGTGGCGCTCGAGGCCAGCAGCCATGCGCTCGTCCAGCGCCGGGCGTGGGGACTGGCGTGCGACGTCTGCGTGTTCACGAACCTGACGCAGGACCATCTGGACTACCATGGCACCATGGCTGCCTATCTGGACGCCAAGCTCATGCTGTTCGACGGCCGCAACGGGGGTCGCGACAAGCCGTGCGCCGCCGTCGTCAACGCCGACGACCCGCACGCGGCCGCGGTCCAGGCGGCCGCGGAGCGCGGGGGCATGCGCATCGTGCGCTATGGCTCGCCGGCCGCGGTCGGCGACCACGACGGCGTCGTGCTCGCGCACATCGCGGCTCGGCCGGGCGGGCTGTCCCTGCGCATGCACGAACGGGCCGGCGCGGAGCGTCACGAGTATGACTGCGAGTTGCCGATGCTCGGGCGCTACAACGCCTGGAACGCGGCCGCGGCGTGGGCGGCCGCACGCGCGCTCGGGATCGACGGTGCGACCGCCACCCGCGGGCTCGAACAGTCGCGCGGCGTGCCCGGACGGCTGGAGCGCATCGACGCCGGCCAGCCATTCGTGCTGGTGGTGGACTACGCGCACACGCCCGATGCGCTCGAGCGTGCACTCGCCGCGTGCCGCGAGCATGCCGGTGGCCGCGTGCTCGCGGTCTTCGGCTGCGGCGGCGACCGCGATCGCGGCAAGCGCCCGCTCATGGGTGCGGTGGCCGCGGCCGGCGCCGATCGGGCATGGGTCACGAACGACAATCCGCGCGGTGAGGATCCGGCCGCAATCGCCTCGGCGATCGTCGATGGCGCCCCCGCCGCGGGGCTCGAAGTGCTGCTCGACCGCCGCGCCGCGATCGCCGCCGCCATCGCCGCCGCGCGGGCCGGCGATGTCGTGCTGGTGGCGGGCAAGGGGCACGAGACCACGCAGACGGTGGGCTCCCGGGTGCTGCCGTTCGATGATCGCATCGTGGCGCGTGAACTGCTCGCGTCCAGCACGAAGCCGGGTGCCGCGTGAGCGCGCCGCCACCGCCACTGGTGACGCTCGTGCAGCTCGCGCAGTGGGCGGGTGGCGACCTCGTGGTGCGCGAAGTGCCGGGCGATCCGATCGCGCGCGAGGCGCTGTTGCGGACCGGCATCACCGGCGCCACGCTCGACACCCGCTCGGTCAAACCCGGCATGCTGTTCGTGCCGCTGCCCGGCAGTCGCGTGGATGGCCACGCCTTCCTCGACGAAGCGTTCGAACGCGGCGCCGGCGCCGCGCTGTGCGCGCGCGCCATCCATCCGCAGATCGCGAACCTGCCGTTGGGGCCGCTCGTGCTGGTCGACGACGTCACCGCCGGCCTGCAGCGGCTCGCGTCCAAGCTGCGCGAGTTGTGGGGCGGCTGGGTCATCGGGGTGACTGGCAGCACGGGCAAGACCACCACCAAGGAACTCGTGTCCGCCGTGCTCGGAACCGCGGGCGCTGTCCTGCGCACCGAGGGCAATCTCAACAACCACTGGGGTGTGCCGCTGACCCTGCTGGGACTGCTCCCGGAGCACCGTCGTGCGGTCATCGAGATGGGCATGAACCACGCCGGTGAGATCGCCGCGCTCGCGGCCATCGCAGGGCCGAACGCCTGCATCCTCACGAACGCCGGCTCGGCGCATCTCGAACACCTCGGCTCGCTCGAGGCCATCGCGCGCGAGAAGGCGTCGCTGGCCTGGGCGCTCGCCAAGGGAGATCCCGCGTTCGTGTGCGCTGATTCGCCCCGGTTGGTCGCCGCGGTGCAGGGCTGCCCCGCGCAGGTCGTGACTTATGGCCTCGATGCGGGCGCCGAGGTGCGGGCGACGGCGATCGATGACCTCGGTGACGAAGGCGCTCGCTTCACCGTGCCCGGATTCCGTCCGGTGCACCTGCGGCTCATCGGCAGGCATCAAGTCGTGAACGCCGTCGGGGCCCTGGCGGTGGCGCGGCAGCTGAGACTCGATCCCGAGGCGGTGGTGACCGCGCTGGAAGCGCACCGGCCGCTCAAGGGCCGCATGGAGATCAGGCACGCCGCAGGTTCGACGCTGCTGATCGACTACTACAACGCCAATCCCGACTCGATGCGCGCCGCACTCGCGACACTCGCCCACTGGCCGCGCGCCACCCGGCGCATCGCGGTGCTGGGCGACATGCGCGAACTGGGCGCCAGCGCGGCCGCGCTGCATCGCGAGGTGGGCGAGGCGGTCCGCGAAGCCGAGTTGTGGGTCGTGGGCGAGCATGTGGATGACTACGCCAGCGGTGCGGCACGCGCCCGCGTGACGGTGCAGAAGTTCTCCGACAAGCCCGCGCTCGCGGCTGCCCTGCGCAGCCAGCTTGCGCCGGGCACCATCGTGTTGCTGAAGGCGTCGCGAGGAGCGGCGCTCGAGGACGTCCTGGCCGGCCTGCCGGTCGAGGCCTGAGGAGGCGACTGCGTGTTCTACGAGTGGCTCTACCCGCTGCACACCGTGCACGGGCTGTCGTTCCTGAACCTGTTCAAGTACATCACCGTGCGTTCCGCGCTCGCGGCGGTCCTGGCGCTCATGATCAGCTTCCTGTTCGGTCCGCCGCTGATCGAGTGGCTGCGCCGCGTGAAACTCGGGCAGAAGGTGCGCGAGGAGGGGCCGCAGTCGCACTACGTCAAGGCCGGGACGCCGACCATGGGCGGCCTGCTCATGCTGACCGCCATCGCCCTGCCGGTACTGCTGTGCGGCAACTTCCACAACAAGCAGGTCTGGCTGGCGCTGTTCACGACGCTGTGGCTCGGGGGGCTGGGCTTCCTCGACGACTGGCTGCGCGTCGTGAAGAAACTGCCGAAGGGCCTGTTGGGCCGCTACAAGCTGGTCGGTCAGTTCGCCATCGGCGCGATCGTGGGCTTGTGCGTGCTGGTGTGGCCCGAGCCGGGTGCGGCGCCGACGCTGACGCACGTGCCGTTCATGAAGAGCTACTACTTCGATCTCGGCTGGCTGTTCGTGCCGTTCGTGATCCTCGTCAT
>JANMAX010000266.1:0-2166 GCA_031360075.1 bacterium | reverse complement strand
TCGTGATGGCGGTGGCCGCCAGCACCACCGCACCGGCGAGCACCGCGACGCCGAGCGCGCGATACAACAACCAGCGCGCCCCGCCGAGCGGCGACAGCCGCGCCCACGCGAGCGAGCGGCGCTCCAATGGCAGCGCACGCGCCGCGATGTCGTTGCCGAGGCTCACGGACAGCGCGATCAGCATGTCGCGCGCGAGTTCCTGGTGCGGTAG
This sequence comes from bacterium, assembly GCA_031360075.1. Taxonomy (GTDB): domain Bacteria; phylum Eisenbacteria; class RBG-16-71-46; order RBG-16-71-46; family RBG-16-71-46; genus JAIOPA01. The sequence goes on along the minus strand of JANMAX010000266.1, from coordinate 1,955 downwards.
TGGCGCCAACGGCAACACGGCCAGCGGCAGCAGCGTCCAGAGCGCCAGACTCGCCAGGGCGTCGAGCACCACCGGCCAGTCGCGCACCAGCAGCGCACGATCGCGCCGCAGGAACGCCAGCGTGAGCGACCTCGCGCGCCGGCTGTTTGCGGCCACCGTGCGTCCGGGGGTGCCATGGGCGCGCGACTGCACGGTGGCGAGCACCGCGCGTGCGGCGCGCTCGGCGAGCAGCATGGCGGCCCCGGCTGCGAGTGCGCACTGGAGCAACGCGAGACCATGCTGGCGGGACTCCGGGTCAAGTGCCGCCGCCGCCCATGTCGCGGGCGACCACGCGGGTGGTTCCGGCAGCGTGCGGAACCAGGCGCTGAGGGTGGCGACCTCAGGTGTGAGGCCTGGCAGCCAGAACGCGTTGGCGAGCCAGCCGGCCACGAACGCGAACGTGGCGAGCGCGGCGATGCCCTCGCGCACGCGCGCGGCAGGCGCGAATCGCAACAGCACAAGGGCGATCGCGGTGCCCAGACCCAGCGGCACGGCCCACAGCGTGACGAGCACCACGGGCAACTCGAGCCACGGCGTCGTGTCGTACGCCATCGCATACGTGATGGCAGCCGGCAGCGCGATGCCGAGCACCGGTGGCAGGGTGCGCGGCAACGTGCGGGCGGTCTCGATGACGAGCAACTGAGCAGTGCCAAGCGGTGCCAGCCGCAACCGGTCGAGTTCGGGCGTGTCGAGAAGCGCTGCCACAACGACATGCACGTCGCCCAGCACCATCATGACGAACGACAGCGTGAACGCCCAACCCAGCAAGCGCCCGGCTGACGCCGCGGTAACCCCTGCGTTGGCGAGTGTCTGGAATAGCGTGTCGAACGTGAGCCCGAACGCCAGCAGCATGGCGAGCGTGAGCACCACCGGCAGCACGCCGCGGCGCGGGCGGCCGTTATGCCAGAGCGCACGCCGGGCGAGGAGCCAGCCGGTGGCCGCGACGGCGCGGGTGTTCATGGCCGTGTCCGCAGCGTGCGTGCTGGTCGCAATATGTGGCTCATTCCGATGCGTTCTCGTCGCCGAGCGACAGGAACACGTCTTCCAGCGAGCGGTCGCCGCGGCCGCCACGCAGCTCGGCGAGCGTGCCCTGTGCGAGCACGCGGCCCAGGCGCAGGATGACGACGCGGTCGCACAGCCGTTCGGCCACATCGAGCAGGTGCGTGCTCACGAGCACGCCGCCGCCCGCAGCGGCGTGCTCGCGCAACAGGTCCTTGAGCGTGCGCGCGGAAGAGGGATCGAGACCGTTCAGGGGCTCGTCCAGCAGCAGCAGCGGTGGCGAATGCAGCAGCGCGGCGGCGATCGCGGTCTTCTGCCGCATGCCGAGCGAATAGCCCTCGATGGTGCGGCTGGCGTGTTCGGCCAAGCCCAGCCGTTCGATCAGCGACTCCGCGCGGCGTTCTGCGGCGGCGGCCGGCAGGTCGTAGAGCGCGGCCACGAACGCCAGGAACTCGCGCGCCGAGAGCCGGTCGTAGAGCAACGGCCGGTCGGGCACGAAGCCCAGCCGGGCGCGCGCCACGAGCGGCTCGCTGGCCAGATCGGCACCCGCGACGACGATGCGCCCGGCGTCGGGGGTCAGGAGCCCGCTCACGCAGCGCAGCGTCGTGGTTTTGCCGGCACCGTTCTCGCCGAGGAAGCCCACGATCTCGCCGGCGTTCACGCCCAGCGAGACGCCTGCGACCGCTTCGGCTGTGCCGAAGCGACGGGCGAGGCCTTCCACAACGAGCGGTGCCGCGGGCGTGATCATGCGCTCAGGGCACGCGCCAGCGCGGGCAGGCTGTGGTTGTAGCGGTACGAGACGTTCATGTGGCCGTCCACGTACTCCTCGTAGTAATGTGCGATGCCGAGTTTCTTGAGTTCCGCCACGAGCGCGCGTGCGCCGTGGTGCAGGTGGAACTCGTCACGCGTGCCGCAGT
>JANMAX010000257.1:0-11051 GCA_031360075.1 bacterium | reverse complement strand
GAACAGAAGAAGCGCTTCCTGCCGCGGCTCGCGAAGGGCGCGATCTCGGCGTTCGCGCTGACCGAGAACGAGGTCGGCTCGGACCCCGCACGCATGTCGACCGTGGCGATGCCGGCGCCGGATGGCGACGGCTGGATCCTGAATGGCGAGAAGTTGTGGATCACGAACGGGACCGTGGCCGAGCTCATGGTGGTCATGGCCCGCACGCCGGGCAAGGACGGCAAGCCGGGGCCGATCAGCGCGTTCATCGTCGAGATGGACTGGCCCGGCGTCGAGATCCCGCACCGGCTCGAGTTCATGGGCATCCGGGGCATCGAGAACGGCGTCATCAAGTTCACGAACGTGCGCGTGCCGAAGGACCACCTGCTGTGGGGCGAGGGCAAGGGCCTGAAGCTCGCGCTCATCACGCTCAACACCGGCCGGCTCACGCTGCCCGCCACCATGGCCGCGCTCGGCAAGTGGTGCCTGGGCATCTGCCGGCACTGGGCGAACGACCGTGCGCAGTGGGGCAAGGCGGTGGGCAAGCACGAGGCCGTCGCGCACATGCTCGCCAAGATGGCCGCCGATACGTATGCCATGGAGGCTGTCGCGGACCTGGGCTGCCTGCTGGCCGACAAGGGCAAGAGCGACATCCGGCTCGAGGCCGCGCTCGGCAAGCTGTGGAACACCGACATGGGCTGGCTGCTGTGCGATGACGCCATGCAGATCCGTGGCGGCCGCGGTTACGAGACCGCGCCCAGTCTGGCGTCGCGTGGCGAGCCGGCGATCCCGCTGGAGCGCGCCATGCGCGACCTGCGCATCAACCGCATCTTCGAAGGCTCGAACCAGGTCATGCGGCTGTTCATCGCGCGCGAGGCGCTCGATGTGCACCTGAAGGTCGCCGGCGATGTCGTGATGCCGAACGTGCCGCTGGGCAAGCGGCTGGCGGGGCTGGTGCGTTCGGGTGCGTTCTACGCCGGCTGGTACCCGTCGCGCTGGCTGGGCTGGGGGCACTGGCCGCAGTACGGCGAGTTCGGCCCGCTGGCCGGACACCTGCGGTGGGTCGAGCGCACTTCGCGCCGGCTCGCACGACAGTTGTTCCACCTCATGGTGCTGAACGGTCCCGCGCTCGAGAAGAAGCAGGGGTTGCTGTTCCGTGCGGTGGATGTGGGCGCCGAACTGTTCGCCATGACCGCGACCATCGTGCGCGCGCAGCGGGACGTGAAGCGCGGCACGGGCGGAAAGACGGCGTACGAGCTGGCCGATACGTTCTGCCGGGCGTCGCGCCGCCGCGTTGAAGCGCTGTTCGCGGGTATCCAGTCCAACGACGACGTGTTCAACTACGAGACGGCGCGCGCCGTGCTCGAGGGCCGCTACGCGTGGCTCGAAGCGGGCGTGGTCGCGGCTCCGACCGAAGCGGCACCGGCCAAGGCGTCGGCCGCGCCTTCCCGGGCCGAACGAACCGTCGTCGTGGTGCGATAGTCCGCTGGGGAGGAACCCGGTGTGGTCGTGAACCGGCGGGGGCGCGAGGTCCCGCCCGGCGTGGCGATGCGCAGCATGCGCGTGCTGTCGAGTCTCGCCGACCGCGGGCAGCGCCGGATCAACGCACGACTTCCAACACCGCCACGCCCTCACCGGGCGCAGGCCGCACCGCGAACACCAGGCGCACGCGCGGCTCCCGTGCCACGGCCCGCGCATCGAGCAGGGGCGCGAGCTGCGGGCGGAGTGCGGCGACGACGTACTCCTCGGCCACCACATGGGTCGCGCCGGTGGAGCGCGCGTAGTCCAGCAGTGTGCCGAGTGGTTCGTCCGGCAATTGCACGTGCTTGCGATTCGCGAAGAACGGCACGTAACTCTTGCGGTCCATGATCACCGCGCTCTCGGGCGTGTGCGCCGCAAGCCATGCGCCGGCGCCGCGCATCGCGGACATCGGGCCGTCATCGAACGCGCGCGCGCGCTGTCCCGCGGCGCCGATCCACACCGAGCCGAGCGAGAACGCCAGCCCCAGCGTGCTGAGTCCCGCGCGCATCGTGACCCCGAACGCGCCCATGCCGAGTGCCGCGGCGATGGGCACGGCCAGCGCCGGCACCAGCAGTTGTGCGAACCGCAGGTCCGCGGGCGCGGATAGCAGCGGGTAGACGAACGGCAGCACCAGGAACGCGAGCCAGGGGCCGCGCCCGGCGGCGCGCGTCAGCCCGAGCAGCGAAAGTGCCAGCAGTGTCCATGGCCAGGCCGACAGCAGTTGCCTGCCCTGTTCGCCGAGTCCCGGGGGGTAAGCGCGCAGGATCGCCGCGCCGTCGCGCATGAGCCGCGGCCCGAGTCCCACCGTGTCGGCGAGCGCGGTGGTGTCCGAGAGCCGCCACTCCGCCGCGCGGCGGTTCGCGAACGGTGCGCGCACGAGCGCGGTCTTGGGCGTCAGCGACCAGTAGCCTTGTTCCACCCGCAGTACGACGGTGTAGGGCAGCGCCACGCATGCTGCCAGCGCCAGCGCGGTCAGCCGGGTGCGCCAGCGCACCGGCGTCAGGAGGATCGCGAACGGCGCGATCACCGCCGCCTCGGGCCGGACCCACCACGCGGCACCGAGCAGTGCACCGCCGGCGCGCGTACGCCCCGAGTCGAGCAACGCGACCGCACCGAACGCCAGTGCCATGAACGCCGACTCGGTCATGACGGCGACGCCGTAGCTCGCGAGCAGAGGGTGCAGCGCGACCAGCAGTGCGGGTACGAACGCGCGCCACGGTGAGCTCCGGCGTCGCGCCACGGTCCACACACTCATCACCAGCACGAGCGATGCGAGCAGCGACACCATCCGGCCGGGCAACTCGCGTCCCGGCAGGACGCGCGCGGCGACCGCCATCAGCATGGGGTAGCCGTGGTGCGCGGGGCTGGCCTCGCGGTGTCCGGACGCCAGCCACTCGGACATGCGCACGTACAGCGGCGAGTCCATGGTCAGGCCGCTGCTGGCGCTCATCAGGACCAGGCGCAGGGCAAGTGCGAGCGCAACGGCGAGCGCGGGCAGGGCGAAGTCGAGCCGGTTCGGACCGGGTCGGGTCGGGTCTGGGTGGGAGCGGGCCATGTCGCGGCAGCCTAACGGCTTCCGGGCCCGCTCGCACCCAACGCCTGAGCCGTGCCGGGCAGCGCCAGATGCGACGTTGCCCCGGGCCCCGCCCTGCGGCACAATGCCGCGCAGCCTGCCAGGGAGGCGGGCGGCAGCGAGCACGGTCCACCCGGCCGTTCTACGCTCAAGGAACAGCCGACGCGCGGCTGTTCCACCCATGGAAACGGGGTGCAGGACCTCCTCTTCTATCGTGGCCTCTTCCACTTCCTCGATCTCCGCCAAGCGCCAGCGCCAGATCCTGGCCGTCCTGCTCGCCGCGTTCACGCTGCTCGCCGCCGCGAGTGTCGCGACGTTCCACAGGCCCGCGCCCGATGCGGCTTTCTGGCAGAGCCCGAACGCCTGCGGCCCGGTCGGCGCGGCGTTGTCGTGGGCGCTGGCGTGGGCCTTCGGCCACGTGGCCAGTCTGTTCGTGCCGTTGCTCGCGGGCTGCTGGGCGTGGAACCGGCTGCGCGATGAGCCCGTGGGCCCGCTGTTGCTCAAGTCCGGTCTCGCCGCGCTCCTGGTGTTCGAGGTGTGTACGTTGTTCGGTCTCGCCGGCCTCGAGCGCTGGACGTGGACGGGAGGCTGGGGGCTGGCCTCGTCGCTGGCGCTGCAGACCTCACTTGGCTCGGTCGGGTCATGGGTCGTGGCCGGTGCGCTGCTGCTCGCGAGCGCTCTCGCGGCCAGCGAGCTGGGTTTTCACTGGATCGGCGCGCTCATGCATGGCGCGCTCGTGAAGCCCGCTCAGGGTGCAGCGTCCGCCTATGGCACCTGGCAGGAGACCCGCGCGGAGTCGCAGCGGCTTGCCGCCAAGCACAAGGCGAAGGACGCCCTGGACACCCGCCGCCGTCCGGGCAAGAGTGCGGTCGCGCTGGCAGAGGACCTCGAGGACGACGGCCCGCCGCCCGCGCCCCGCATCAGCGGGCGCGGCAATGAGCCCAAGCCGGCCGCGGCGAGCGAGTCGCGCGGCAACGGCGTGGCGGCCGAGGCGGCCAGGGGAGCCATCCAGGTCCCGCTCATCAAGCCGCCGCCCAAGCCCAAGGTGCGCGCGTTCGTGGAACCACCCCGGCCCTCCGGGCCGGTTCCGACCGAGGCGCTGCCGCCCTTGTCGCTGCTCGAGTTGCCGCAGCAGCCCGAGGACCTCGTGACCGCGGCCGACCTGACGACTCAAGCCAATCTGCTCGTGGCGAAGCTGGCGGACTTCGATATCGAGGGCCGGGTCACCGAGATCCATCCGGGACCGGTCGTCACCATGTTCGAATTCGAGCCCGCGGCCGGCATCAAGGTCGGCAGCATCGTGTCGCTGGAAGACGACCTGGCGCTGGCCATGCGCGCCTCTCGCATCCGTGTCATCGCCCCGCTTCCCGGGCGCGGCACCGTGGGCGTCGAGATCCCGAACGCGCGGCGCCGGACGGTGTATCTGCGTGAGGTGCTCTCGAGCCAGGCCTATGAGAAGAGCGAGGCGGCGTTGAAGGTGCCGCTCGGCGTCGACGTCAACGGCCAGCCGTTCGTGGCCGACCTGACGCGCATGCCGCACGTGCTGGTGGCGGGTGCCACGGGCGCGGGCAAGAGCGTATGCCTCAACTCCATCATCACCGGACTGTTGTTCCAGCACGATCCGAGCACGCTGCAGATCATCATGGTGGACCCCAAGATGGTCGAGCTCTCGATGTACAACGGCATCCCGCACCTGGTCATGCCGGTGGTCACCGAGGCCAAGAAGGCCGCGCGCGCGCTGCGCTGGGCGGTGGGCGAGATGGAAAAGCGCTACAAGCTTCTCGCCGAGGTCGGGGCGCGCAACATCAACACCTACAATGAGCGCGTCTCGAGCGGCAAGTTGAAGCCCGCGAACATCGAGGAGAAAGGACCGGACCGGCTGTCCTATGTGGTCGTCATCGTCGATGAGTTCGCCGACCTCATGGTGCAGGTGCCGGGCGAGGTCGAAGAACCGATCGCGCGGCTTGCCCAGATGGCGCGCGCCGTCGGCATCCACCTCGTGCTCGCCACGCAGCGTCCGAGCGTCGACGTCATCACCGGTGTCATCAAGGCGAACTTTCCGAGCCGCATCGCATTCCGGGTCGCCAGCAAGGTCGACTCGCGCACGGTGCTCGACATGAACGGCGCCGAGAACCTGCTCGGCATGGGCGACATGCTGTTCCTGCCGGCCGGCAAGGCCGATCCGTATCGTGTGCACGGCGCATTCGTGACCGAGGAAGAGGCCGTGCGCGTCGTGGACTTCTGGCGCGCCAAGGCCGCGGTCAGTGCGCTGCCGCCGCCACTCGCGACCGAGGTCGTGTTGCCCGAACTCGACAGCGACGGCGAGAACGCCGACGGCTTCATGGATGACGAACTGATCCCGGAGGCCGCAAAGCTCGTGGTCATGCACAATCAGGGCAGCACGTCGTTGTTGCAGCGCCGGCTCAAGGTCGGCTATTCGCGCGCCGGCCGGCTCATGGACCAGCTCGAGCAACTCGGCGTGGTCGGCTCGTTCAACGGCAGTAAGGCGCGCGAAGTCCTCGTCGACCAGCACTGGCTGCAACAGAAGGGCTTCGAATGAGCGCACGCCAGGGCACACACCGCACGACGGAGCGCAAGCGGTCCGCGCTCCGGACGCCCGCGGCGAAGGGTACGGCGGCCGTGCGTCCAGCGGCCAAGCGCACGGCCGCCAGCCGGCCGGCCGCGAGGCCGTCTGCAACCACGACGCGTGCCAGAGCGGCCGCCTCGCTCGCGCCGACGATCGCGTTCGTCACGCTCGGCTGCCCCAAGAACACGGTCGACAGCGAGCACATGCTGGGCGCGCTCGTGAAGGACGGCTTCCGCACCGTGGCCGACCCGGGCGAGGCGGATGTCGCGGTCATCAACACGTGCGCCTTCCTGCAGAGCGCGGTGCGTGAATCCAAGTCGGCGATCGGACAGCTCGCCGAACTCAAGCGCCAGCGGCGCCTGAAGGGCCTGATCGTCACCGGCTGTCTGGCGCAGCGCGCCGGCGAGTCGCTGCTGACCGAGTTCCCCGAGGTCGATGCCGTGCTCGGCACCGGCCAGTGGCACGAGGTCGTCGGCGCTGCGCGCCACCTGCTCGGGGGCGGGCACGATCGCATCGTGCTGCGCGCCGATCCCGGCGGGGCGCTCGACGCCGGCAGTCCGCGCGCGCTGAGCACGCCGCGCCACATCGCCTACCTGAAGATCAGCGAAGGCTGTGACCACCGCTGCACGTTCTGCATCATCCCGCAGTTGCGCGGCGACCAGCGCTCGAAGCCGCTCGATCAACTGGTGGCCGAGGCGCGTGCGCTCGCCGCAGCCGGCGTGAAGGAGCTGAACCTCATCGGCCAGGACACCACGGGGTGGGGCAGTGACCTGCCGGGGGGGCTCGAACTGGCCGATCTGCTCGCGGCGCTCGATCAGGTCGAGGGCATCACGTGGATCCGGGTGCAGTACACCTATCCGCGCCTGTGGAGCGACCGGCTCATCGAGACCTGGGCGCGCGCCAAGCGGGTGGTGCCGTATGTCGACATGCCGCTCCAGCACATCGCGCAGGAGCAGTTGCGCACCATGGCGCGGGCGATGACCGAGCGCGACACCCGGTCGCTCGTGAAGCGGATCCGGGCCGGCATCCCCGGCGTGGCGCTTCGGACCAACTTCATCGTAGGGTTCCCGGGCGAAACGGACGAACACTTCCAGACCCTGCTGCGTTACATCGAGGAAGAGCCGTTCGAGAACGTCGTCGTGTTCACGTTCGAGCGTGAGCCCGAGACGCCTTCGTTCGCGATGACTCCGCGCGTGCCGCTGCATGTGCGCCGGACGCGGCGGGCGGCATTGCTCGCCCGGCAGCAGTTGCTGTCGCGGGACCGGCTCGCTCGGCGGATCGGCGAACACGTCGTGGTGATGATCGACGGTCCTGCCGGACGCGGCCAGTGGGCGGCGCGCACGGCGGGGATGGCGTGGGAAGTGGATGGTGGCGTGGTGGTGGATGGAGATGGGCTCACGCCCGGGCAACTGGTGACGGTGCGCGTCACCGGAGCCGCGGCTTACGACCTGTTCGCTCGTGTGGACCGGCCCGCCGATCCCGCACTGAACATTCTCGGCTGACATGAGGAAGACCGGAATGCGATTGATCCAATTGGCCGTGCCGCTGGTGTTGCTGGCCCTGTGCTCGCTCGTGCCCGCGGCAGAGGCGAAGAAGTTCCGTTACGCCAGCGGTCCCAAGCCGCCGGAGGACTCCACGCTGGCGGTGGCGAATTCCTACCTGGAGCCGGTCGTGCGTTCGCGCGGCCCGCGCGTGCCGTACACCAACCTGCAGCTGACGCAGTTCGTCGCCGACACGGCTGTGTCGCACGCGCTCGCCAACGCGCTGGTGGACTCCGGGACGCACGCCGTGCTCGCCCCGGCGCAGAACCATCCGCTCAACTTCGTGATCGAGCACGCCATGCTCAAGGCGCTGTCGCGCCGCGGCGTCGACATCACCGTGCGCCGCACGCCGATCCCCGACGACAGCCTGAAGCTCATGTTCGGCCGCCCGGGAGACCCGGTGCTTGAATACACGCTCGGCTCGGCGAAAGTCACTTACCTGCGCTTCGTCGGCATCCTGCCCGGCCGCGTCAAGATCGAGCGCCAGTCCCTGGTGACGGGTTCGGTCACGATGCGTGATCCCAATAGCTCGCGCGTGCTGTGGACAGGCGACATTGGCCAGAACTTCGTCGATCGCTTCTCGCGCAGCCAGGTCGCGATGGTCGAGGAAGCTCGCTATCCCGATCTCAAGTCCGAGTTGCCGCAACGCAACGCCGACAAGGTGCTCGAGCCCATCGTCGTGGTCGCCGTCGTGGCTGGCTTGGTGGCCTTGTTCTTCCAGAACCGTCCGTGACCGCCGCTCGGTCCTCCCACGTTCGCTCCCCGAAGGAAACCCGGATGAAGCGTCTTGTGTTCGCCGCAGCCCTCGCCGTCATGGCTGGCTGCGGAGGTTCCGTGCTGCCGCAGATCCACGACGAGGGCAGCCGTCTCGAACTCGCCCGGCGGCTGTACGCCAAGGGCGACGCCTCGCTCGCGATCGAGGTGCTCGGCCCGTTCTCGACCTCGGGCAGCGGCTCGGCCAACGTCGACGAGGCCGTTTACCTGCTCGGGCTCTGCCATCTGAAGACGAAGGACTTCCTGGCCGCACAGGCGGATTTCGAGCGGCTCCAGCGCGACTATCCCGAGAGCGACTCGGCGGCCTCCGCCGCGTTCCGTCTGGGTGAGGCGTTGTGGGGTCAGTCCCGCGGCCCGGACTTCGACCAGACGCACACGCTGCAGGCGCTCGAGCAATGGATGGCGTTCCGGCGCGACCATCCCGAGCACTGGCTCGCGGGCGAGGCGACACGGCGCATCGCCGGGGCGCGCACCCGGCTCGCCACCAAGCTCTATCGCACCGGTGACCTGTACGTGAAGCTCAAGGAGTACCACTCGGCGCGCACGTACTTCCGCAATGTGCTCACCGAGTACTCCGAGAGTCCGCTCTATGGCGATGCGCTCATCGGGTGGGCGGTCGCGAGCGCGCGGCTCGGCGAACGCGACACCGCGCTCGCGACCCTGCGCGACCTCGAGGCCGAGTTCAAGGGCAAGCCGCTCGGGGACCGGGCCGCGAAGATGCGCGCCATGATGGCGAAGTGGAAGCCGGGCAAGTCCACCGTTCGCCGCCGCTCGGTGCCCAACGAGCCCCCGCCGCCGGGCACGCCAGCCGGCGTCTCGCCGTGAAGCGCACGCCCGTGCGCCGCTCGCGGTCCGCACGCGCGAGCCGCACGGGTCAGCGCATCGGCGTGTTCGGCGGTTCGTTCGATCCGCCGCATCACGGTCACCTCGCGCTCGCCGAATGGGCGCGGCTCGAGCTCAGTCTCGACCAGGTCGTGTTCGTGCCGGCCGGTACACCGCCACACAAGGCTGCGGCCGGCCTGTCGGCGGTGCACCATCGGGTGGCGATGACGCGGCTGGCGGTGCGCGGTAATCCCGCGTTCACGGTTTCCACCATCGAGGCGCGGCGCGGCGGGCCGTCCTATACCGCCGACACCGTGCGCACGCTCGCTGCGGTGTGGCCGGACGTGCGGCTGCACCTGATCATGGGCACCGACATGTTCGCGACGTTCGACCGCTGGCGCGAGCCGGGCGACATCGCCGCGCGTGCCGTGCTCGTGGTTGCAGGCCGTCCCGGCTCGCGGCGGCGGGTCTTGTCCCGGGAGGCGAAACGGGGTCTCGGCGTGGTATGGCTCTCGAATCCGGGGCTCGAGGTATCGTCAAGTGCGTTGCGCGAGCGTGCCGCCGCCGGCAGGAGTTCGCGCTACCTGGTGCCGCAAGCGGTGGAGCGATACATCACGCGCCATCAGCTTTATGTCGATCCGCAACGCAAGCCGCCGAGGAGATCCGGTTGAGCTATCGCCCGCAGGAGTTCTGGGAACAGCGCTTGTCCGAGCAGTTCGACTTGCGCGGCACTGGCGAGACCATGCTGTCCCTGGCCTACAACAAGGCCTGTTACCAACTGCGTGCCGAAGTGCTCGATCGCGCGTTGCGGCGTGCCGGCGTGACCTTGAACGGCAAGCGCGTGCTCGATGTCGGCTGCGGCACCGGATTCTGGACGCAGTTCTACGTCGGGCGTGGCGCGCACTACACGGGCGTCGACATCGCGCAGGTCAGCGCCGACCGCTTGGCCGAGCGTTACCCCGAACAGCGCTTCGCACGCGCCGACGTGGCCGAGGGCGTGCCCGGCGGACCGTATGACCTCATCAACGTGTTCGATGTGCTGTATCACATCACCGACGGGGCGCGCTGGGAAGCGGCGCTGCGTCATCTGGCCGGCGCCCTGGCACCCGGCGGCCTGCTTCTCGTGACGGACGCGTTCTCGGAATTCGCGGTGCAGGCCGAGCACAACGTCATGCGGCCGCTCGCTCGCTACCTCGCCGTGCTCGGCGAGGCGGGCCTGCGGCAGACCGACCTGCAGCCGACGCACGTGCTGCTCAACCAGCATCTGGGCGCGTGGCGGTTCCTGAATCGCTGGCCGGTGGTGTTGCTCGCGGCGGACCGCGCACTGCTGTCGCTCGGCGCCGGCCGTGGCGAGGGCACGAACAAGCTGCTCGTCTGCCGGCGCGAGCGCTGAGGCGCCCGGTGCCGCGTCTCGTCGTCCTCGACGCACTCGGGCTCGCCTACCGCGCGTACTACGCATTCATCGGCCGGCCGCTCAAGAACACGCGTGGCGAGAACACCTCGGCGATATTCGGCATGGGGAACATGCTGGTGCGCCTCCGGCGCGAGCTGAAGCCCGACCGCTGGGCGCTGGCGTGGGACGGACCGGGGCCGACATTCCGGCACGAGCTCTACTCCGAGTACAAGGCGCACCGCCCGCCGATGCCGGACGACCTGCGCTCGCAGCTGAGTCCGATCGAGGACCTCGCGCGCTGTCTCGGACTGCCCGTCATCGAGAAGCCCGGGATGGAGGCGGACGACGTCATGGCGACGTTGTCGCGCCTGGGTTCCGAGGCGGGCTACGAAGTGCTGCTCGTGACTGGCGACAAGGACATGCTGCAACTGGTCGACGGTTCCGTGACCGTGCTCGTGCCGCAGTCCAAGGGTGACGACTACGTGCGCCTCGATCCGGCCGGCGTGCGCGCCAAGTGGGGCGTGGGGCCGGAGCACATCCGTGACGTGCTGGCGCTGATGGGCGACGCTTCGGACGGTTACCCGGGCGTGCCCGGCGTGGGAGAGAAGACCGCGGTGGAACTGCTCGCGAACTTCGGTTCGCTCGACGCGCTCTACGACCGGCTTGCCGAAGTGAAGAAGCCCGCGCTCCTGAAGAAGCTCACCGAGAACAAGGGGTTGGCGTACCTGTCCCGCGAACTGGCCACGCTGCGGCGCGACCTCGAGCTGGGAGTCTCGCTCGAAGAGCTGGCGGTGGCCCCGGTGCGCCGCGACGAACTGCTGACGTTCGCGAAGCACTGGCAGGTCCGGCGACTGGAGCAGG
>JANMAX010000242.1:0-7014 GCA_031360075.1 bacterium | reverse complement strand
TGGCTGCAGCCTGCGCGGCGGTGCGTATGTGCTCGCCGTGCAGCGCGTGCTCGAAGCCGTACAGGTGCGGGGGATCTTCCCGTAGGATGGCCGTTCCATGATCGAGTCCAAGGCGTTCTACCGGAAGATCGAACTGGCGTTCGCCGGCAGCGAGCGCGCGCGCACGCGCGAGCGCTTCGCCATGCGCGTGGCACCGCGCCTGCTTGAGCACCTGGGCGGAGCGCTGGGACTGGTGGCGGTGCACCTGTATGACCGCAAGGGCAGCATGGGCAGCAAGCTGCAGGCCGCCAAGCGCTGGGGCGAAGGCCGTCCGGACCTGCACGAGGAGCTGACCGCGCGCCTGCATCCCGAGGGCGCCGATCCCGTCCGCGAACTGCCGTGGGTCGGCGACACCAGCGCCGGACGGACCGGGCTGTTCGCCGTGGGCGCGCTCGATGGCCCGCTCATCGCGGTGTTCCCCGCCAGCCCCGACGGCGTGCGCACGGTGCCGACGCGCGCCGAGCTGCTGTCGGCGCTCAACTCGATCGTGTACGCCATCCGCCAGCGTCTGGAGCGCGGCCGTCTGGAGGATATCTTCGAACAGGCGCGCACCATCCAGATGTCGCTGCTGCCACCGGGCCGGCGCGAGTTCGCGGGCTTCGACGTCTACGCCGCCAGCACGCCGGCGCAATCGGTGGGTGGCGATCTCTACGACTACTACGATGTCGATCCCGAGACGCTGGGCTTCGCGGTCGCCGACGCCTCGGGCCACGGGCTGCCCGCCGCGCTGCAGGCGCGCGACGTCGCCACGGGACTGCGCATGGGCGTCGAGCGCGACCTGAAGATCACGCGCATGGTCGAACGCCTGAACCGCGTCATCCACCAGAGCGGGCTGACGTCACGCTTCATCTCGCTGTTCTTCGGCGAACTCGAGCGCAATGGCAACCTGAGCTACATCAACGCCGGTCACCCGCCACCGCTGCTGCACGACTCGCGCGGCGTGCGCGAACTGAGCGTGGGCGGCATGCTGCTGGGCCCGGACCTGGGGGCGACGTACAAGATGGGCTTCGTGCACGTCGATCGCGGTGCGGCGCTGGTGGCGTACTCCGACGGCGTCATCGAACGCGAGGACGGCAAGGGCGAGATCTTCGGCCTCGAGCGGCTCAGCGCCTGGCTCGCGGCATCGGCGGGCACGCCGGCCGAGGACGCCGTGGCCGAACTGCTGCACCACCTGAGCGAGTTCGGCGACGGCAGTCCGTTCGAGGACGACGTCACGATCATGATGGTGCGGCGGACGTAGTCTCGCGCGCAGCACACGCGCGCAGCACACGCGCGCGGCACACACGCGCGCAGCACACGCACGCGGCACACGCGCGCAGCACACGCACGCGGCACGCGCGCGCAGCACACGCACGCGGCACGCGCGCTCAGCACACGCGCGCGGCACACGCACGCGGCACACGCGCGCGGCAGACGCGCGCGGCAGACGCGCGACGCCCCCGGCGGGAGTTCACGCGCCGGGGGCTTCGTCGTGCGACTGGCGACTGGCGCCGCCGTTACCGGTAGTGCGCCTTCACCTGGCCCCAGCTGCGCTTCTGCGCCGGCACGACCGCCCGCCAGACGCCGGCCGCGGGCACTTCTGACGCGGTGTTCCCCAGTATCGGCAGGCCGAGCGCGTCGGTGATCGTGCGCACGAGCGCGTAGTGCGTGAACAGCTGGTTCGAGACCGAACCCGGGGTCACCAGCGGGCCCACGAACGTGGTCAGGATGTGGTTCGTCGCCGAGCCATCGTCTTCGTCCCAGGTGAGCACGAGCAGCCCGCGCGGCCCGAGGGCGCCGATGACCGCCGGCAGGTTCGCGGCGAGCCAGGCATCGGCCTCGAGCACGCCACAGCCGGGCGTCGTGCTGTTGTGGCTGTTGTGGCAGTTGTTGGGCACGATGAACACCAGCTTTGGCAGCGTGCCGCCGGCGATGTCGGCCGCGAGGTCGGTGTAGGGCCGCTCGTTGGCGTGATTCAGGTTCGTGAACTGCGTCCACGGCGCGTGTTTGCGCGTGTAGAGCCCGCTCGAGACCGAGCCGTCGAACGAGCACGCGGCCGAGCCGGCAACCGCCAGGTTCTCGCTGTAGGCGCGCCACGAGATGCCGGCGGCTTCGCACGCCTGACCGAGGTTGGGGGCGCTGAGCGGTGCCGGAAGCGCCGGACAATTGTTCGTGGTCACGCCGAGCGTGCTACCCGCCCACAGTGCGATGTAGTTGGGCTGCGACGGGCGCGCGACGCCGAACGCGACCGTGAACGTGGCGCCCTGCGCCATGAGGCTCGCGGTGAAGGGCTTCGTGCGCACCTGGTCGTAGCTCTTGTTCTCCATGACCACGACGACGACCCGGTCGTGCGTGGGAACGCCGATGGCGGAAGCGCTGCTCGCAGCAGTGAGAGTGAGCGCGAGCGCATTTAGAAGGCCGCGAAGGAGGGTCCAGGGGGATGAGCGAAGCACGGTGCGTCCTCCGACAGGATGGTTGCAGGGCAGGCTGGGCCGCTCAAGATGGCACACCGGAGCGGGTCCGACAAAGCGATAAACGCCACGGATCGGGGCGCGCTCGCACGCGTGCGGCTCCGCCCGCGCGACGAATCGGGCGCGTACGACCACCGGCCCCCAGCGCGGCACGGCCGCTGGTCACGGGCTGCGGCCGTGAACTTCGCCAACGCTTCTCCGTCCGCGCCCGCGCGTGTACGCTCGCCGCCCTCATGGTGCCCCCGACGGTCGTGCCCGCCCCCGCCATCACACTGCGCGACATCTCGCGGCGCTGCGGGACCGTGCTCGCCAATGACGGCGTCTCGATCGACCTGTACGCCGGCGAAGTGCATGCCGTGGTGGGCGAGAACGGCGCGGGCAAGAGCACGCTCATGAAGGTGCTGTACGGGCTGCTGCCGCCGGACTCCGGGCAGATCAGCATCGACGGCAAGCCGGTGCGCATCGGGACGCCGAGTGACGCCATGCGGCTGGGGCTCGGCATGGTGCACCAGCACTTCCTGCTCGTCGACACGCTCACCGTGGCCGAGAACATCGTGCTCGGCCGTGAGCCGCGCGAGCGCCTGGGCGCGTTCGCGCCCGCCAGCGCCGAGCGCGTGGTGGCGGAACTCTCGGCGCGCTACCGGCTGCCCATCCATCCGCACGCGCGCATCTCGGGGCTGTCGGTGGGCGAACAACAGCGCGTCGAGATCCTGAAGGCGCTCCACCGCGGCGGGCGCGGGCTGATCCTGGACGAACCGACGGCCGTGCTCACGCCACAGGAGGTCGACGAGCTGTTCGGCGTGCTGCGCGAACTGCGGGACGCCGGCACGGTCATCGTGCTGATCACGCACAAGCTGGCCGAGGTGGCCGCGCTCGCCGACCGCGTCACGGTGATGCGCGCGGGGCGCGTCGTGGGCGGCGGCATGGCGCGTGACTTCACGCAGGAGCAACTGGCCGAGCTCATGGTGGGCCGGGTGCCCGCACCGCTCGGCACGCGCGCCGAGCGGGCTCCGGGCGGAACCGTGCTCGAAGCGCGCGACCTGCACGTGCGTTCGAGCCGCGCCCTGCCGGCGGTGGCCGGCGTGTCGCTGACCGTGCGCGCGGGCGAGATCGTCGGCGTGGCGGGCATCGAGGGCAACGGCCAGCACGAACTGGCCGAATGCCTGGCGGGTTTGCGCAAGGCCGACTCCGGGCAGGTGCTGATCGCGGGGCAGGACGTCAGCGGCCGCGGTGCGCGCGCGCACACCGCAGCCGGGCTGGCGCATATTCCGGCCGACCGGCTGCGGCGCGGCATGGTGCGCGAGATGACGTCGGCCGAGAACTTCGTGCTGGGCCGGCAGCGCGAGCGCTCGCACGGACCCTGGCTGGGCGGTGCGGCATTGCTCGAGCATGCGCGCCAGCCGCTCGCCGACTACGACGTGCGCCCCGCGGACCCGGGCGCGATCGCGGGGCGGCTCTCGGGGGGCAACCAGCAGAAACTGGTGGCCGCGCGCGAACTGACACGCGATGCGCGCGCGCTGATCGCCGCGCACCCCACACGCGGTGTGGATCTGGGCGCGGTCGATGCGTTGCACCGGCGCATCCTGGCGGCGCGCGATGCCGGACTCGGCGTGCTGCTGGTGTCGAGCGAGTTGTCGGAGATCCTGGCGCTCTCGGACCGCATCGTGGTGATGGCCGGCGGACGCATCGTGCACGAGACCACGCCCGCCACCACGGACGAACGCACGCTGGGGCTGTGGATGACCGGGCGCGGCGCGGCCGTACCGATCGATATGCCTTTCGATCTCTCGCGGCCTCCGGCCGCGGGGAGCGCGCCGCGCGCCGGCAGCACTTCGCACGACGAGTCCCCGCGCGCATGAGCACGCCGCTGCCACCGCAGCAGCCCGCGGGCGCGCGCGATGTGGCGCCTCCGGCCGCGGTCCCGCTCACCGCGTTCGCGCCGGTCGTGGCCGTGCTGCTGGCGCTGGTCGCGGGCGGCGTGCTCATCGCCGCGGTCGGCCAGTCGCCGGTCGAGGTCTACACGCTGCTCGTGAAACAGGCGCTCGGCACCGGCTACGGCATCGGACAGACGCTGTTCAAGTCCACGCCGCTGCTGTTCGCGGGGCTCGCGGTGGCGCTGGCATTCCGCGCCGGACTGTTCAATGTCGGCGTGGAAGGCCAGATGTACCTGGGCGGCTTCGCCGCCGCACTGGTGGGCGCGTACGTTCATCTGCCGGGTCCGCTCCTGCTGCTCGCCGCCCTGCTTGCGGCGGCACTCGCGGGCGCGGCGTGGGGTGCGATTCCCGGCGCGCTCAAGGCGCGCTTCGGCGCGCACGAGGTGATCAACACGATCATGCTCAACTTCATCGCGTTCGCGCTGGTGTCATGGTGGGGCCGCACGCTGTTCGTGCACGCCACGGTGCGCACGCGCGAGATCGCGCCGGCCGCGTGGGTGCCACGGCTCGACGTGCTGCTGCCCTCGCTCAAGGGCTCGCCCGCCAACTTCACGCTCGTGCTGGGACTGTTGCTCGCGGTGGCGCTCGGCGTGTACCTGTTCCGCATGCGCGCGGGCTATGAAACGCGCGTGCTCGGCCTGAACCCCGGCGCCGCCGAGTACGCCGGCGTGCGCACGGGACTGGCGCAAGTGCAGACGTTCGCGCTTTCGGGCGCACTCGCGGGGCTCGGTGGCACCAGCTTCGTGCTGGGCTACAAACACTGGTTCGAACTCGACTTCACCGCCGGTGCGGGCTTCATGGGTATCGCGGTCGCGCTGCTCGGCCGCAATCATCCGCTCGGCGTGCTCATCGCCGCGCTGTTCTTCGGCGCACTGGCGTACGGCGGGCTGGTGGTGAACCAGCGCGTGCCGAGCGACCTGGTGAACATCCTGCGCGCGCTCGTGATCCTGTTCGCCATCAGCGCGCATGCATTGTTCGAGCGCTGGGCTCGGAAGCGGGCACGGTGATGCGCGCCCACGGCATGGATTCCCGCGTGCGCCAGCAACACGGCCAGCGGCTTGGACAGCGGCACGGCCTGCGAGACGGCCAGCGAGACGGACAGGGGCTTGGACAGGAACACGGCCAGCGAGATGGCCAGCGAGATGGCCAGCAAGTCGGCCAGCGACACGGCCAGGGGCTTGGACAGCAAAACGGCCAGCCGCACGGCCAGCGGCCGGGCACCCCGGAGCGCGCCTCATGACGCTCGATGTCATGCTGCTGTTCGCCGCGGCCACGCTGCGCATCACCGTGCCCTACGCGCTCGCGGCCATGGGCAGTTCGCTGAGCGAGCGCGGCGGTGTGGTGTGCCTGGCGCTCGAAGGCATCATGCTGCACGGCGCGCTCGCCTATGTGTTGGGGGCCTGGTACCTGCACGATCCGTGGCTGGGCCTGTTGTGCGCCGTGCTCGCGGGCGTGGCCACCGCGGCCCTGCACGCGCTTGTCACGGTGACGTTCCGCGCCGACCAGATCACCAGCGGCATCGGCTTGAACCTGCTGGCCGCGGGGCTCACGCGCTTCGTGCTGGTGACCGTGTTTCATTCGTCGAGCAACTCGCCGCGGGTGGTGGGCCTGCCCGACCTGCCCATTGGCGCACTCGTGCACGTGCCCGCACTCGGGCCGCTGCTCGCCACGCCGCTCGTGCCGCTGACCCTGCTGCTGCTGCCGTTCGCCAGCTGGCTGGTGTTCCGCACGCCGTTCGGCCTGCGCCTGCGCGCGACAGGCGAACTGCCCGCCGCCACGGCGGCGCTCGGGCTGTCGGTGACGCGCCTGCGCTGGGCGGGCGTGCTGTTGTGCGGCGCGTTCGCCGGGCTCGCGGGCGCGTGGCTCGCGAGCGAGCAGCACTCGTTCACCGACGGCATGACCGGCGGCCGCGGCTACATCGCGATCGCGGCGATGATCGTGGGCAAGTGGCACCCGGCGGGCGCGGCTGCGGCCTGTGTGTTGTTCGGCGCCACCGAAGCCGCGCAGATCGCGCTCCAGGGCAGCGGCTTCCCGAGCCCGCTGCTGCAGGCACTGCCGTACGCCGTGACCATGCTGGCGCTGGCCGGATTCATCGGACGCGCCACGCCGCCGCGTTCACTGGGCACACCGTTCGATCCGGAGAACGCCTGAGTCATCGGGTCTGGACTCGGTAGCAGATGCGCGGCCGACACGACGGTCGGGGCCAGCCGCAGGACCGCCGTGCCGCCTGAGTCGCGGGCTGCGTCGCGGGCTAGGTCGCGGTCTGGGTCGCGCACGGAGTCGCGGTCGGAGTCGCGGTTTGCGTCGCGGTCTGAGTCGCGCCCCGCGCCCGGGCTACGCTACGATGCGGCCCATGCGCATCACGCCCGCGATCCCGACCGCTGACATCGAAGCCCGCGTCGCCGACGCCGTTGCCGCGATCCGCGAGCGCACGCCGCTCGTGCCGCAGGTCGGGCTCACGCTTGGCTCGGGTCTGGGCGGCGTGGGCGATGCCATCCCGGGCGCCGAGCTGTTCAGCACGCGCGACCTGCCGCACTGGCCGGCGTCCACCGTGAGCGGCCATGCCGGCCGGCTCGCCGTGGGCACCTGGC
>JANMAX010000198.1:0-8066 GCA_031360075.1 bacterium | reverse complement strand
ACGTGCAGTTCGCGGCCGTGGAAGTCGCGCAGCCGCGTGCTGCGCAGCGTGACGGCTTCCACCGTGGCGGCCACACCGTTCACCTCGATGGTGTCGCCGACCACGAACTGGTCCTCGATGAAGATGAACGTGCCGGCGATGATGTCGCGCACCAGGAACTGCGCACCGAAGCCCAGTGCGGCGCCGAGGATGCTGGCGCCCACCAGCAGCGGCTTGACGTCCCAGCCGAAGATCTCCAGGACGTGCACGAACGTCCACGCCACGATCAGCACGGTGACCGAGTTGCGCAACAGCTGGCCGATGGTGCGCGCGCGCTGCACACCGTGTCCGGTCTCGCGCGCCGCGCGCACGAGCCACTTCTCGCCACGCTGCACGAGCACGAACAGCACGCGCTGCGCCAGCCACGCCGCGAGCACGGTGAGCAGCAGGCGAGCCACCAGCACGCCGATCTGCTCGGGATCGGGCGTCAGCCACGGCGGCAGATTCCAGAGCTTGCGTGCCGGGGCCGCGAGCAGATACCCGATCATGCCGGGAGCCCCGGCGGCGCGGGGGGGCCGTCCGCGCGCCCGCCGGACCGCATCAGACCAGCGCCTCGACGGTCTTCCGGTCGAGCCGCTTCACCACCGCCACGAGCAGCTTGACCGTGGCCTCGTAGTCGCGGCGGTCGATGATGCTGACATGGCTGTGGATGTAACGCGCCGCCACACCCATCGACAGCGAGGGCACGCCCTCGCCGGACATGTGGATGCGGCCGGCATCGGTGCCGCCGCGCTCGACGGCTTCGAACTGCAGCGGGATCTTGTGCTCCTCGGCGGTCTCGATGACGAGGTCACGCAGGCGGCGGTTCGGGATGCTGGTGGCGTCGTAGATGACCAGCAGCGGTCCTCCCCCCAGCTTCTCGTCCCCTTCGGTGCCGGGAGTATCGTGCGCGATCCCGACGTCCAGCGCGATGCCGACATCCGGCCGCACCTTGCTCGACGACGTCTTCGCACCGCGCAGGCCGACTTCCTCCTGCACCGTGGCGACCGCGTACAGCACGTTCGGGTGCTTCTGGCCCACGAGCCGGCGGGCCGTCTCGGCCGCGAGCGCGCAGCCGATGCGGTTGTCCCACGCCTTCGCGAGCAGCAGGTTCGGGTTCGCCATGACCGCGAACGACGAGTCCGGCACGATCGGGTCGCCGGGGCGGATGTCGAGCTTCTTCTTGACGTCCCAGTCGCTCGCGGCCCCGACGTCGATGTACATGTCCTTGATCTCGATGACCTTCTTGCGGTCTTCGTCGCGCAACTCGTGCGGCGGCTTGCTGCCCACCACGCCGAGGATGTCGCCCTTGCGCGTCTTGATGATCAGGCGCTGCCCGAGCACGACGTGCCCCCACCAGCCACCCAGGGGCAGGAACTTCACGAAGCCCTCTTTCGTGACGCTCTTCACCATGAAACCGACTTCGTCCAGGTGGCCGGCCAGCATGACCTTCGGGCCCTTGGCATCGCCTACTTTCTCGCAGATGAAGCTGCCGAGCCGGTCCTTGCTGAACTTCCCGACGCCCTTCAACTGCTTCTGCATGAGCTTGTGGACGTCCTCCTCGAAGCCGGGGACGCCGTGTGCATCGACGAGTTCCTTGAGGAATGCCAGGGTGCGGTCCATGGGATCTCCGCCCGTTCGGGGCTGGTTCAGCGGACTCGAAGTTCGCAGCGGATCCGCCGCGAGCGGCGGTGCGGCGCGCAGCGGCCGCGCGATTGACGGTGCTAGTGCGCGCCGGCCCGGGCGTTCTTCGCGTCGGCCCGTGCCATGTCGACCATGCGGCCCACCAGTTGATCGTAGGTGACACCCTTGGCCGCCGCCGCCATCGGCACGAGGCTCGTGGGGGTCATGCCCGGCACGGTGTTGACCTCGAGGATGTAAGGCTCATCCTCCTCGGTCAGGCGCACATCGACTCGCACGACGCCGCGGCAGCCGAGCACGGCGGCGCACTCCACCGCCAGCTCGCGGACGTGGCGGCCGAGTTCCTTGTCGAGCGCCGCCGGGCAGGTGTACTCGGTCTTGCCCTTGGTGTACTTGGACTCGTAATCGTAGAACCCGCTCCTGGGCGCGATCTCGACGATCGGATAGGCCTCTTCGCCGACCACGGCCACGGTGAGTTCGCGGCCCGCGATGTACTGCTCGACCAGGATCTGCGAATCGTGCTTGCCGGCTCGCTCGAGCGCCGCATCGAGTTCGGACGGGTGCTTGACGATGGTGAGCCCGACGGTGGAGCCCTCGGCGTTGGGCTTCACCACCAGCGGATAGCCGCCCAGCAGGCTGGTGTCGATGCTGCGGCCGGCGACGCCGTGCTCGAGCACGATCCAGTGCGGCGTCGGGATGGCTTCGCGCTCGAAGACGCGCTTGCTCATCGCCTTGTCCATGGCGATGGCACTCGAGAGCACACCCGAGCCGGTGTAGGTCTTGCCGGCGAGTTCCAGCGCCGCCTGGATGATGCCGTCCTCGCCATACGTGCCGTGCAGCGCGATGAACACGACGTCGGCGGCCTGCACGGCCGGTGACTGCACCGCGGTCAGCATGGCCGAGAGCGGGAGCTTGAGCACGGCCTCGCGCTTGGGCGCGCCGGCTTCTTCCTTGCCGGCGGGCAGCACGGTGCCATCCGCGCCATCGACCGACGTGACATCGTGGCCGAGATTGCGCAACGCCTGCGCGACCCCCTGCCCCGTGCGCAACGAGATCTCGCGCTCGCTCGAGCGCCCTCCCATGAGCACCGCGACCTTCATCGTCCACTCCTTCCCTGTGGTGGTGTGTCGTGATACGGCCGCTGCCTGCTCGCCCCTGTGCTCATTCACGTGCTCATCCACGTGCTCATCCAGATGCTCATCCACATGCTCGTGTGGTTCATTCCCGTTCCGCCGCCGGGCGAACGCCTGCACGTTCGAGCCGGGTGACGCAGCGCTCGCGACCGAGCAGCGCCGCGATCAGCGGCAGCTCGGGTCCGTGCGTGCGTCCGGTGAGCGCGGCGCGGATCGGCTGGAACAGCTCGCGCCCCTTGATGCCAAGTGTCTCGCCCACCGTGCGGACCGCGGATTTAACCCCTTCCGCTCGCCAGTCCGCAAGCTCCGCGAACGCGGCCGCGGCCGCCGCGCACACCGCCGCGGCACTGGCGGCGGCCAGCGCCTGTTCGGCCGCGGGCTCGGGCAGCGGCACTTCGTCCACGAACGGCGCCAGTTCGCGCGGCAGGTCGGCGAGCGTGGCCAGATTGCCGCGCACGGCCTCGAGCACGGCCATGCGCAGTTCCAGCGGCCAGGCGCGCACGGATTCGGGCAGGAAGTCCGGGGCATCGGAGCCGGCTCGCAGCGCCCACGCCTGCAGCGTGGCGCCCGGGGCCTCGTGCAGCCAGTGCGCGTTCATCCATGCCAGCTTGGCGGGGTCGAACACCGAACCGCTGCTGCCCAGCCGGTCCAGCACGAACGCCGCGGTCATGTCCGCGCGCGTCAGCACCTCGCGGTCGTCCCCGGGATGGAAGCCGAGCAGGCCCAGGTAGGACAGCAGGGCCTCGGGCACGTAGCCGGCGCGCCGCCAGTCGCCCACCGCCACCGCGGCCTCGCCCGCACGCTTGCTCATCTTGGTGCGGTCGGAGTTCAGGATCAGCGCGACGTGCGCGAACGCCGGCGGCGGCCAGCCGAACGCGGCGTACAGCATGAGCTGGCGCGGCGTGTTCGCCAGGTGTTCCTCGGCGCGCAGGACGTGCGAGATCTCCATGAGATGATCGTCGACGACGCACGCGAAGTTGTAGGTCGGCAGGCCGTTGGAACGCAGCACCACGAAGTCGCCGACCATGCCGGCGGGGAACGTCACCCGGCCACGCACCGCGTCGTCCAGCACCTGCTCGTTCGCCGGCACGACGAAGCGCAGGCTGTGCGGCTCGCCGGCCGCGGCCCGCGCGTCGGCCGCCGCGCTCGCCAGCGTGCGGCACCGTCCGCTGTACTGCGGCGGGCGGCCGGCCGCGGTGGCGGCGGCGCGCTCGGCATCGAGCTCGGCGTCGGTGCAGAAGCAGCGGTAGACCTGGCCCGCGGCGCGCAGTGGGTCGGCATGCGCGCGGTACAGCTCGAGCCGTTCGCTCTGGCGGTAGGGGCCGTGCGGGCCGCCGTTATCGGGACCCTCATCCCACGTCAGACCCAGCCAGCGCAGGTCCTCGAGCACCCCGCGCTCGCTCGCGGCGGTCGAGCGCTCGACGTCGGTGTCCTCGATGCGCAGCACGAACGCGCCGCCGTGCTTGCGCGCGTAGAGCCAGTTGAAGTAGGCGGTGCGGGCGCCGCCGACGTGCAGCCAGCCGGTCGGGCTCGGGGCGAAACGAACGCGCACGGGGCGCTCAGCCGGGGCCGGTGCGGTGGAGGTCGGGGTCGAGCTCGGGGTCGAGGTCATGCACGCGAGGCTAAAGCAACCGCGCCTCGGCTGCACCCAGCATGCGAAATGCATGGAACACCCGGTCTCAACGCGGATCCGGCGCGCTGGGGCACCGGATCGGCGCGATTTGACTGGCTCGGACGAGACCCCCACCTCTATCGTTATTGCATCGCAGGATCCCCGACCGTTGCTCAGCCACGGGTCCAGTGCTCGAACCCTCCCCCCTCGTCAGGCCTTCCATGTCGTCCGTCGCGCGCATGCCGTCTGGATGCCGGGTCCTTCCGGCGATCCTCGCGCTCCTCACCACCGCCGCGCTCGTGTCCGCGCCACCGGCTGTTGCCGCGTGGCCGCCCGACCCTTCCATCAACGTGCCGTTGTGCACGACGGCATTCAGCTCGCAGGTCAGCGCCGCGATCCCCGATGCCAGTGGTGGCGCGATCGTGGTCTGGTACGAGGACCGCGCCGGCGACTTCGACGTCTTCGCCCGCCGGGTGAACTCGCAGGGCGTGCCGCTGTGGACCAACGACGGCAATCTCGTGTGCGTGCAGCCCGTGATCTCCGCGCAGATCCTGCCCAAGGCCGTGAGTGATGGCGCCGGCGGGGCCATCGTGGTGTGGATCGACAACCGCAATGGTGCGAATGCCCTGTTCGCGCAGCGCATCGATTCGCTCGGCACCCGCCTGTGGGCGAGCGCGGGCATGGCGGTGGCCACCACGAGCAGCCAGGTCACCTATTTCTGCCTGGCCGCCGACGGCGCCAGCGGCGCCGTGATCTCATGGGCCTCCCAGCCGGGCCTCTCGAGCGACATCCACGCGCAGCGCCTGAACGCCAGCGGTGCGATGCAGTGGGGTACGGCGGGCAAGGCGCTGTGCGTCAACGCGCTCGACCAGTACCGTCCGATGGTGGTGCGCAAGAGTTCGGGCATCTTCGTGGTGGCGTGGGAAGACACGCGGCAGGGATTTCGCACCGACCTGTACGCGCAGGCCCTGAATGCCGCGGGCACGCTGCAGTGGGCCGCCAACGGCATCCTGGTCGCGGGCTCGGCCCAGAACGCCATCAACCCTATGCTCGTCGCCACGGGTGCGGACGACTGCCTGCTCATGTGGGACGCCGACTCGCTCGGCACCGGCGACGTCCGTGGGCAGCGCCTGGGCGCGACCGGTGCCGCGCTGTGGCCCGGCGCCGGCCTGCGCCTGTTCCCGCCCGGCCGGAGTGGCCTGATCGGCGTATGTGCCGATGGCCTGGGGGGCGCATACGCTATCGTGAACGTGCTCGAACCATCGAGCGGCAAGAGCCCGCTCTGGGTGCAGCGCATCCGCGACACCGGCGTGCTGTACTTCGCGCCCGCGGGCATCCGCGTGTCCTCCATCCTCTCCAACCAGATGGGCGCGGTGATCACCCGCGACAACGGCAACGGCTGCATCGTGGCGTGGTTCGACGACCAGCGCGGGCTATCGTCGAACTTCACACCGCTGTTCGACGTGTTCGCGCAGCACATCATCCCCGGGGGCATCCACGACTGGTACGAGTCCGGCGTGCCCGTGTGCCGCGCTCCCAACCAGGGCGCAGGCCTGGCGATCTCGGCGAATGCCGGCACGGGGCTCGGCGGCGTCGTGGTGGCGTGGAGCGACACGCGCAACTCGTCGTCCCCGGACATCTATGCGCAGGGCGTGGACTCCGCCGGCCGGCTGGGCTTCGGGCTGCTCGGCGTCGATCCGGGCGCGGTGCCCGCGACGGCGTCACTGGCGCGCCCGTCACCCAATCCCGCGCCGCACGGCGCCACGAGCATCGCCTACACACTCGCCGGCCGTGAACACGTGCAGCTCCAGGTCGTCGATGCCGCGGGCCGCATCGTCACCGTGCTCGAGGATGGCGTGCGCGAACCCGGGCAGCATCATGTGTCGTGGGACGGCCGGGTACGCGGGCACGCATTGCCGCCCGGGCTCTACCTGGTGCAGCTGCGCACGCCCTCGCGCAGCGAGATCCGCCGCCTCGTGCTGCTGTAGCCTTGGCACCCGCGGCCGGGAACCGGTCCGCGCGACCAGAAGTCGCCCCCGGCGGGGATCGCTCCCGCCGGGGGCTTAGTCATCCGTGTGCGCTCAGGAACCTACGGCCGCTCGACCAACACCACCGCCATCGCGGCCCGCCCTTCGCGCCGGCCGAGCGCGCCCAGCGTCTCGTTCGTGGTCGCCTTCACGCTCACACGCTCGGCGTCGATGCCGAGCGCCGAGGCGATGTTGCTGCACATGGTGGCACGGTGCGGCGCCAGCTTGGGTGCTTCGGCGATCACCATGACGTCGATGTTGGTGACGCGCGCGCCCTTGTCGCCCAGCATGCGGCCGACCCGGGTGAGCAGGTTCAGGCTCGAGGCGTCCTTCCACTGCGGGTCACCGGGTGGGAAGTGCTCGCCCAGGTCCCCGAGTCCGACCGAACCCAGCAGCGCATCGGCGATGGCGTGCAGCACGACGTCGGCATCGCTGTGCCCTTCCAGACCCCAGTCGCTCTCGAAGTGCACGCCGCCCAGGATCAGCGGCCGCCCGGCCTGCACGCGATGCACGTCGTACCCCATCCCCACCCGTATGCTCATGCGTTCTCCTTGGGAGTATTCGTGACCGTCCGCCGCGCCAGCCAGGCTTCGGCCAGCGCCAGATCGGCAGCCGTGGTGATCTTGAAGTTGAGCGCTTCTCCGAGCGACAGGTGCACCGGGTGGCCGAGCCATTCCACGAGCGCTGCGTCATCGGTGGCCACCTCGGTGGCGTCGCGGTGCGCGCGTTCGAGCCAGTCACGGCGGAACACCTGCGGCGTCTGCGCGGCCCACAGGCCGGCGCGCGGCACGGTACCGGTGATGAGCCCGAGTGTACCCTGTTTCAGCGTGTCGGCCTGCGGCACCGCGGCGATGGCCGCGCCATGCTCGCGCGCTCCCGCCACGGCACGCGCGATCACCTCGGGCGTCACCAGCGCGCGGGCCGAATCGTGCACCGCGACGTGCGTGCAGTGTTCGGGCAGCACGTGCAGGCCGCGGCCCACGGAATACTGGCGCTGCTCGCCGCCCTCGCTCCAGCCCACGATCTTCGCACTCGAACAGCCACTGGCGGCGATGAGTTCGCGCAGGGTGCGCTTCGGGCCCACCAGCACGATGCCGTCGATGGCCTCGCACTGCTGCAGCGCTTCGAGGCTCCACGTGAACAGCGGCCGGCCCGCCAGCGGCACGAATGCCTTGGGCAGCCCGGCCGCCAGGCGCTCACCCCGGCCGGCGCACAGCAGGATCGCGACGGTGCTCATTCGGCGACCTCGGCGACCCGGCCCTGCGTCATGCGCACGAGTTCGTCGGCGCTGAGCGCGAACAGCGAGTTGGGATGCCCGGCTGCGGCCCACAGTCCGCCGAGTGTGAGCAGGGTGCCCTCGACGATGGTGTCGAGCTTCCGCGCGTGCGCGATGGGCGGGATGCCGCCGATGGCGAATCCCGTCACCTCGCGCACGAACCTGGGAGCCGCCAGGACGACGGGCTCGCCCATGAGCGCCGCGAGTCTGGCTTCACTGATGCGATTGCCGCCGCTCGCCACCACCAGCACGGGCACGCCGCTCGCGGCACCGCGGAATACCAGCGACTTGACGATCTGTGCTGTCGTGCAGCCCAACGCCTCGGCAGCGGCAGCCGCCGTCTTCACCGGCACATCCAG
>JANMAX010000130.1:0-35908 GCA_031360075.1 bacterium | reverse complement strand
CCGCGGGGCTCGCCGGGCTCGCGGGCGCATCCGGACCCGGGGCGGGCGAACTGGGCGGCGCTGCTGCGGCCGCAGCCGAAGCCGCCGCGGCCGCCGCAGCGGCAGCCACGGCGCGCGCCTGGGCGGCGGCGTGCTGGGCCTGCGCTGCAGCCTGGGCCGCGGCATGCTGGGCGGCGTGAGCCGCGGCAGAGCGCGCCTTGTCGTCGCGCGCACGCTGCGCCTCATGCTCCAATTGGCGCTGCACTTCCTCGCGCGCCTGCGCCTTCGACTTGCCGAGTTCCGCACGCACCTGCACGACGATCTCGGCCGGGATGGTGCTCATGTGGTTCTTCACTTCGACACCGAGCTTCTTGGCGATCCGCTGGATCACCTCGCTCGACATGCCAAGGTCCTTGGCGACTTCATAGATACGCAGCTTCTTGGCCGCGGGATCATTGGGCATGAGGCTCTCCTTCCGCGGCGTCAGACGGCGCATCTGCGTCGGCTTCGAGGCCGTCAACGGGCTCCATCTCAGGCGTGAACTCCAACTCGGTGACCGCTTCGCCCGATGCGGCGACTGGATGCGCGGCGACGTATTCCTGTGCGGTGGCGAGGACCTTCTCGGCGGTCTTCTCGCCGAAGCCCGGGATCTCCACCAACTTCTCGAGCGGCATGGCCAGCAGCTCGTCCACCGTCTCGATACCGGCGCTGATGAGCTTCTCGGTGGTCGCCTCGCCCAGTCCCAGCACCTCGACTTCGACGCGGCTGGCGCGATCCTGGTCCGTGCGCTTCTTTTCATCGGTCTTGGAGACCAGATCGATCTTCCAGCCGGTGAGCCGCGCGGCGAGCCGCGCGTTCTGCCCGCCCTTGCCGATGGCGAGCGACAGCTGGTCGTCCGCCACCACCACGAGCATGCGCTTGTCCAGTTCGTTCACCTTGACGTCGCCGACCCGGGCCGGCGCCAGGGCGCGCGACACGAACACGGCCGGATCCGCCGACCACGGCACGATGTCGATGCGCTCGCCGCCCAGTTCGCGCACGATGCTCTGGACGCGCGAACCCTTGAGCCCGACGCACGAACCGACGGCGTCGACGCGCGGGTCGGTGGAGAAGACCGAGATCTTGGAACGCGCGCCGGCCTCCCGGGCCACCGCCTTCACTTCGACGATGCCATCGGCGATCTCCGGCACTTCGCTCTCGAACAGGCGGCGCAGGAAGTCGGGATGCGTGCGCGACATGATGACCTGCGGGCCCTTCGCGGAGCGGTCCACGGTGAGCACCACGGCGCGAACGTAATCATTCTGGCGGTGGTAGCTCCGGGGGATCTGCTCGCGGGCCGGCAGCAGGCCTTCGGAGAAGTCGAGCTTCACGATGACGTTGCCGCGGTCGACCTGTTGCACCACACCGCGGACGAGCGTGCCGACCTTGTCGGAGTACTCCTTGAACACCTTGTCGCGCTCGGCTTCGCGCACGCGCTGGATGAGCACCTGCTTCGCCGTCTGGATGGCGTTGCGGCCGAACTCGGCGATGCTGAGCGGGATGCGGACGACATCACCCACCTGGACGTCCGGCTTGTGCGAGCGCGCCTTCTCGATGGTCCACTGGAACGCGGGATCCTCGACCGTTTCGACCACGCTGAAGCGCAGCGCGCAATCCAGCCCGCCGGTCTTGTCGTTGAATCGCACTTCGACATCCGCGGTGGCGCCGTGCTTCTTGCGCACCGCGCTCGCCAACCCGGCTTCAAGCGTCTCGATCAGCATCTGACGATCGACGCTCTTCTCGCGCGTGATCTGGCTCAGCGCGTCCAGGATCTCGTTGTTCATCTATTCCCCTCCCCGCTTGGCCTTCCCGGACGTGCGCGCCTTGGGTTGGCGCAGCCCCGCCCACGGATCGACCACCAAGCGAGCCGTTCGGACCTCGGCCCACTCGAACCACTGTTCGTCGCCTTCGTCAGTGCGTACCCCTGCCCGCCCGTCCACGGGGCCGAGCAGCACGCCTTCCCAGCGGCGCCGGCCGTCCCGTGCATCGTGCGTCTGCAAGTTGATCCTCTGTCCAGCGAAGCGCTGGACGTGTTCGAGCGTCCGGATGGGACGTTCGAGCCCGGGCGAGCTCACTTCGAGCATGTATGCCCCCGGGATGATCTGGTTCATGTCCATGGCGTCCGCGAGCCGTCGGCTGAAACGGGCGCAGTCGTCCACCGACACCCCGCCGGGTTTGTCCAGGTAGACCCGGATCACCCGGTGGTGACCGAGGGACGCCTGCTCGATGTCCACCACCTCGTAGCCATGCTCATCCGCAAGGGGTTCGGCGAGCTGGCGAACTTCTTCCCGGACTTCCACTTTCACTCCCGCGCAGACAAAAAACGGAGTGGTCGGACTTGCCCCACTCCTGACCGACAAAGTATAGGAAAAACCCCTCAGCGGCAAGCGATCGACCCTGCTCGGACGCTCGGATGCGGCCCCATGACTAACGACTCAACGCCGCACACACAACGCAACCGCAACCACTTGCCAGCTTCCTGGACTTGGACCCACCCGCCCAACTCCCGCGCCACTGGCGGCCGGCCGAGGGACGGAGCCTGAGCCACCCAGCCCCGCCAGCGATCGGCCGAAGGCCGGAGCGCGCGCCCCCTGCCCCGTGAGCGCCGGGGCAAGGGGCCGTCCGCCCCTGCGTGCCGTGGGGAAATGCGCGGCCCGAGCCGTGCGAGCACCGAAAGAGTGGCTCGCCCTGCCGCGCGTTCCGCCCCTGAGGGGACACGGCGCGGCCGGGCGTCGTGCGGGTCGCGGGCAGGCCAGTCGCGCCCGAGCCGGGGGCCGTCCGGGCTCGTCTAGGGAGTCCCGGCCAGGGGTGGCCCGGGACGAGCGTCGGGCGCGACCACACCCACCCCGGCACCCCGGCGACAGCACCGCGCGGCGATGGCGCCGGGGAGCACACGCGCACGCAGCTGAGTTCGCGAACTGCCGAACTGCCGAACTACCGCTTCGCCAGCACGCTCCGGTACACGATCCATGCCCCGACGCGAGTCACCTCCGCCAGACTCGCCCCCGAGACCTGGTCGGGCAGGTCACGCGTCGTATGCCATGCCGCGTAGTCGAAGTCGATGATGTCGACCGCCGGCAGGCCTGCATCGAGCAGCGGCACGTGGTCGTCGATCAGCGTGTATCGCACCTCGGGATGGAAGTGCTTCGCGCCTGTGGCACGTGCCGCTTCGTGCACCAGGTCGACGAGATTCGTGGCGCGTGCCGCACCCGTGCCTTCGTCCCAGATGCCGAGATCTTTGTCGCCCACCATGTCGAACAGGAAGCCCGCGACCGGCCGCGCCGGATCGCCCAGCGAAGGCAGGCGCTTGGCGTATCCACGGCTGCCGCGGCAGTAGTCGTCGGGCGCGCTCGGGCGGCCGATGTCCTCACCGTCCAGGAACACGAGATCGACGCCCACGTCGGGTGAACGCCGGCGCATCATCTCGGCCAGTTCCAGCAGCACGGCGACACCCGAGCCGCCGTCGTTGGCGCCCGGACACGGCTTGGCCTGATCCTCGACGAGCGGTTCCTGATCCGACCACGGGCGCGTGTCGAAGTGCGCGAACAGCGCGATCCGGCGGCCCTGAGCGGGTCCGAATCGTCCGATGACATTGACCAGCGGCCAGACCTGACCCGCCACGGTATCGGCGAACGCCTGCTGTTCGGCACGGCCGCCGAGCCGCGTGACTTCGTCCACCAGCCAGGCGCGCACCGCGGCATTGCCCGGGGTGCCCGAGATACGCGGACCATGCGCGACCTGCGTCTGCACGCGTGCGAGCAACCGGGCGGCATCCGGCTCGTCCTGTGGCTCGGTGCATGCGCCGTTGAGCCACGTCAGCAGTCCGAGCAGAGCGACCCCGGCGAAACGCGCAACCGACACGTAGCGCGCGCGCATCAGAAGCGGAACTGCCCGCGAAGTTCGACACGGATGCTGCGGCGGACGATGCCGTTCGTCTCGCGGAAGTGGCTGAAGCCGAGTGCCAGGTCACCGGTGACGTTGGTGCTGAAGCCATAACTGCCCGTGCCATTCACCGACAGGCGCGTGCGGTCCACGGGATTGGCGGGATTGGGGTCATTGCCGATGAGCACGCCGCCCTTCTGGCGCTCGTAGACGGTCGTCAGCTGCAGATTGACGTTCGTCTTCACCGTGCTGGTCTTGCCGAGGATGTTGACCTTCTGCCCCTGCGAGTACGACCGCGACAAGCTGAAGTTGACGTTCGTGGTCTGGTCGGTGGCCCGTGACGAGCCGAGCTGGAAGGACTCGCGCACACTCGAGCGGCGCTCCAGGCGCAGGTCCGCATCGGTGCCGTTCTTGAGCCGTCCGCGCACCGAGAACAGCGGCCGGAACTCGTCGCTCCGCGAGTTGCCGCTGCGCAGCGAGCGCGAGTTCTGGTAGTCCACCGAGTAGCTGCGCGCGTAGGCGGTGCGCAACTGGGGACCGTCGAGCAGGCGACTCAGGCCGATCAGGTTCGCCACGCGGCCATACTGCACCTCGAGGTCGGGGAACCGCCAGTCCCGGTTGCGCTGCTTGACGCCGTTGTTGTTGTTCGTCCGGTCGCCATAGCTGACGCGGGTCTGGATCGAGCTGCCGAATGCCAGCGGTATGGTCGTGCGGGCGTTGCCACGCCAATCGAGGCCATTGCCGGAGGTGTTCCCGGGCTGCGCGAAGATCCGGCCTTCACCGAAGCCGGGATTCTCGGCCAGACCGACCAAGTAGAGCGGGCTCGCCGTGCCCTGGAGGCGCGAATAGCTCGAGGTCCGGCCGATCCGGCCGTCCGTGCTGATGGCACCGAGTCGCGACATCAGGGTCCGCCATGGCAGCAGCGGACGGCGGGGCCGGGCGGGGGTGGTGCGCCCGCCACTGCTGTCCGGCTTCACCGGCGCCCGCGCCGTCGACATGCCGGTGCTGGCCAGGCGGTCGAACGGCAGGTCCCAGGTCACGCCGAGTTCCTGCCCGTTGCTGATCGCGCGCGACCCCAGGTCGGGCGACTGCGTGTCGTTGTTCTGGGAGTAGCTCGACGACCAGTTGAACGATGGCCGCAGCCACGGGCTCGGACTCACCGCCAGGTGCGAGCTGAACGACTGGCGCCAACTCGTGAGCCGGCCGAAGTTGATGAAGCCCACCCGGTCCAGCCGGACGCCGTCGAGCGTCAGGTTGCGATGGCCCTCGATGTGATGGCTCAACAGGTCGAACGGCCGGGTGTCGGCCCCGAAGTCGATGTTCGCCGCGCGGCCATTCTGACTGCTCGACGGTATCAGTTCGCCCGAGCCGAACGCGCGCGTGAACGCGTCGGACTTGGTGTTGGATACGCCATAGTTCCAATAGGCGCGCTCCGGGAACGGATAGAACCGGGTCTTCGTGAACGGCAGCGGCACCCGGAGCAGTTCACGCGGCGCCACTTGGTAGGCGACGGCAGCCGAGACGTTCGTGCTCTTGCTGAGTGAGGTCGGCGAGCGCGAGTCCGTGGCGGAGCGGCTGATGTTCGCGCTGATGCCACCGAGCGTGTAACGCAGGAACGGGTTCGAGCGGTCGCTCCACTGTCGCGCATAGCTCGCATTCATCGCGCGCGACACGCTCCGGGTCTCCGAAGCGCTGGCGAGCGCGCCGGAGCGCACGATGTCGTCGCCCGCGGTGAACCGCGGGCGCGACGAGGTCTCGTTCTGGGTGTAACTCACCGGCAGCAGGATGCCCGTGCCCTCGAAGAACCGGTGCGGCTCGAACCGCGTGCTGACGCTGAGCGACGTGTTGCGGCTACCGGTGCCGCGCGTCTCACCGACCGAGAGGAAGTCGGCGTCGCGCGAGTTCCACGCGACGTTGTAGTCCATGAGATTCGCCCAGCGGCCGTTCACGAGCACGCGGTTCGCGAACCCGACGTCCTTGGCGACGTCGGTGGCGCGCAGTTCATCGAACCACAACTGGCCGGTGTAGCGATAACCGCGCGTCGTGTCCTCGTTCAGGACGCCGAACGACACCCGCAGCAGACGAGTAAAACTGGGCCGGCCCCTGATCGTGAGCTGGTCGCCATTCTCGAGCGTGGTGCGGTACAGGATCGGATCGCGCAGCGGGAAGTCGGTGTTGAGCTTGACCACCGAGAGCTTCTCGATCACGGCGCGCACTTCCTCCCACGCGATGCTCTGGGGGGACGACGACGGCGGCAGCCGCCGGCGCAGCTCGTAGTAGTTGAGGCCCTTGTCGTCCGAGGCGAAGCGCACGAAGTAGTAGAGCGAGTCCGTGGCGGGGTCATAAGTGCCGAGCGGCGCGCCGCCCGGCGACAGACGCTGCACCCCGAAACTCGATGCGTACCACCGCAGCACGCCATAGCGGCTGTAGTTCTCGGGAATCGAGAATGTCTTGAACGCCTCGAGGGAATCCGCGGGGTAGAGATCGGTGAACTCGAGCGCCAGCGACTGTTCGCGGCGCTTGAAACCGGTGCTGCCGTTGCGGGTGTCCCCCGGCTCGAACGGCGGCGTGTAGATGTCTGCGTTGTCGACGGAGTTCACCGAATTGAGCGTCACCGCCGTTCGCAGCACATCGCGCTGGCGCGGTGTCAGCGCGGTCGACTGCCAGCGGCTACCGACAATGTCGAGCCCGCCGATCATGACCATCGGCCGTTGAGTCGCCGCCGGCGTGGTCTCGTCGCTCCGCATGCCCTCCATCCAC
Organism: bacterium; assembly: GCA_031360075.1. Classification (GTDB taxonomy): domain Bacteria; phylum Eisenbacteria; class RBG-16-71-46; order RBG-16-71-46; family RBG-16-71-46; genus JAIOPA01. Next base: position 29,248 of record JANMAX010000130.1, on the reverse strand, counting down.
AGCCGCACATGCTGCGCGATGGTCAGGTCCGGGGATCCGAAACGCACCCGCAGGCTGTCGCTGAGCGGGATGCGGAAACGGCGCCAGCCGTTCGTGCTGTCGGCCTCGGACGTCCCCGGGAAGTCACGCAGGACGTCGTTCACGAGGTACGGGCTCGTCTTGTCGCCGAGATCGATGGTGTACTGGAAGTACGCCTCGGTCGTGTCCGGCTGCTCGTTGAGGTTCAAGTCCTCGGTGTTCGGCAGCGGATAGGCGCGATTGTTCGCCTCGGTCCCGTTGATGCCACGCCAGCGCCGCGGATCGATGGGCGAAGCGAAGTTCTCGATCGGATCGGAGTAGTCATCCCCTTCGGGATCCGTGTCCGTGGTCGTGAGCAGGTCCGCCTTGGTGAGCGGCCCCGTGCCGCCGGCCCAGAGCTTCTGCTCGTCGGCGTCCTTGACCCCGTCGATGCCGGTGTCCTCCGAGTCATCGCCGATGACCGTGAGCTGGTTGTCGCGCGGCTTGCGATCTTCCGTGTCGATGCGGCCATTGGGCAGCCGGTTCGGCGCGCGCATCTGGTCTTCGCTGATACGCCCCAGGTCGATGTGCAGCTTCACACTCGAGCCCGGTGTGCCATTGCCGCGCACGCGCGGCGTCCGCGGCGCCGTGGCGCCCTCGTGGTGATCGTTCCAGTCGTTCACCCAGATCTCGATGAATTGCGAGCGCGACAGGTCGAGTCCGACCGCATCGAGGTTGTACATGAGGCCCGCCCACATCGTGTCGCTCGCCCCGAAGACCGTGGGAGCCCGCGGGATCGAGATGCCCATCGTGGTGCGCAGGTTCTCGGAGCCCTGGCCGGTCTCGAGCTTGGGCCGCAGGTCCTTCTCGCGGATGTGCCAGTCGGCATCGACCTTGCCGCCAGACGGGTTGAACGGCTGGAACCAGTGCACTTCCGCGTTCTTCATGCCCTGCAGGTTCAGGAACGACGTCGCCGACGTGGCATTGCCCTGCACCACGGACACGGCGCGCGACGGCACGCTCGACCAGCGCCAGCGGTCGGGCGTCAGTGCCAGCGACACGGCGTCACGCACGCCCTCCATGTCGTCGACGAACACCTCGTTGCGGGTGTTCGGGTTCGGGAACGACATGCCGGCCTCGGCCTGGATGTTGAACTCCGAGGGCGTGGTCGTGCGCACACCCGGCAGGGCGTCCGCGAAGCGGGTCAGGAACGCCGGCTTGAAGCGCCAATCGGAGTTCAGGTCCGTGAGCAGCGTGCGCGAGGGTTCCTCACCGAGGCGCGGCCGCAGGTCCTGCGCACCCTTGCTCTCGAACAGGAACGCGCCACCCAGACTCCGGTCACGGCCCTCCAGCCGGAACGCGCTGCCGACCAGCGTCTTGCTGGCCTGCGCGAACAAAGGCGCGTACGAATAGTCGATCGACAACTGGTCCGAAGGTCCCAACTGGCGCTTGAGCGTGATGCGGCCGAGATCGTAGTCCACCGTGTAGTCGCGGTCGCGCTGCCAGCGCTCACCGTTGACCACGACGGCTTCGGAGCCGTCCAGGATGTTGCCACGGCCAAGCGTGATGTCGCTGCCACCCGTGCGCGCCGCCGAGAACTCGGCCGTGAAATAGAACTGCGCGTCCTTGGTCTGCGGATTGTAGAGCTCATAGGCATCCGGGTTCGGGGCGTTGAGCGAATCCGCCGGGCCGTCGAGCCGCTTGCGACGGCGCACCTGGTTGTCGAGGAACTGGTCGAACGGATGCGCGTCGAATCCGGTCAGCCGCGGCGCGAACGGACGGGGGTCGGGCATGAGCAGGACGCCGTTCGTGTAGTCGACCCAGCCGCGGGTCTGCGAGTTGAACCCGAACGCGTCGACTTCGCCGTCCGGCCCCGGACGGGCCTGCGTGGTCTGTTCGTCCCAGCTGTCGATGCCGACCAGTTCGATGAACGGGAAGCCGTTGACCGAGGTCAGCGGCGGTTCGTCCTGCCCGCGCTGCAGCGTCAGCTTGAATGACCTTGCGTCGATGCCGAAGCCGCCCAGGTTGTAGACGTTCTTGAGCTCGAGGTCGCGCGCCGGCGCCAGCGCCGAGGTCGTGTCGTAGCGCGCGCCATCCGTGGTCGGCGACTGGAACTTGCGCGGCACGCGCAGCAGCTTCATGACCGTGAAGCCGGAATCCGGCCCGGCGGCCGAGATCAGCCGGCCGCCGACATCGATCGCCGTGCCCAACTGGTGCCCGGGCCCGATCACCGGGGTGGCGCGGTAGGTCACCGCGAGCGTCTGGTTCGACTGCAGCGGGATGGGCTGCCTCAGCCGGATGACCTTGAAGATGGTGTCGCGGAACGCGTAGAAGTTGTTGAGCACCTCGTACTGCTGCTCGGGCCCCGGGTTCAGCAGGTCGAAGCTGCCCGACACCGAACCCGCCGACTGCGCGGGAGACAGCGGCAGCGCCATCGCGCTATCCGGGTCGATGACGGCCTTGCCGGCGATGACGTTGCGGTCGTTCGACGCGTTCGCGTCGTCCAGGAACAACCGGATGCTCTTCTCGTCGATGTCGTAGACCGTGCCGAAGTTGGGGTCGTAGAGCAGGAAGTACTGACCCTTCACCCAGTCGAGGTCGTTGAACGTATACTTGCTGCGCGACGCACCACCGGAATACACCGCGCGTTCACTGCGCCCCTCCTGCTTGCTTGCGAGCGACGTGAAGTCGAGCGCGCCGATGCGCGCCGCCATCTTGACGCCGAACAAACCTTCGTTCTTGCCGCTGTAGGACACGTACTGCGTGCCGGGCAGCGTCAGGCTGGTGTTGCCGAGGTCGAGCGCCTGGATGAAGTCGTCCTCGTCACCGCGGTAGTTGATGGCGATACGGTTCGCCAGCGGCAGCTGGTTGGCGGAGTTCTGCAGCAGGTTGACCTTGATGCGGTCCGAGAGCTGGCCCTCGAGCCGGATGTCGAGGTCCTGCTGCATGTCGAGCGACGGGAACAGGCTCTGGCGCTGGCCCGACAGACCGAGCTTCTGGTTCGTCCAGTTGCTCGTGCCCGACAAGCGGATGCTCTCGGAGCCCGAGACGTTGAGCGACGGCCCGCCGGGGCCGAGGATGCTCTGGACGCGCTGCGGCAGGCGCACCGGGATCGGCACCGAGATGCCCTGCCGCTGGACCGGCGTGTTCGAGCCCAGGCTGTTGAGATCGCGCCGCGACCGCTCGAGCCAGTGCTCGCGAAACGTGCGCATGGCGTATTCACGCGAGAACTGATCGAGCTGACGGCGGTAGCCGGCACCCAAGCTGATGTCGCCAACCTCGACCACGCTGCGGTACGAACCCGAGTCGGGTTCGACCGAGATGCGCACCTTGCGCGGGTCGTAGGCAGGCAGCAGCTTGATCGGCCCGTACGGCCGGCCGATGGACCCCAGACCGAAGGTGACGAATTGGTTCTCGAGCGCCAGGCGCCACGAGGGTCGCCACGGGGGCGGCAAAGTGTCGGCCGCAATGGCTGCGGCTTTGGCCCTGGCGTGCTCCTTGCTCGCGGGCATGGGCAGGCCCTTGAGCCCCGGAAGGCCGGAGATCGCCGCGAGCAGCGCGATTGCGGGCAGGGTCACTGAGCCGATCATGGGTTCCTGGGGCCGCGCGTCCGGGGGGCTCGAAACAAGGGCGCGACCGTAACAGCCGACCTTGGAGCGGTCAAAGCCTTGCCGCCCAGCAAGGTGCCGGGCATGGCGACACTGAGGTAGTCTGCGACACCGTGCGCATCCTTCCGTCTTACATCTTGCGGCAGCACTTGGTTCCCTTCGTGCTCGGATTCGGGGTCGTGACGTTCATCTTCGAGATGGACGTCCTGTTCGACTACCTCGATCTGGTCATCAACCGCGGCGTTCCCGCCACGGCGGTCCTCCAATTGTTCGTCCTGTCGCTGGGCTTCGTGATCGCGCTCTCGGTGCCCTGCGCCGTGCTGATCGCCACGCTCATGACATTCGGGCGCCTGTCGCAGGACAACGAGATCACGGCGCTGCGGGCGAGCGGAGTCCACATTTTCAGGGCCATGATACCGCCCCTGTCGGCCGCCTGCGTGCTGGCGGTCGGACTGACCCTGTTCAACAACTATGTCTACCCCGACGCCAACCACGCGTTCGCCAGCCTGCTGGTGGATATCGGCCGGATGCGCCCCACCGTGAAGCTGCAGGAGGGCGTGTTCATCACCGATTTCCCGGGCTACAACCTGCTGGTGAAGTCGGTGAACGGCCAGACCAACGAGATGCGCGGCGTGACCATCTACCAACTGCACGCCGGCGGCCCGCCCACGACGATCACGGCCGACAAGGGCTTCCTGACCTATACCCCGGACGGACGTACCGCCGTGCTCGAACTCGAGAACGGCGAGATCCACGAGATCCCGGCGGGCGAGGACGGTGTCAGCCGCTACCACCGGCTGGAGTTCCGCAAGCACACCATCAATATCCAGGGCGCCGGCGGCCTGCTCGAGCGCACCGTGCGCAACGCCCGCGGAGACCGCGAGAAGAGCGCCGCGCAATTGATCGAGGAGGCGAAGGAGGTCATGCAGGATTACGAGCGCTCGCTCGCCACCCACCGGCGGCGCTTCCATACCATCGGCGTGCCCGAGGAGCTGATGCCCGCGCTGTCCCCCGAGCAAGCTCCCCTGCATGTGCAGTTGGGCCTGATGTTCATGGGGCTCGCCCGGCGGATCGATCCACTCGACCAGATCGCTCAGGACTTCCCCATGCTGCAGGTCGACATCAATCTGTGGCAGATGGAGCGTCGCGCCCTGCTGCGCCGGGCCGCGGGGCTGTCCGTCGAAGTGCACAAGAAGTTCGCATTGCCGGTGGCGTGCGTTGTGTTCGTCCTGATCGGCGCGCCGATCGGCATGCGCGTCCGCAGGGCAGGTCCCGCGGTGGCGTTCGTGTCGATCGGTTTCTTCCTGTTCTACTACGTCTGCCTGATCGGCGGCGAGGAACTTGCGAACCGCCTGTTGCTGCCGGCCTGGCTCGCCATGTGGCTCGCGAACCTCGTACTCGGGCTGCTCGGACTCGACCTCACCGCTCGCGCCTGCGACATCCGCCTGCCGTGGCACGGCAACCCGCGCCGCGGCTTGTCGGACGCCGTGGCGGAGGGCACGCGGTGAGGATCCTCGACCGCTACCTGCTGCGCGAGTTCCTCGTCTACCTGGCGCTCGGCCTGCTCGGGTTCATCGTCATCTTCATCGTCGTCGACCTGATCGAGAAAATGGACGTCTTCCTGGACCACAAGGCGCCCGCGCTCCTCGTGCTCCAGTACTTCGTGAACCTCGCCCCCGACGTCATCGTCAAGATGCTGCCCGTCGCGCTCCTGCTGGCCACGTTCCTCGCCCTGGGCCAACTCAACAAGTTCGGCGAACTCACCGCGATGCGCGCAGGCGGGCTGTCGCTGGTGCGCATCCTCATGCCGGTGCTGATGATGGCCGCGCTGTCGGTCGCGGCCTCGCTCCTGCTGGGCGAGTACATCGTGCCGGCCGCCACACGCGCGCGCGAGACCATCTTCGAGGAACGCATCCAGCACCTGGCGCGGGCCATCCCCAGCGAGCGGGCTGATGTCACCTACCTGGGGCGCGGCGGCCGCATCTGGGTCGTGGGCCTCTACCTGGTGCATGAGCACCGGATGCACGACGTGTCGCTCCAGGAGTTCAAGAACGGCGTGCTCACCCGCCGCATCGACGCGGTCGAGGCGACCTGGGACGGCAAGCGCTGGGTGTTCGTGAGCGGCTACGCGCGCACGTTCGACCGTGGGAAGGAGCGCGCCGAGGGCTTCGGAAGCATGGCGCTCGCCGGGCTCGGGGAGCGCCCCGAGGACTTCGCCAAGGAAGGGCACAAGCCCGAGGAGATGAACTGGTTCGAACTGCGCAGCTACATCGAGCGCCTGCGCGCCAGCGGCGCACGTGTCGAGAACTATCTCGTCGACCTGCACCTGAAACTGGCGTTCCCGCTCATCTGCCTGATTGTCGTGCTGATCGGCGGCGCGATGTCGACGCAACTGCGCATGCAGAGCGCCGCGCTGGGCTTCGGGTTGTCCGTGGCGATCTCGTTCCTGTACTACGGCATCATGCGCGCCGGACAGGCACTCGGGCACAACGGCGCGCTGTCCCCGTACGTCGCGGCATGGTCGGCCGACGTCCTGTTCGGGAGCATCGCGCTGGTGATGATGGCGCGCGCGCAACGGCGCTAGGAGTCGGTCCGAGTGTTCCGAAGCCGAAGTCGTATCCGGGAGATCCGCCGGGGAGGAGCCACGCAGCCGGCGGCGACGAGGGCCGTCGAGGGCTGCGCACGACTTCTGGGACACCAGCACGAGCGGCGATCACCAGCTCTCGGCGCGCTCCAGCCCATCGAGAGTGGCGCACGACACCACGTCCGCGGCAAACGACAGACCAAGACTCGTGAGCCAGCGGCCATGGTCCGCACCCGCGACCGCCGCATGCACCGCTGCGGCGTCCGCGCACGCCAGCGTGGCCACGAACCGCGCAGCGTCGTCCGCGAGCGTCGCGCCACGAGCCTGTAGGCGAGCGGCGATCGTGCCGGCACAGGCGGCGTCCTCCAGGGCGAAGCGCCCGAGCTTGCCGGCGCAGACCAGCCAGACGTCGCGCTCCCCGGCCAGTGCCTCGACCACCGCGCTCAGGGTGGCGAAACTGGCGAGCAGCCGGCGCCGGCAGCGGCTTGCCGCCAGCAGCGCACGGCTGCCGTTCGTACTCGCGAACGCCAGCATCCTGCCCGCGACCCGTTCGGGGGTGAACTCGGACGGCGAGTTCCCGAGATCGAAGCCCGGCACGATGCGGCCGTCGCGCTCGCCACACGCCAGGGCGCCGGGGTGGGCATCACGGAACGCGATCGCCTCGGCCGTCGAGCTGAACGGCACGACGCGCGTCGCCCCGTTCCGGCGGGCCACGGACAACGTGGTGGTGGCGCGCAGCACATCGATGGCGGCGGCACAGCAATCCGGCCGCAGCATGCCCGGGGCGGGCGGCACCAGCGCCACGCGCACGCGGGCCCGGCTCACGGCGCCGCCGTTGCGGCGCGTTCCTTGAGCAGCTCCTCCACGAAACGCGTGCTCAGGTCGCCGCTGCGGAACTTCTCGCTCGCGAGCGCCAATCGATGGAACGGGATCGTGGTCTTCACCCCCTCCACGATCATCTCCTCGAGCGCGATCTCCATGCGCTTGATGGCCTCGGCGCGATCCTTGCCGAACGCGATGAGCTTGCCGATCATCGAGTCATAGTAGGGCGGGATGACATAGCCGGCGTAGACATGACTGTCGACGCGCAGGCCCGGACCGCCGGGCTTGTACCAGTAGGTCACCTTGCCCGGGCTCGGCCGGAAGCCGTGCTCGAAGTCCTCGGCGTTGATGCGGCACTCGATGGCATGACCGTGCCAGCGCACGTCGGACTGCTTGAACGTCATCGGCTCGCCCGCGGCCACGAGGATCTGCTCCTTCACCAGGTCGATCCCCGTGACCTCCTCGGTCACCGGGTGCTCGACCTGGATGCGCGTGTTCATTTCCATGAAGTAGAACGAGCCGTCCTCGTCGTACAGGAACTCCATGGTGCCGGCGTTGCGGTAGCCGATCGTGGCCGCACCGCGCGCCGCCAGCTCGCCCATCTGGACGCGCTGGGCCGGAGTCAGCACCGAGCTCGGGGCTTCCTCGATGAGCTTCTGGTGGTTGCGCTGCACCGAGCACTCGCGCTCGCCCAGGTGCACCACATTGCCCTGGCCGTCGCCGAACAGCTGGATCTCGATGTGGCGCGGCTTGGTGATGTACTTCTCGAGGTAGACGGCGCTGTTGTTGAACGCCGCACCCGCCTCGGCCTGTGCGATGCCGAAGCCCTGCCGCAGCATCTTCTCGTCGTGAGCGACGCGCATGCCGCGGCCACCGCCGCCGGCGGACGCCTTGACGATGACCGGGAAACCGATCTCGCGCGCGATCGAGATGGCCTCCTCGATGTCGGTGATGATGCCGTCGCTACCGGGCACCATGGGCAACCCCGCCGCCTTCATGGTGCGCTTGGCCTCGGCCTTGTCGCCCATGCGGCGGATCATCTCGGGCGTCGGGCCGATGAACGTGAACCCGCACGACTCACAGACCTCGACGAAGTGCGCGTTCTCGGACAGGAAGCCGTAGCCGGGGTGTATGGCATCGGCGCCCGTGACCTCGGCGGCCGAGATGAGCCGGGCGATATAGTTGTAGGACTGCGCCGGCGCCGGCGGCCCGATGCACACGGACTCGTCGGCGAGCCGGACGTGCAGACTGTCGCGGTCCGCCTCGCTGAACACGGCGACCGTGGCGATGTCGAGTTCGCGACAGGCACGGATGACGCGCAGCGCGATCTCGCCACGATTGGCGATCAGGACTTTCTTGAACATGGTGTCGCGGCCTCTCGGTGGGTGCCCCGGCGCGGTAGCACCGCGGGGATACTCAGTCGCGGGACATCCAGTCGGGCCGATGCGGACCGCTCGCGGACGAGCCGCCCGAGGACGAACCCGAAGCGGGGCCTGGCGGCGAGTTCGCGGCACCGCCCCCCGCGGCCTCGACGGGCTGCCAAGTGCGGTCCGAGGTCCCGGCGATGCCCTTCAGCTTGAGCCCCAGTTCGTTCGGGTTGTTGCAGTTCCGCAGCGCCTCTTCTTCCGAGATGAGGCCCTCGCGGAGCAATGCCAGCACGGACTGGTCGAACGTCTGCATGCCGTACTGCGTCACACCCTCGGCGATCAACTGGTGCAGCAGCGAGACTTTTTCGGGGTCGAGGATGTACTCGCGGATCGTGGGCGTGCTCAGCATGATCTCGACGGCCGGGATGCGGCCCGCGCCATCGCGGCGCGGAATCAGGCGCTGCGACACGACCGCGCGCAGGTTCGCCGCCAGCGCCATGCGGATCTCGGCATGCTGGTGCGGCGGGTAGAACGAGATGATGCGCTGGATGCTCTGCACGACGTCGGTGGTGTGCAGCGTGCTCATGACCACGTGCCCCGTGTCCGCCGCCATCAGCGCGGTGGACATGGTCTCGAGATTGCGGATCTCGCCAACCAGGATGATGTCGGGATCCTGGCGCAGCACGTAGCGCAGACCGTCCTGGAACGACGCTGTGTCGAGTCCGACCTCGCGCTGGTGGATGAACGACAGCCGGTCGCGGTGCAGGAACTCGATCGGGTCCTCGACCGTGATGATGTTGCGCGTCGTCGTGCGGTTGATGGTGTCGATCATGGCCGCCAGCGTCGTCGACTTGCCCGAGCCGGTGCGCCCGGTCACCAGGACGAGCCCGCGCGGCGAGAACGCCAGATCGCGGATGGCAGACGGCAGTCCGAGGTCCTCGAGCGTGGGCACCTCGACCGGCACGTGACGCAATGCGATCGCCGGCGTGCCGCGCTGCATGAAGATGTTGGCACGGAAGCGAGCCAGCCCCGAGACGCCGAACGCGAAGTCGATCTCGTGGTGGGTGGTGAAGTGGGCGCGTTGCTCCTCGTTGAGCATCTGCTGGTAGACGTCGCGCAGCTCCTGCGACGTCGGCGCGGGCTCATCAAGCGTGTACAGCACGCCATCGACTCGGACCACGGGCGGCGTGCCAGCCTTCAAGTGCAGGTCGCTTGCACGCGCGGCGATCATCTTCTCGAGCACGCTGCGGATATTCATGTCGCCCTCGCGTGGCGGGCGCGGGCGTGCGAGTGGCGCACGCCGGACGTCCCGTCCGACTTCCGTGTCAGATGGGCTCTACCAGGAACAGCTTCTGGCCGAACTCCACTGCCTGCGAGCTCTCCACCAGGATCTTGACGACGCGGCCCTTCATCTCGGCCTCGATCTCGTTCATAAGCTTCATGGCCTCGATGATACAGACCGTTTGCCCGATCTCGACGATGTCCCCGACTTCGACGAACGGCTCGGCATCCGGCGCCGGCGAACGGTAGAACGTGCCCACCATCGGCGAGGTCAATGCCTTCTGGTGCGCGACGGGCTCGGGGGCGGGCACGGTCGCGGCCGCCGGAGCAGGCGCTGGGGCGGCCATCGGGCCGCGTGCGGCCGGTGCGGCAACCCAGGTGCCGGCGCCCGAACCGGCGGCCGAGATGCGCACCGAACGGCCGTTGGAGTTCAGTTCGATCTCGCCGATGCCCGTGTGCTGGACAAGGTCGATCAACTGGCGCAGGTCGCCGAGTTCGAACCCGGCGACCGACGAGGCCGGCGCGGACTTGGCCGGCTTCGCCATGCCCGGCGCGGACTTGGGCGAGGGCTGTGGAGTCGGTTTCGCCGCCCGACTCGCGGCACGCTTGGGCGCCGCCTGGGCGGCCGGCTTCCGGTTCGCGCTAGCCACGGGCTACCAACCGCGAGACCAGCCCGCGCAGGGCAAGCGCATAGCTATCGGCGCCGAAGCCCGCGACCGTACCCAGCGAGACACCGGCGACCGTGGAAGCATGGCGGAAGGATTCGCGTGCAGCGGGATTCGACACATGTACCTCGACCGTCGGGAGGCCGGCGCCCGCGATGGCATCGCGTACCGCGACACTCGTGTGCGTCAGGCCGCCCGGGTTGAAGACCACCCCATGACAGCGGCCGCGGGCCTGGTACAGCGCATCGATGAGCACACCCTCATGCGCGCTCTGCAGCGTCTCGATCTCGCAACCGAGTTCCGCGGCCAGCACACCCAGACGGGCGTTCACATCGTCCAGCGTCACGCGACCGTAAATCTCTGGCTCACGCGTACCGAGCGCCTGGAGGTTGGGACCGTGCAGGATCAGGATGCGAAGCATCGGGCCCCCGCCTTCAGACACGCTTCAGACGCGCGCCGGCCAAGACCAGCGCAGCACGCACGAGCCGGGATTCCACAGCGCGCGGCACGCTAGCATCGCCTATCCGGGGCGTCAATACCCAGCGGACCTCACCGCGCATGCGCTTCTTGTCGTGCTGCATCGCCCGCAGCAGGTGCTCCACCGGCAGGCTGGGCATGCTCACCGGCAGACGGAGGTGATCGAGCGCGGCTTCGAGCCGGATCTGCGACTCCGGGGCCAGCCCGGCAACTCGCACGGACAGCCCGGCCGCAGCCCGCATCCCGATCGCCACCGCCTCGCCGTGCAGCAGGCCGCGGTAGCCAAGCGTGGCCTCGATGGCATGTGCGAGCGTGTGCCCGAAGTTGAGCGCCGTGCGCGCCCCCCCCGCCCGCTCGCGCTCGTCGGCCTGGACGACCCGCGCCTTGGCGGCAATGGAACGCCCTACCGCGCCGGCCAGGGCCGCGGGCTCACCGTCATCGAGTGCCTCGAGCCGCGATTCGAGCCAGCGCCACAGTGTCGCGTCGACGGCGAAGCCCGTTTTCAGGACTTCCGCCAGCCCATTGCGGCGATGTCTCGCCGGCAGTGTCGCGAGCGTGTCCGGGTCCACGAGCACTCCGGCCGGCTGATGGAATGCACCCACCAGGTTTTTGCCGGCGGCGAGGTCGATGGCGGTCTTGCCGCCGACGCTGGCGTCGACCTGCGCCAGTACGGTGGTGGGTACGCCGACCCACGGCACCCCGCGCAACCACGTCGCGGCAGCGAAACCGGCGAGGTCGCCGACCACACCGCCGCCGAGCGCCACGATCGCGCCATCACGGCCGAGTCCGGTCTCGGCGAGCGACTCCCACAGCCGTTCGAGCACGCGCGCACGCTTGGCGGGTTCGCCGGCGGGCACCACGATGCGGTCGACCGCGATACCGGCCCGCCGCAATGAACGCTCCGCCGCGCTCGCATGCAGCCCGGCCACCCGGCGGTCGGTGATCAGCACGACCTGCCGCGCCGAGGTCACGGAGCGCGTGAACGCACCCAGGCGTGCCAGCCCGCCGCGCCTCAATCGCAGACGCGAACGCAGCGGACGGCCCGGGAACTTCAGCTCGAGGTCGCGGCTCACGCGGCGCAGCATACACGAGCGTCCCCGGACGGTGAGCGCGCGGCCTCACACAGCGGTGAGCGCGCGGCCTGCGGATCCCGCGCAGCAGTGCTCGCGAGCGCCAGCGGACGGCCGCTGCGACCCATCCGGTGAGCGCGCGGCAAGTGCCCCGAGACGGGAACCCGGGTCAGCGCGCGGTGGAGTCAGCGTGGTCGCGGTGCTCGCTCGACTGGCGGCCGGTACGTGCCAGCCGGGCATCGAGACTCGCGGTGCTGCCACCCGGCCCCGCACCGCCGGAGATCGCGGACGTCGCTTGCATCCATGACGGGATCGCGCTCGGCGCTTCGTCGAGCCGCACGCGGCCCTCCTGACGGATCTCGTCACGCACCCAGACCACGGCGACCTCGACGCCCGGACCGGCCGCCGCCACCCAGCGCGCGAGTTGCTCGGAGTACTCGACCCTGCGGCCGTTGAACGCCACGATGAGGTCGCCCTTCTTGAGTCCCACTCGCGCGGCCGCGCCCGCGGGCGACAGGGCCTCGACGATCGCGCCGATCGGAACGCGATCACCCGGATCGGAGGAGCTGTTGACGAATGCGCTGCGCGTCGAGACACCGAACATGCCATGCCGCACGCGGCCATACTTGGCGAGCCCGTCCAGGAACGGCACGATGTCCTCGACCGGGATGGCGAAGCTCATCCCGCCGGGACGGCGTTCGGCGCGGTCACGCTGGCCGGGGGCCTCGGGAGCGCCGAGTTCACCCTGCACCAGCCCGAGCAGTTCGCCGCGCGAGTTGAGCGCCGCACCGCCGCTGTTGCCCGGGTAGACCTCGTTGGTCAGTTGCACGAGGCTCTGCGCGGGGTCCGGGAAGCGCATGGCGACCGTGCCGACCGATTGCGTGGGCGAACCGCCGTAGGAATTGCCGAGCGCGATGACCCAGTCGCCACTCGCACCCGCCTTGCTGGCGAGCGGCAGGCTGGAGAGTTCGAGGCCGTCCGGCTTCAACAGCGCCAGGTTACGCACCGGATCCATGCCGGTGACGTGCGCTTCGACCTGCAGATGATTGTCGGTGACCACGAACAGCCGTTCGGCGCCGAGCACGACGCTCGCGGTGGTGAGCACCGAGTTCGCGGACACCGCGACGCCGGAGCCGACGCGATTGTGGGTGCGGCGCGGCTGCCCGGCCCTGACGACGGTGCGCTGCGCGATGATGGTGACGATGCACGGCCGCGCCCGTTTCGTGAGCCGCTCGACGTCGGCCTCGATCGCCGACAGCGTCGACTGCGCGCGCGCGGGGCGGACATCGGCCAGCAACGAGCCCACAGGCCCCATCGCCATCAGCAGCGCGACGGCGAGCCGAGCCACTCCGCTCAAGCGCGCGCCAGGTGCGGGCACCGGGCGGCGCGAGCGAGTGAAGCGCATGACGTGCGGACTCAGAACGAGATCACCGTCTGCTCGCCCTGCACGCCCGCGGGCAGGTGCGAGACCGCCCGTGCACGGCCACGGTGCAGGACGACCGGATCGAGGATGAACTCGACGTCGTCGGCATGATCGAACAGCGAGTCGGCGAGCGTCGAGCTGGCGCTCGCGCTGCCGCGGTCGGCGAGCAGGCCACCTGCCGGCGACGATGAAGTGCGCACGATGCGGGCCTGGGCCACCGGCTTGTCATCGAGCGCGAGCCGGGCCTTCGGACCGCCATCGTGCGGCCCGGTGAGGGGCAGGAGCGCAAGCGCGCTCACGACCAGCACACCCGCGGCGGCAGCCAGCGGCACCCATGCCGGACGGGGCACTGCCACGGTCACATGGTCGGGCACCGCGGCCGCGTGGCGAGCGGCCGCGAGGGCGCGCTCGGGCAGGTCGGTCGCGGTGTCGGTGCGGGGCAGCGAGCCCACGGTCTCGAGCGTGCGCGCGAACTGTTCGTACTGCTGACGGCAGCCGACGCAACCCGCGAGGTGGGACTCCAGCCATTCGCGCTCCGCCTGCGTCACCTCATCATCCCAGTAGGCTCCGAACAACCGCCGGCCCTGGTCACATCGATTCATGTTGCATCCTGCTTTCGAAGTAGCGGTTGGAGCTTGCGCTGCAGCATGCTGCGGGCACGGTTGATTCGCGAACGCACCGTCCCGCCCGGCAAGCCGAGCACTTCGGCGATCTCCTCGTATGCAAGTCCTTCGATGTCACGGAGCACCAGCGCCAATCGGTACTTCTCGGGAATGGCGGCGATGGCGCGCCCGACCTCCCCTTGCAGCTGTTCCCGCTCCAAACCCACCTCGCGATTCTCCGTGGGATCCGCGAGTTGGGGCAGGCTGTCCGACAGCACTTCGGTGAGCGCGTCGAGCGAGAACCAATTCCTGCGTCTCACCCTCCTGCGGATCTCGTTCTTCGCGAGATTCGCGGCAATGGTGAACACCCACGTGGAGAACTTGGACCCCCGCCGGTAGTTGCGGCGGTGGACGAAGACGCGCACGAAGACTTCCTGCGCGAGGTCGTCGGTAGCCTCCCGATCGTTCAACACTCGACTGATGAGATTGCCCACTCGCCCCTGGAATCGGCGTACGAGTTCGGTGAATGCTCGTTCGTCATCCTCGGCGACCCGCGCCATGAGGTCCTCATCTGAGAGGCTCACGATCTGGGGCGGCAGAGGGTCTCGATCTGGGGCCAAGCGGGACCTCACTTATCGGGTCTTACCCCACAGAGGCCCTCGGGTTCCACATTCGTCAAGGGCAGGTGAGGGATTCGGTGCGGTCTGGCTTCCGGGCGGGATCGAGCGGGCCGGAAGGCCATCGGTGCGGCGGACCAGATTCGGCTCAAATGGCTGCCGGAAAACAACTTGCGTGGCGAGTTGAGGCTTCTGGCTAGCGCAGCGCGCGCAGCTTGTCGGACACCCGCCGGACGTTCTCGCCGTTGGCCGCCTGACCCAACTGGTACTGCTCGCGGGCCAGTGTCGGCAACTGGAGCGCCCGGTAGACATCGCCGAGATGCTCGCGCACCACCGGGTCACCGTTCGTGAGCTGCACCGCGCGCTCGAGTTGAGTGCGCGCCTCCCGTTGGTGCCCTTGACGGTGGAGCACCCAGCCGTAGGAGTCGACATAGGCGCCATTGTCGCCGTCCTTCGCGATGGCGAGTTCGATGAGCCGGCGAGCCTCGGCCAGGTCGCGGTCATGGTCGGCGAGGACATAGCCCAGATAGTTGAGCGCCGGCGCCCAGTCGGGCGCCAACTGGAGCGCCTGACGGCCCGCGAGGACCGCGCCGTCGATGTTGCCGGCGCGCTCGCGGCAACCACCCAGGTCGAGCAGGATCCCGGGCTCGCCCGGTGCGCGGTCGCGCAACGCCAGCCATTCCCGCTCGGCCTCCGGATAGCGCGCGGCGTCCTGGAGTGCGCGGGCCAGCAGGCGGCGCGGTTCGGTGGAGTCGGGCGCCATCGCCACCGCGCGGCGCGCGCGTGCGATCGCCGAGTCGGGCTGCCCGGCCGCCGACCATGCACGCACCGAGAGCATCGGGCCGGCGATATTGCCCGGGTGTCGGGCGGCCCAGTCATCGGCGATCCGCGCGCCCTCCCGGCCGCGACCGTTGCGCGCCAGCACAACCACAGCGCGTGCGGTGTTCTCGGGGTCGCCCGGGCTCAGCGCACCCAGCCGGGCCAGCGCCTTGTCGGCGTCGGCTGGACGCTTGGCCTTGAGCGCCAGGTCGGCCACCAGTTGCAGCGCCTCACCGTCGCTGGGGTCGGAGTCCGAGACGCGCTTGGCCTCGGCGTAGGCTTCGGGGATGCGATCGGCGCGAGTATAGAGCCCGACCAGCCGGCGGCGCGTGCCGGCGTCGTCGCCATGCACGTCCAGGTGGTGGCGGTAGAGTTCGATCGCGGCCGTCAGGTCGCCGAGGTTCTCCTTGATCCACGCCTGCAGGAACAGCAGGCCAGGACGCGTCGGGTTCAGGTCCATGGCGCGAGCCAACGAGCCATCGGCGTCGCGAAAGTTCCCGCGCCGCGCTTCGGACGCGGCGATCTGGAACCACGCCTCGCCGTCCTCCTCATCGACCCACACCAGCCGGCGCCAGGCGCGCTCCGCGACATCCATGCGCTTGAGCGACTCCGCCACGCGCGCCGTGGTGCGCAGGACTTCGGCTTGGGTCGAATCGAGTTCACAGGCACGCTCGAGCGGCGGCAATGCGTCGCTGCGCCGGCCGGTGCTGAACCGGGCGGCGCCCTGCAGCCACAGCGCACGCCAGTCGTTTGGGTCTCTCGCCAGCGCGCGCTCGGCGAACTCGAGCGAGCGGGAGGGATCGCCCAATTGCGCACACAGTTGGCTGATGCGCACGAGCAGGTCGATCGAACGCGGGTCGAGACTCAGCGCCCGGTAGTACTCGCCCAGTGCCTCGGTGAGTCGGCCACCCTGTTCGAGCAATCGCCCCGACAGATAACGCGCCAGCGCTTCCTCACTGGCGTACCGGTGGGCGGACGTGTCGGCGGTGGCGGCGACCGGCGCGGGCGTCACGCCCCCCCCCATCCTGGCGCGCGCGGCGAGCGACGAGGTTGCAGCGCCGACAGGGGCGGCAAGCGAGAGTGACAGCAGGAGGGTCCACATGTGCACAGAGCCTAACACGCGGCGCCGCGGACGCACGTGCGTCCACGGCGCGACGCGCCTCTAACGCCGGCGACCGCGGCGGCCGTGATCCGGCGACCGGCGCCGGCCGAAGTTGTCGAGTGCGCGCTCCATCTCTTCAATGCGCGCATCGCGTTCGGCCTCGGTCTCGGCTTCCGCGGCGGGCTCGGCGAGCGGGACCTCGACGACGGGAAGCAGACCGTCATCGGGCTCTTCGGCCGCGAATGGATCGACGCGCTGCGCTTCGATGGCCTCCTCCGGGGCCGGCTTGTTCGCTGCCGCCGCGGACGGTGTGGCCGGCGCAGGACCGCGACGCTTACCACGGCCGAAGCTCACCGGTGCAGCCTGCGGAATCGCTGCCCGCGGCGGCACGACCGGTGCCGGTGGCGCGCCGTAGCGGTCGGCATCCGGATCGTCATCCGTCTCGGCGCGGGCGTCATCGTACGGCGCGCGCACCGCGGGGGCACGGCTCCCCGCGCCGGGGCTCTCCTTCGCCGGGCTGTCATGGAACACCTCGTCGGCCACCGAGGTGTCGTCATCCTCCGCATCGGCCGGCATCACCGTACGTGCCGACTCGGGCTCGAAACGGTCCGCGTCGGGCTTCGGGCGGGGGGCGGGACTCGATCCACGTCTGCGCGACCGACCTTCCGGACGCACCGGTTCGGTGAAATCGTCGTCCTCTTCGATGACGGCCTCCCCGGGCTCCGCAGCAGTCGGACGGATCGCCTCGCTGTCATGCGTGCCGGCATGCCGACTGCGGCCACCACGGCGGCTGCGCCGGCGGCGGCGTCCCGCCGGCGAGTCCGCATCGTCATCGTCGTCGTCCTCCCGGGCGGGCGGTTCGGGCTTCCGGGCCGCAACCGGACCCGGGGCCTCCGCGCGCGCGCGCCCAGCGGACTCGCCACGCGAAGCACGCTCCGATCGAGACTCGCGACCGCGATCGCGGTCCCGTCCACGGTCGGGATCGCGCTCGGTGGACTCCGCCACAACATCCTCGTGGTCGTCATCCTCGCGCACCTGACGGCGCACCTTCTCGACTTTCTCGAGAGCGTCGCGCGCAGCGGCCTGCTCCGCTTCCTTCTTGTTGTGCCCGCGGCCCTCACCGAGCGTGCGCTTTCCGACCATGACCTCGACCATGAAGTGCTTGGAGTGGTCCGGGCCGTACTCACTGCGGATGCGGTACACGGGATGCGTGCGGAACGAGTTCTGCACGTACTCCTGGAGATGACTCTTGTAGTTGGTGTGGCGCTTGTCCGACGAGATGGCATCGGACTCCGAGAGCAGATGCTCCTGGATGAACGCGCGCCCTGCCTCGAAGCCCTGGTCCAGGTAGATGGCCCCGAGCACGGATTCGAACGCGTCGGCGAGGATCGACAGGCGCTGGCGGCCTCCCGACTCGACCTCGGAATGACTCATGAGCACAAAGCGCCCAAGCCCCATGCGCAGCGCACGCCGTGACAGGATGGCCTTCGAGACCAGCAGCGACTTGGTCTTGGTGAGCTGCCCCTCGTGCTCGTCGGGGTGACGGCGATACAGGAACTCGCTCGTGACCAGACCCAGCACGGAGTCGCCCAGGAACTCCAGCCGCTCGTTCGACTCGCGCGGTCCCTGCCCGGTGACGCTCAGGTAGGAACGATGCGTGAGCGCCAGCTTCAGCAGCCCGAGATCGCGGAACGGAATCGAGTAGTGACGGCAGAACTCCGCCAGGACCCGCGCTTCCTGTGCGCCCAGCGCCTGCTCGCGGCTCGGTTCGCGCTTCGCACCACCGAACAACGAGCGGAGCCAACGCCAGAACGACCGCTTCGGGGCCGGTGTATCCGCCGCCGGGCGGCTGCCCCGCCGGCGGCCACGACCGCCCCGACGGCGACTGCGCGCTCTTACGATAGTGCTGTCATCACCAGTGAGACGTTGTGTCCGCCGAACCCAAAGGAGTTCGACATCACGGCCTTCAACTTCACGTTCCGGGCCGTATTCGGAACCAGATCGAGATCGCATTGGGAATCCGGTGTTTCGAGATTGATGGTGGGTGGGACGACCCCCCGCTGCAAGGCGAGCGCGCACACGACGGCCTCGAGACCGCCGGCGGCACCAAGCAGGTGTCCGGTCATGGACTTGGTGGAACCCATCAGGAGCCTGCGGGCGTGGTCTGCGAAGACCGTCTTGACCGCAGTCACTTCGATGGGGTCCCCGGCCGGCGTGGATGTGCCATGGGCGTTGATGTATCCCACCTCGTCCAGCGCCAGACCGGCATCGGCTAGCGCGCGCTTCATGGCACGCGCTGCGCCGTCGCCGTCCAGGCACGGGGACGTCATATGGTAGGCATCGCCCGAGGCGCCGTAGCCCGCGAGCTCACAGATCGGCTGGGCACCACGCGCCTTGGCGTGTGCCTCCGTCTCGAGCACGAGCATCCCGGCTCCCTCGCCGATCACGAAACCGTCCCGTCCGACATCGAACGGGCGGCTCGCATGCTGGGGATCGTCATTTCGCGTGGAAAGTGCGCGCATGTTGCCGAACCCGGCCACCGCCATGGGCGTGATGGCTGCTTCGGCACCTCCGCACAACATGATGTCGGCATCGCCGGCGCGCAGCAGTCGCAGCGCCTCGCCGATGGCATTCGCGCCCGAGGCGCACGCCGAGACCGTGCCGAAGTTCGGGCCCTTCAGGCCGAACGTGATCGACACCTGCCCGGCAGCCATATCCGAGATCATCATGGGGATGAAGAACGGGCTGACGCGGCGATGGCCCTTCTGTATGAGGTTCGAGTGCTGTTCCTCGAACGTCTCCATGCCACCGATGCCGCTGCCCACGATGACGCCGATCCGCTCAGGGTCGGGGAGGTGTTCCCCGAGCCCGGCCGATCGCAGCGCCTCGTGCGAGGCCACGACCGCGAACTGGACGAAGCGATCCATCCGCTTGGCATCCTTGCGGTCGATGATGCCCTCGAACGTGAAATCCTTGACCTCGCACGCGAATCGCGTCTCGTAGTCGGACGCGTCGAACCGCGTGATGGGGCCAGCACCGGATTTCCCGTCGACTAGATTTCGCCAGCAGTCCTCGACGTTGTTCCCGACCGGCGAGACGACTCCCGCTCCGGTCACGAACACCCGGGGGCTATTGCCGTTCATGCGTCGCTTCTCTCCCTGAGGGTTTCAGAGTGGGGCCGATTCCCCGCGCCGTCTCGTCCGCCCAGTCGGCGGCGGCGGCGCGGGATCCCAGCACTCCGCTGCGGCCGGCTGCTTACTTGGCCGCGTGCTGCTGCAGATAGTTCAGCGCATCACCGACGGTCTTGAGCTTGTCGGCGTCCTCGTCCGGGATGTCGAGCCCGAACTCCTCCTCGAGCGCCATCACCAACTCGACGATGTCGAGTGAATCGGCGCCCAGGTCCTCGATGAACTTCGCCTCGGGCTGGAGCTGCTTGATGTCGACCTCGAGCTCTTTGGCGATGATCTCCTTGACCTTGTTCTCGTCGAAGCTTGCCATGTTCGATTCACCTCCTGTGTAGGGGATTCACTGCTGCTGCTTTCACTCCATGACCATGCCACCGTCGACCGTCCAGGTCTGGCCGGTGACGTAACTTGCACGCGGCGACGCCAGGAACGCGATGACCTCCGCGACATCCTCCGGCGTGCCGAGCCGCCCGAGCGGGATGCGGGCCTTGAGATCGGCCTGCGCGGCCTCGGGCAGAGCCGCCGTCATGTCGGTCGCGATGAAGCCCGGGCACACGGCATTGACCGTGACCGCACGCGACGCCAGTTCCCGCGCCAGCGACTTCGTCAGGCCGAGCAGGCCCGCCTTGCTGGCACAGTAGTTCGCCTGTCCGGCGTTGCCCATCAGGCCGACGACCGACGAGACGTTGATGATGCGGCCGTAGCGCGCCTTCATCATGCTGCGCGCCACCGCCCGGCTGCAATGGAATGCGCCGCCGAGGTTCGTGGCCAGCACATCGTCCCACTGCTCGTCGCTCATGCGCACGAACAATCCGTCGCGCGTCAGTCCGGCGTTGTTGACGAGGATGTCGACCCGGCCGAGCTGCTCGAGCGCCTGGGCGAATGCCGTATCGACCGATGCGCTCCTGGCGATGTCCGCCGCGAACGCCTGTGCCGCGCCGCCGGCGGCACGCAGTGCCGCAGCGGCCTCATCGGCACGCGCCGCGTTGCGTGCGAAGATCGCCACGGTCGCGCCACGGGCCGCGAGCGTGCGCGACACCGCGAGCCCGATGCCGGTGGCGCCGCCGGTGACGAACGCGACCTGGCTCTCGAGTTCGCGCGTGATCCCGCTGGCGGACTTGAGCGGCATCTCGGTCACGCCGTCCTCCCTGCCCCGGCGAGCGCGGCCCGCGTCGCCTGCAGGCTGTCGGGGTCCTCGATGTTCCAGGTCGCCGCCGCGGGGTCGATCGTGCGCAGCAGTCCGCGCAGCACTTTGCCGGTGCCGAGTTCGACGAAGCCCTCGACGCCCGCCGCAAGCAGCCAGCGCATGGACTCCTCCCAGCGCACGCTCGCGAGCAGCTGTTCTTCGAGCGCCTGGCGGATCTCGCCGGCCTCCTGCACCGGGCGCGCCCACGCGTTGCTGATGAGCGGGCAGCGCGCATCGTGCAGCGTGACGCTCGCGAGCGCCGCTTTGAGGCCTTCGGCGGCCGGCGCCATGAGCGGCGAGTGGAACGCGCCGCTCACCTCGAGCTTGATGGCCCGCCTGGCCCCGCGCGCCCTGGCGTTCTCGCAGGCGCGGTCGACCGCGGCGGGCTCGCCCGAGATGACCACCTGACCAGGCGCATTGAGGTTGGCGGCACGCACGATGCCGGCGCTGGCGGCATCCGCACAAGCACCCTCGACGTCCGCGGCACTCAGGCCCAGCACCGCCGCCATGGCGCCCGGCCGGGCGAGCCCGGCCTCGTACATGAGTTCGCCACGGCGGCGCGTCAGGACGAGCGCGTCCTCAAACGACAGCGCGCCCGCGGCCACGCACGCCGAGTACTCGCCCAGGCTGTGCCCGGCGACGAAGTCGGGCGTCACCCCGGCGGCGTCCAGCAGCCGCCATGCGGCGATGCTGTGCGTGAGCAGGGCCGGCTGGGTATGGACGCTCTTCTTGAGTTCTTCCGCGGGGCCGTTCCAGCACAGATCCGTGAGCCCGAAGCCGAGCACGCGATCCGCGGTCGCGAACGCATCCCGCGCCTCGGGGAACGCCTCGGCCAGCGCCCTGCCCATGCCGACGGCCTGGGCACCCTGCCCCGGGAACACGAACGCCAGTTTCACGACGCCACCTCGCTCACGGCGCGGAACGTGGCCGCGGCGCGCTGCGCAC
This sequence comes from bacterium, assembly GCA_031360075.1. Lineage (GTDB taxonomy): Bacteria > Eisenbacteria > RBG-16-71-46 > RBG-16-71-46 > RBG-16-71-46 > JAIOPA01. The sequence continues at coordinate 7,498 of JANMAX010000130.1, read as the reverse complement.
GCTCCTGCGAGATCGCCCACGTCATGACCGAGGCGCCCCACGTCGCGCCGCCACCGAACGCCGCGATGCCGAGCTTGTCTCCGGCCTTCAGCCGGCCACTGCGCACGCACTCGTCGAGCGCGATGGGGATGCTCGCCGACGACGTGTTCCCGTAGCGGTCGATATTGACGTAGACCTTGTCCTCGCTCATCCCGAGGCGCTCGCGCACGGCCTCGATGATGCGCAGATTCGCCTGATGCGGGATGAAAAGGTCGAGCTCGGCCGCCCCCCAGCCCGAGTTCTCGAGGCAGCGCCGCGTGGCTTCTTCCATGCTGCGCACCGCGAACGGGTAGAGCTTCTTGCCCTGCATCCGGATATAATGCTCGCGCGCGGCCACCGTCGCGTCGCTGGCAGGATTGCGCGAGATGCCGGAGGGCACTTCAAGCACCTCCCCCAGCTCGCCATCGGAATGCATGTCGACGGCGTGCACGCCGAGTCCGTCGTCACAGGCCTGCAGCACCGCCGCACCGGCGCCGTCGCCGAACAGCACACACGTGTTGCGGTCGGTGTAGTCGACGATGCGCGACAGTGTCTCGACGCCGACCACGACCACCGTCTTCGCCATGCCCGAGCCGATGAGTCCGCGGGCCAGTCCCATGCCGAAGACGAAGCCGGTGCACGCGGCGAACATGTCGTAGGCCGCGGCGCGCTTGGCGCCGAGCTTCTGCTGCAGGGTGCAGGCGCACGACGGCAGGATGCGGTCGGGCGTCGTGGTGGCCAGGATGATCTGGTCGACATCGGCCGGATCGACGTCAGCCATGGCGAGCGCGTTGCGGACCGCGTTCAGCGCCAGGTCGCTCGACGCCTGTTCCGGCGCGGCGATGCGGCGCTCCCGGATACCGGTGCGCTCGACGATCCATTCGTCGTTCGTGTCGACGAGCTGGGCCAGGTCGTGATTCGTCAGGATGCGTTCGGGCACGTACATGCCGGTGCCGGTGATCGCGGTACCGCGGATGCCGTCAGGCCGCCGTGTCATGATCGGACTGGATCTCCTCGCGGATGTGTTCGTTGACGCGCTGCGCCACGAACGTGGTCAGCGTGCGGATCGCGCTGCGGAACGCGCGCGGCCCGCTCGAGCCGTGGCCGATGAAACACACTCCATTGACGCCGAGCAGCGGCGCGGCGCCGTACTCCTGCCAATCGATACGAGCGCGCAGCTTGTTGAGCGCGCCGCGCATGAACAGCGCGCCGAACATCGCGAGCGGGTCGCGATTCACTTCCTCGCGCACCGAGCGGCCGAGAAACGTCGCGGCGCTCTCGGCGGTCTTCAGCAGCACATTGCCGGTGAAACCGTCGGTCACCATGACGTCGCACGTGCCCTTGAACAGGTCACGACCCTCGACCGGGCCGATGAAATTCATGTGGCGGGCGGCCTTGAGGAGCGGCAGTGCTTCCTGCACCAACTGGTTTCCCTTGCTCTCTTCTTCGCCGATCGACAGCAGGCCGACGCGAATGTCCTCGCGTTCGAGCAGGAAGCGCGCGTAGCACGCCCCCATGTGCGCGAACTGGACGAGCCACGGCGCCTTGACCTCGGCATTGGCGCCGACGTCCAGGACGACCGTGCCGCGTCCGGTGTTCGGGAAGAACGCCGCCAGCGCGGGGCGGGAGACGCCCTCGAGCCGGCCCAGGCCCAGCAGCGCGCTTGCCACCACGGCGCCGGTGTTGCCGGCGCTGAAGATGCCGTCCAGCTGCCCGTCCTTGTGCAGCTGTGTGAGCACGCCGAGTGACGTGCCCGCCCTGCGGGCAGCGGCCACGGCCTTTGCCGCCATGTCGATTTTCTCGGCGGCGTGGACGATGTCCACGAGCGACGCGTCCACCCGGGCACGCTTGAGCGCCTCGCGGATCTCGGCCTCATCGCCCACGAGCGTCAGGCGGAAGCGGCCGGGCCACTCGCGCAGGGCGAGCGCGGCGCCCTCGGCCACAGGACCAAGGCCGAAGTCGCCTCCCATCGCATCAATCCCGATGCGCGGGATGGAGTTCATGTCGTTCGTCCGCCGCTAGACTTCGCGCGACGGGCCGACCTGTTCGCCCTTGTAGAAGCCGCAGGATCCGCAGATACGATGCGGGAACTGGGGCGCACCACAGTGGTCACACTTCGAGAGCCCCGGGGCACGGAGCTTCCAGTGCGTGCGCCGCTTCTTGCCGCGCGTATGCGAGTGACGTCGCTTGGGAACGGCCATGACGCTGAACCTCCTGGTGCCGGATCCGTGCCCCGAGAGTGGTCAGGCGTCCTGGGCCGGCGAACATCCGCACGGTCCCGATGACAAGTCCGCACCACACTTCGGGCACAGGCCCGGACAGTCCTCCCGACAGCAGGGAGTGATCGGCAACTCCAGCAGCATGGCCTCACGCACCGATTCGCGCAGGTCCAGCCGCCGGCCATCGTGGAACAACATGAAATCGTCGCGCTCGAGCTCTTCTTGCTCTTCGCGCGACGTCGAACCCGTCCGTTCTGCGTACAGGATCAGCGGCACGTCCATCGGGAGGTCGAACTCCCGCAGGCAGCGCGCACACTCGAGGTGGACCCGGGACTGCACCGAGCCCCGGACTGCCACCCGGTCGCCCGACCTCTCGACCACGAACGAGCCGCGAACCTGTTCGCGCCATTCGGGTTGCAAGAGCCCAAGCTCAGCGGCGGAAGCCACGACCTCCTCCCGGTCGATGCCGGGACGGAGTGTACCAAGGTCGAGAACGAAACCGGTCATGCGTACTCGGGACGGCCTGAGACCGCCCCCCTGAAACGCGCGTAAACTAGCATAGGGCCTTCGGTACCGTCCACCCGGGCCTGGAACAGGAGGGGTGTCCCGCGCTGGATACTTCTGTTCTCCAGCAAGTTAACGGATGCTTCAGTGCGTCAGCGCGGCGACGCCGAAGAACAGCTTCACCTCACGCTCCGCCGACGGCAGGCTGTCCGAGGCGTGGACCGAGTTGCGGCCCTTGGACTCGGCGTAGAGCTTGCGGATCGTGCCCTCGGCCGCCTGTGCCGGGTCGGTCGCGCCGATGGTCTCACGCAGCGTGGTCACGGCTGCTTCGCGCTCGAGGCAGCACAGCATGACAGGACCCGACGTCATGAAATCGACCAACTCGGGGAAGAACGGCTTGCCTAGGTGCTCGGCATAGAACTCGTTGCACTGCTCGCGCGTCATGCGGCCATAGCGGCCCTCGACGAGCTTGAAGCCCTTGTCCTCGACGTGGGCGAGGATCTTGCCGACGAGCTGCCGGCTGGTCGCATCCGGCTTGATGATGAACAACGTGCGTTCGACGGCCATGTGAGCCTCCTTGCGGCTGCCGCGATGGGCGCCGCGATGTTGTGCGTGGGGTGATGACCGGCCCCCTGGAGCGGAGGGACGGCGCGATTCTACTTCTTCTTGCGGGCGGGCGCTTTGGCGGCCGTTTTGTGCTTGCCAGCCTTGGCAGCGAGCTTGGCCGGCTTCCGGGTGGGCTTGACCGGCTTCGCTTTGACCTGCTTGGCCGCCTGCTCGGCGGCCGGCCTCCCGATCGCCCTGGGGGGTGCGGCCGTGCCGTTCTTCATGCGAACCCGCCGGCGCTGCAGCAACTCCGAGACGAGCCCGGGGATCTCCGAGGGGATGCGTGCCACCGGCACGCCCACTGCCTCGAACGCCGCCATCTTCTCGGCCGCCGTACCCGTGCCGCCCGAGATGATCGCGCCCGCGTGCCCCATGCGCTTGCCCGGGGGCGCGGTCTGGCCCGCGACGAACGCCACCACTGGCTTCGTGACATGGCGCCGGATGAACTGGGCGGCCAGTTCCTCGGCGTTACCGCCGATCTCGCCCATGAGCACGATGACCTCGGTTCTGGGATCGGCCTCGAACAGCGTCAGCGCGTCGATGAAGTCCGTCCCGATGACCGGGTCACCACCGATGCCGAGGCACGTGGTCTGCCCCAGGCCGCTGTCGGTGAGCTGCTTCACGACCTCGTAGGTGAGCGTGCCGCTCTTGCTCACCACACCCACGGGACCGCTCGTGCAGATGTGCCCCGGCAGGATGCCGACCTTGGCCTGACCCGGCGTGATCAGCCCGGGACAGTTGGGGCCCACCAGCCGGGGCCGGCCGAGCGTGTTCCCGGGGCCGCGCAGTTGCTGGACCTTGTGCCATGCCGCGAGCGTGTCGCGCACCGGCACGCCCTCCGTGATGCAGACAATGAGCGGGATGCCCGCGTCGGCCGCTTCGTGGATGGCGTCGGCGGCGAACGGCGCCGGCACGTAGATCACCGTGGCGTTCGCCTTGGTGGCTTCCATGGCCTCGGCCACCGAGTCGAACACCGGCACGCCGTGCATCTCGGTGCCCCCCTTGCCCGGCGTCACGCCGCCCACGACCTTCGTGCCATAGGCGATCATCTGCTGGGTGTGGAACGCGCCATCGCGCCCGGTGATGCCCTGCACGATCAGACGGGTGTTGCGGTCAATCAGGATGCTCACGCGGTCACCTCCTGCGCCTTCTCGATCACCATGCGCACGGCTTCATCCATGCTGGTGGTGGCGCTCAAACCGAAGTCCTTGAGGATGTGCCGCGCCTTGTCCTCGTTGGTTCCGGTCAGGCGGATCACGAGCGGCACGGACAATGGCGAAGCCGTGAGTGAGGCGACGATGCCGTTCGCGACATCGTCGCAGCGCGTGATCCCGCCGAAGATGTTGAACAGGATGCCGCGGACGTGCGATTCGGTGGTGATGATCTTGAGCGCCGCGGTGACCTTCTCGGGATTCGACGAACCGCCGATGTCGAGGAAGTTCGCGGGCTCACCGCCGTAGTGCTTGATCAGGTCCATGGTCGCCATGGCGAGCCCGGCACCATTGACGATACAGCCGATGTCGCCATCGAGCTTGACGTAGGACAGCCCCTTGTCGCGCGCCAGGCGCGCGCCCGGGGTCTCCTCGGCCGGATCGCGCCAGTTCTCCCAGTCCTTGTGACGGAAGTCGGCGTTGTCGTCGAGGATGACCTTGGCGTCCAGTGCGATGACCTTGCCCTCAGGCGTCACGGCGAGCGGATTGATCTCGGCGAGCGAGCAATCGCCATCCATGTAGACGCGGTACAGCCGCATCAGCATGTCAGCCGCCTGTGCCGCCTGCTTGAAGTCCGGGAACAGCGGCGCCATGAGATTGCGCGCCATGTACGGCCGCAGGCCCTCCAGCGGGATGTGGAAGCGCACGATCTTCTCGGGCGCGACGCGCGCGACCTCTTCGATCTCGACGCCGCCCTCGGCCGACAGCATCACCAGCGGCGCTTTCTTCTCGCGGTCCATGACGATCGCGCAGTAGTACTCCTTGGCGATGTCCACGGCCTGCGCCACGAGCACCTTGCGCACCGGCAAGCCCTTGATCGTGAGCGCCAGGATGTCGCGCGCACGCTCGAACGCCTCGTCGGGCGTGTGCGCGAGCTTCACGCCACCGGCCTTGCCGCGGCCGCCGGCCTGGACCTGCGCCTTGATCACCACGGTGCCGCCCAACGAGGCGGCGATGTCGCGCGCCTCTTCGGGAGTACCTGCGACCTGGCCCGGGAGCACGGGCATCCCGAAGCGGGCGAAGAGTTCCTTCCCCTGGTACTCGTGCAGATTCATGGCGACCTCGAGTGACGTGTGGTGGTCTAGTTGTTGTCGATCTGCGCGCGCTGGACCTTGCCGCTGAAGTCGACGTAGATGCTCTTCCACTCGGTGAACGCGTCGAGCATGGTGTGGCCGGCCTCGCGGTGGCCGTTGCCGGTGCCGCGTGTGCCGCCGAACGGCAGATGCGTCTCGGCGCCGGTCGTGCCGTGGTTCACGTACACGATGCCGGTGGTCAGGTCGCGCATGGCGGTGAACGCCGCATTGACGTTGCTCGTGAAGATGCTGGACGACAGCCCGAACGGCGTGTCGTTGTTGATGGCGATGGCGTCCTCGAGCGACTTGGCCTTCAGGAAGCTCACGACCGGCCCGAAGATCTCCTCCTGCGCCACGCGCATGCCGCGCTCGACGTGCGTCAGCACGGTGGGCTGGAAGAAGAAGCCTTTCTCCAGGCCCGCGCCGCTGGCACGGGCGCCGCCGGTCGCGACCTTCGCGCCTTCCAGGGCGCCGACCTTCATGTAGCCCGTGACGCGCTCGAGCTGCCTGGCATTGACGAGCGGCCCCATCTCGCTGGCTTCCTCGAGGCCGTCGCCGACCTTGAGCGATTGCGCGCGCTGCACCACGAGCTTCACCAGTTCATCGTGCACGCGCTCGTGCACGATGACACGGCTAGTGGCCGTGCAGCGCTGGCCGGTGGTCCCGAATGCGCCCCACGCCACGGCGTTCGCCGCCAGCGTGAGGTCGGCGTCGTCCATGACGATGACGCCGTTCTTGCCGCCCATCTCCAGCGACACGCGCTTGCCGAGGCGCGAGCACTCCGTGGCGATCCGGGCCCCGACCGCATTGGACCCCGTGAACGACACCACGTCGATCCCGGGCTGCTGCACGATCGGCCAGCCGACCTCGGCGCCCGTGCCGTGCACGACGTTGAACACGCCTGCCGGCAGCCCGACCTCCTCGAACAGCCTGGCCAGCTGCCAGCCCATCTCCGGAGTCTCTTCCGACGGCTTGAACACCACCGTGTTGCCCGCCAGCAGGGCCGGGAAGATCTTCCACGTCGGCACCGCGAACGGGAAGTTCCACGCCGTGATCACGCCCACGACACCGACCGGCACGCGCACGCTCATGGCCCACTTGTTCGGCATCTCGCTCGGCGTGGTCACGCCATACATGCGGCGGCCCTCGCCGGCGGCCAGATAGGCCATGTCGACGCCTTCCTGCACGTCGCCGCGCGTCTCGATGAGGATCTTGCCCATCTCGCGCGTGGCCGCCTGCGCCAGTGCTTCCTTCTTGCTGGCGATCAGCGCGCCGAGCCGGTAGAGCAGTTCGCCGCGCTTGGGCGCCGGGGTCAATTGCCAGGCGCGCATGGCCGCGCGCGCCGCCGCGGTGGCGGCCGCGACATCGTCGGCGCCCGAGTCGGGGAACTCCCCCAGCAGTTCGCCGGTGGCCGGATTGATGTTCCTGAACGTGGCGCCCGAACGGGCGGGGACCCACTGTCCACCGATGTAGTTGAGATAGCGCTGCGACATGTCGGCCGCTCCAGGTCCCGGGCGTCGAGGGGCCGCGCGAGGTTCGCGCGAGCCGCCAGCGGGGGCTGCACACACCCGGATGGGAAAAGGACGAAGTAGACTAGACGGGCGTGAAATGCGGCGCAAGCGCGCGGGAAACGCGCGGGAATGCCCCCGCGCAAACCGCCCGGGCAGTCTAGTGTCTCGTCCCAGAAGTCCTGAACATGCCTCGACGGCCCTCGTGACCGCTGGCTGCGTTGCTCCTCCTCGACGTATCTCCCGGATACGACTTCGTCGTCGCGCCTTGCCAGCAGCCACGATTCCTCGCCGATTCATGCACAGGACTTCTGGGACGAGACACTAGACTGCCCGGGCGGTTTGCGCGGGGGCATTCC
>JANMAX010000125.1:0-3639 GCA_031360075.1 bacterium | reverse complement strand
GGGTGACCAGCCGCCCCGCCCGCCGCCCCGCGCGGGCCGGGGCGTCCCGGGGGTTCGCCCCCTGGGTGGGGCCCGGGCGCCGCCGCCCGCGCCCGCGGCCGGCGTGCGCGTCGTGCATCCGCGCCTCGGCATCGTGCTCTCGCCCCAGGCGGGCGCGCTCGCCAGGCTGGCAATGCCGTTCCTCTTCGGCGCCGGCGGCCCGCTCGGTGACGGCCGCGCGTGGTGGAGCTGGATCTCGCTGCACGACGTGCTCGAGGTACTGTTGTTCACGATCGAGGACGGCCGGCTCGAGGGCGCCGTCCATGCGGTCGCTCCCGAACCGCTGCGGCAGCGCGAGCTTGCGCACGCCCTTGGCCGTGCGCTGCACCGCCCGGCATTCGCGCCGGCGCCGGCATTCGCGTTGCGTGCGTTGCTTGGGCGCGAGCAGGCCGACGAGATGCTGCTCACGAGCCAGCGCGTGTATCCGCAGGTGCTGCAGGCGGCGGGCTTCCGCTACCGCGACCCCGAACCGGGGCCCGCGCTGGACGTGATGTACGGCGGCCCGCAACTGATCTGAGCAGCGCGCTTCAGTGCCCGCCGTAGTCCGCGCCCCGCGCCTTGCCGCGGTGCAGCCACGCCAGCAACGCGACATAGCCGAGCGCCAGCGCGAGGCCCGGCACGTACCACGCGAGAGCGCCGCGCAGCGACTCACTCGGAGCGGCGGCGTTCGCGGTGGTCAGCGAGCGCGAGGGGTCGGGGATGGCGTGCAGGAGCGCCGGCCAGGCGCACACAGCGGTGGCGCCGAGCAGTCCGGCGAGGAACATCGCGCTGCCGGCCAGCACGCGGCCGTCGTGCCGGCGCCACGCGCTCACGTGCGCCAACGCGCAACCGGACAGCGCCGCAGCCAGCGCGGCCCAGGCCAGCGGCCGGGACGCGAACGCCAGGAGAAAGTCCGGGCGCACGCTCGCGGTCACCCACGTCACGAGCGGCCACGCGAGCGTGACGATCACCAGCGCGGTCCGCGCCACCGCGCGTGCCCGCTCGCGCAGCTCGCCGTCCGTGCGCACGGCCAGGAATGCCGCGCCGTGCACCGCCAATGCCAGGCAGGCGAACACGCCGATCGCAAGCGTATACCCGTCCAGGATGCCGACCGCGCCGGTGGTGCGGAAGGTCGTGAATAGCGGCAGCGCGAACCAGCCGTCAGCCGACAGCGGCACCCCGCGAACCACGTTGCCGAGCGCGACGCCGAAGCACATCGCGAGCAGCAGACTGCTCGCCATGAATACCGTGTCCCAGAACGACCGCCACAGCGGATCGCTCACGTGCGAGCGGAACTCCAGTGCGAGCCCGCGTCCGATCAGGCACCAGATCACGAGGAAGATGGCGAAGTAGAACCCGGACAGTCCGGCCGAGAGCACGGCTGGGAACGCCATGAACAACGCGCCACCCGCGGCCAGCAACCAGACCTCGTTGCCATCCCAGAACGGCCCGATCGCGGCGATGACGCGGCGGCGCTCGTCGTCATCTCGCGCCACCCAGCGATGCAGCAGGCCGGCGCCGAAGTCGTAGCCGTCGAGCAGTACGAACACGGTCAGCATGCCGGCGACGATCGCGTACCAGAGGTCAGCCATGCGTCCCCCCGCGCGCGGCGGTCGTCCCGTCTGCCGCCGGCCCGGCGGCCAGTTCGCGCAACACCAGCCACAGGAACGTGACGCCGATCGCCAGGTCGATCCCCATGAAGCCGATGAGCGTGAACAGCACCGTGCCACTGTGCACCGACGGGCTCGAGGCGTCCGCGGTGCGCAGCAGGCCGTACACGACCCACGGCTGCCGTCCCAGTTCGGCGGTCATCCAGCCGGCCGTGACCGCGATGTAGGGGAACGGGAACGCGAGGGCCAGTGCCCACAGCAGCGGCCGCCACGTGAACAGGCGCTGCAGGACGAGTGCCGCCAGAGCCAGTCCCATCAGGCCGATCATCAGCGTGCCAAGCCCGGCCATGATGTGAAAGCCGTAATAGACCAGTTCGATGTTGTCGGGCCATTGGTCCCGCGGGAACGCATCCAGGCCCGCGACATCGCTGTGGAACGTGCCGAACGCCAGGAAGCTCAGCATGCCGGGCAGCGTGACCGGATTGTCGAGCCGGCGCTGCTCGACGTTCGGCTGGCCGATCATCGTGATGCCGGCCCGCGGTCCGCTCTCGAAGCGTCCTTCCATGGCGGCGAGTGCCGCGGGCTGGTGGCGCGCGACGGCTTTGGCCTGCAGGTCGCCGGTCGGGAACGCCACCGCCATGCTGGCGATGAAGCCGATCACGACGCCGAGCGTGACGAACTTGCGCGCGATATCCGTGTGCTGCTGGCGCAGCAGGTAGCCGGCGCCGGTTGCCGCCACGACGAAGGACGCTGTGGCCACGCTGGCGGCCTGGTTGTGCGCGAACTGCAGTAGCGCCCACGGGTTCAGCAGGAACGCGGCGGGATCCACCAGGCGCAGTGCCCCACTGGGGTCGATGGCGTAGCCGACGGGGTGCTGCAGGAACGCGTTCGTGCACAGCACGAAGTAGGCCGACAGCCAGCTGCCCGTGAACAACGCGATCGCGCAGCCCAGGTGGGCCAGCCGGTTCATGCGGCGTTCGCCCCACACCAGGAGTGCCAGGAAGCTGGACTCGAGCATGAACGCAAACAGCCCTTCCATGGCCAGTGTCTGGCCGATCACGGGCCCGGCAATGCGCGACAGGCGCGCCCAATTGGTGCCGAACTGGAACTCCATCGGGATGCCGGTCGCCACGCCGACGGCGAAGTTGATGCCGAAGAGGCGGATCCAGAAGCGTGCCGCGTCGTCCCATCGTCTGTCACGGGTGCGGAGCGCGAGCCCCTTCATGACCACTATGAAGAGCGCCAACCCCATCGTGAGCACGGGGAACAGGTAATGGAACGTGATCGTGAACGCGAACTGCAGGCGGTGCCAGGACAGCGCTTCGCTCGGCATGGGATCCCTGCACGCGGCGGGTGAGGATGAGCTTGGCCTGAAGCGAGACTGCGTGGCGATGTGGCCGCCGTCAACCTGCCCGATCGAGCGCGAAACGCCATGCCGTTCCCATGGGAGCGAGCGCGCCGCCGCCGGGCCGTGAAGCCGCGTCAGGACCGTTCGGCCGCCTGCGGCGCACGCGCCGGGCGTTCCGGCGACTCGGGTTCACGCCGTCCCGCGCTTGGTGCATAGTCGCGGCACGATGATCGGCCCCGCGCTCCGCTTCTCCCGAGTCACGAAGGAGTTCCCGCTCGGCGACGGGACCGTGCGTGCGTTGGATGACCTGACGCTCGAGATTCCGCCCGGGGGGTTCACCGCCATCGTCGGGCGCAGCGGCTCGGGCAAGAGCACGCTGTTGAATCTCGCCGCCGGCATCGACGCGCCGACGTCCGGCGAGATCTTCGTCCACGAGTTGGCGCTGTCCGGACTCGGCGACGACGCGCTCACCCGGCTGCGCCGCCAGAAGATCGGCGTCGTCTACCAGTTCTTCCATCTGCTGCCCACGCTCGACGTGCGCGAGAACGTCGCGCTGCCGCTGCTGCTCGGGGGCCGCCCCGAGCGCGAGGCGCTGGTGCGCGCGGATGCGCTGCTGGCCGAGGTCGGGCTCACGCCGCGCGCCGCGGCGCGTCCGCACATGCT
>JANMAX010000116.1:0-2203 GCA_031360075.1 bacterium | reverse complement strand
GCCGCTGGTAGGGGAGCGCGGTCACGGCGGGGGGAACCGGCCAGTCATGGGGCAGCGCACCGGGCAGCGCACCGATCTCACAGGACACTCCGTGGCCGAGCTGCGGACGGCACCCGACGAGGGGGAGGGTGTGAGGGCATGGGTCGGGAGCATGCGCCAGTCTAGCCCGGCGGGCTCTCAGCCCAAATCAGTTCCTCGAGCGGGTTCGTCGCCGCCGCGCGGTGGCCGACAGGGTGGGCGGTGGCCCGCGGGGCCGGGCAACGCTGTGCCACCGGCCGCGGCCAGCCCGACCGTCGGGAGGCTCGGAGGACGATGTGCGCACAGATGTGCGCACAGATGATGCACGGTGGTCGATGCGGGAACGCCGTCGACGGCAGGCGTTCGCCCCTGCGCGCGCCCGGTGGTGGTTGCGCCCGGCATGCGTCATGCAACTCCATCCGGGCGCCTGCCTCCCCGCACCGCCTCCGTTCACCAGAGCCACGCACCATGAGCCTTGTTCGTGCTGTCGATGTCCCGCCCCCTCGAGTCGTACCCCGCGAGCGCCACGTGCGTGTCACCGCGCTTCTGGTCGCAGCACTCTGGTTCGATGTGCTGTTGGCATCCGCACGCCATGCGCGGATGGGCGCGTTACCGCCGCTCGCAGCGGCAGCGGCCGGGCTGGCCACGCAGATCCTGTTCACGGCGCTGGAAGCCCTTGCCGCGCGCGCCGCGTGGCAGGTCACCGGCCGCTGGGTGCGCTGGCGCGAACTGGCGCCGCGACTGTTCGCGGCCTCGGCGGCTGAGGCATTCGCGATCAGCGTCGCCACGGGCGGTACCGTGCTGCCGTCGTGGCTCGCGCAGTTGCTGGCAGGCGCACGCGCAGCCCCCGGGGCGATGCCCGACACCGGGCTGGCGTTCGCATTCGCCGCATTCGGCCTGCTCACCGTGGTCCGGGTGGTGCTCTCGGTGCATGCCCAGGCGCAGCTGGCCGGGGCGCGCTGGTCGCACGCGCTCGGGCTGGTCACCTCGCTTTACCTCGCCACACGACTCGTGATGTGGTGGACTTCCGACCTCATGCAGGGCCGCAGCTTCCAACCGTGGGGAACGATCCCTTGAGCGATGTCCGGTTCGAACGTCTGAATGCACTCGCGGGTGTGTTCGCGATCCTGCTGTTCGCTGCGCTCGGGGTGGCATGGTGGCGCGACCGTGCGCAGACGTACGCGACCCCGCGCTGGGACACGGCGCGATTCGTCGCGCTGACGCCGGCATTCGCTGTCGTACCCGGCTCGCCCGATTCGCTCGCGGAGCGCGAGCTCTGGGTGGTCGCGGTGAACCTGCAGTGCCCGCACTGCCAGCGGCACTTGCGTGCGCTCAGCCGTCGCACCGCGACGCGTGCGCGTCCGCCGGCGCTCGCCGCACTGGTCGTCGACGCCGCGAGCCGGCCCGACTCGTTGGCGCTCGGCGTGGCGCTGGCAGGCGGGACGTGGTGGGATCGCGATCAGGTCTGGCGGCAGTCGTGGGGGCGTCGAGTGTACGGCGAGACGTTCCGCTTCAGTCGCACGGGCCGGCTGTTGTCGTCCACGCCCGCCGGTGTTGTCCCCGACAGTTCAGGCTCCCGCATGTGAATCGTCCGTGCCCTCCGGACTCTTACCAGGAGGTGGCACATGGATCACCGCAGGACCCGCGGCGCGCTCGTCATGCTGGCGCTCGCCGCACTCTCGTTCGCTTCGCCCATGGCTGCGCCGGAGGCGCGTGCCGCGGGCTCGGACAGCCCGGGCGATACCGCGGAAGGCTGGAAGAAGGTCCTGGCCTACGCGCGCTGTACGTTCGACGTGTTCCGTGCGGTCACGCCCACGGACTGGGCCGTCGCCAGCTTCGAGTGCACACGGCTGTTCCTGGCCGAACCCCCGCTGCCATCGGGAGGTGAGTGATGCGCGCTGCTCATGCAGGCATCGTGGTCCCGTGCGGGCGGGGATGCGTCACTCGCGGCGCGCCCTTCGCACTCGTGCGGCCGCCGGTACCCGTCCTCGGCCGTCCGCTCGTGGTGCTCACGCTGGTGGCGGCCCTGCTCGCGGCTCCGGTGGTGCCCGTGCGCGCGGCAGCCTCCGACGGTGCTCCCGAGTCGCGCATCGGCGTGCTGCTCATGGTGGCGTGCGGGGTGGCGCTCCAGGCCGCGATCCCCGCCCCCGGGGCGTGGGCCGGGGTCGCGGTCATGAGCTGCCGG
>JANMAX010000106.1:0-1847 GCA_031360075.1 bacterium | reverse complement strand
CCGGCCAGCGCCAGTGCCATGATCTCCGGTCCGAGCCTGGTTTGGCGATAGGCGCGGGAATCCCAACTCGTCGCTTCCCCACTGCCGGCATCCAATTGTGCCAGAGACCGCCGTGCCTTGCCGTGGTGCGCCTCCCGGTTTCGCTGGACACCCGATTGGGGCATCGTGATGCTCCTGAAGGAGGGTTTCCATGGGCGAGAGCAGATCGCAGGGTGAGTGGCCCGAGGGCGTGCGCGGCGGACGCGGGCGCTGGGGTTCGACGCGGAAGATGGAGCTGGTGCTCCGCATCCTGAAGGGCGGGGACCTGGACACGCTGTCGCGCGAGGTGAAGGTGACCGCAGCTCGACTGGCGGAGTGGCGGGACGCAGCGCTGGCCTCGATGCAGTCGGGCCTCAAGAGCCGCGAGGTGGATGGGCGCGACGCCGAGATCCGGTCGCTGCGGGCAAAGGTGGGCGAACTGATGATGGACAAGGAACTGTTGGAGGCGTTCGTGGAACGGGTGGACCCCGCCCACCGCCCTCCGTTGCGGAGGCCGAAGTCATGAGCCGGGCCGTGTCGCCCTCCGCGCAGCGCCCTTACGGTCTGGTCCGCGTCACCCGGGTGTGGCGTGTGGCGCGCTCGACGGTCTACCTGCTTCGTTCGCGAGCCCAAGGGCCCGCGGAGCCGGCGAAGAAGCGCGGTCCACGCGGTGGCATCAGCGATGAGGCGTTGCTGGCGGGGATCCGGCAGGTACTGGCGGACTCGCCGTGGGTCGGCGAAGGACATCGCAAGGCGTGGGCGCAGTTGCGCTTCAAGGGCGTGCGCAGTTCGCGCCGCCGGGTGCTGCGGTTGATGCGGGAGGCGAACCTGCTGGCGCCGACACGGGTCGGGCAGGCGCACGGACCGAAGGCGCACGATGGCGTGATCATCACCACGCAGCCGGACCAGCGTTGGGGCACGGACGGGGCGACGACGCTGACCGACGAGGGGAACGCGACGATCTTCTTCGTGGTGGATCATTGCACGGCGGAGTGCCTGGGCATCCATGCGGCACGACGCGGGACGAGGTTCGAAGCGCTGGAGCCCCTGCGACAGGCGGTGCGCAGCAGCTTTGGCGAATACCGCGAGGGCATCGCCAACTCCCTCGAACTGCGTCACGACCACGGCAGCATGTTCGTGGCGGACGTCTATCAGGACGAAGTGCGGTTTCTCGGCATCACCAGCAGCCCGTCGTACGTGCGCGAGCCGCAGGGCAACGGGTGTGCGGAGCGCTTCGTCCGGACCATGAAGGAGCAGCTCCTGTGGCTGCGGCGGTTCGCGACGATCGAGGAGCTGCGGCTGGCGCTGCAGGAGTTCCGCGAGCGGTACAACCGGCAATGGCTGATCGAGCGGCACGGCTACCTCACGCCTTCGGCGATGCGGGTCAAGCTGCTCGGCGATGCCGACACGGCGGCCGCGTGACCGTGAGTCTGGAGTCGCGACACCTCGCGTTCGGGGCTACACGGGCATCCTGCGAAGCCGTTTCCACGGCCGAACAGGGCCGGAGGGCCCGCAGCGCGAATATCAACCACCTGGTGTCCAGTGAACCGGATGCGCTACATGGAGGCGTAAGTGCAGTTAGACGCCTTGGCTTAAGTACACATAACTCAAATCCAGTGGACAGGAGTGGACTGGCGTGGACAGAGACCGGGCGTGGGGCTGCCGCCCGCAGGATAGGCGTTGACGGGCTCATCTCGCGCCGATAGATTTCACTGCACTGGCGGTCTTGCCGGCATCCTCGTGCCGGTGTGGCGACGCTCCGTCGCCTGATCTCAGCGGGTTCCTCACCCGCATCACCGACTCCGCCAATCTTCAAGTCGGCAGTTCAA
>JANMAX010000086.1:0-4263 GCA_031360075.1 bacterium | reverse complement strand
GTGGTCACCGGGTACTGCGCGAAGTCCACCAGGCGCGTGCCCGTGATGCCGCACACCGCCCGCACCGCGGCGTTCATGAGTTCGATGCGCGGCGCGATCAGCCGTGCGAGCGGCAGCAGCGGCGTGAGGTCGGGCAGTGTGAACGTCAGCACGGTGGCGCCCTCGGCGCGCAACGTGGCCTGCATGGCGTGCAAGTCGCCCGTGAACGTCTGGATGTCGAAGCGCGGCTGCAGGACGTCGTTGGTGCCACAGAACAGGGTGGCGAGGTCCGGCCTCATGGCGACGGCGCGTTCGAGCTGCTGGTCACGGATCTGCCGGGTCGTGAGCCCGCGTACCGCGAGGTTGGCGTACGCGAGTCCGCCCTGATGCGCCGCGATGCGCTCGGCCAGGCGCAGCGACCAGCCGCGGTAGCCGCCGCGTCCGTCGTGGTCCATGAGGCCTTCGGTCGAGCTGTCGCCGATGGCGACATAGCGCTCGAACCGCCGGGGCTCGGTTCGCCGGGATCCGGATCCCGGCTGAGCGGGCGGCGTTTGCTCCGGGGCTGCCGGCGGACTCAGGGGCGCGGTTCCGCGGCGGGCATGAGATGCCGCGCCAGGCGCTCGAGCGCGCGCGGCCAGGCCTGCTTCCATGCCGCGAGCACCGGCTCGTAGCCGGCATGCGCGGGCAGCGTGTGCGTCACCGTGAGCCGCGCGCCGTGCGGGGCGGGTTCGAGTACGTACCACACCGTGCCCGCATCGCCGAGCGGGTAGCCGACGTGCCCGCCCTGGAAGGCGGCACGCGCGTACGGCGCGAACTCCACCCAGCGCGCCTCGAACGGTTCGCTCGAGCTGCCCGCGCGGTCCCAGCGCATCATCAGGCGGCCGTTGACGCGCGGCTCGCTCTCGCACGTGTCGCAGAACCAGCGCTCCAGCTGGCGCGCGTCCGTGAGTGCGGCGAACACGCGCTCGGCCGCGGCGTCCAACGCGAGCGTCCGCTCGAACGCGGGCGTGCTCACGGCTTCCACGGCTCCGTGGACTCCGACTCGTCCTGCGCCTGTGGCGCACGCAGGTTCCGGGCGTGCTCTGCGGCGCGGCTGAAGATGTCGCGGCGCAGCTCGTCCATGCCGTCGCCCGTGAGCGCCGAGACGATCAGGGCGCCCGGGTGGCTGATGCGCAGCGCCGCGGCTTGGTCCTCGGTGAGCCGGTCGGCCTTGTTGAACACCATGATGCGCGGCGGTCGCGGCTCCTTCAAGATCTTGTCGAGCACGGTGTCGACCGCGGTGATGTGGCGCACGAAGTCGGGGTCGGCGGCGTCGGTGATGTGCAGCAGCACGTCGGCCTCGACGGCCTCGACCAGCGTGCTGTGAAACGACGCCACCAGGTGATGCGGCAGCTTGCGGATGAAGCCGACCGTGTCCGTGACCAGCGCCATGTCGCGTTCGGGACTCACCAGCTGGCGCGTGGTCGAATCCAGCGTGGCGAACAGCCGGTTCTCGACGAACACGCCGGCACGAGTCAGCGTGTTGAACAGCGTGCTCTTGCCGGCGTTGGTGTAGCCCACCAGCGCGGCGCGGAACTCGCGCCGGCGCCGTGAGCGCTGGGTTTCGCGCTCGCGCTCGACGCTCTCGAGTTCACGCTTCAGGCGCGCGATCTTCTCGCGCACCATGCGGCGGTCGGTCTCGAGCTGGGTCTCGCCGGGACCGCGGGTGCCGATGCCGCCGGCCTGGCGCTCCAGGTGCTTCCACATGCCGGTGAGGCGCGGCAGGGTGTATTCGAGCTGCGCCAGTTCCACCTGCAGCCGACTCTCGCGCGAGCGGGCACGGCGCGCGAAGATGTCGAGGATCAGTTCGCTGCGGTCGATGACCTTGCGCTGCAGGATCTGCTCGAGGTTCTTCACCTGTGCGGGCGACAAGTCGTCATCGAAGATGACCAGCGCGGCGTCGCGCATGTCGGCCAGTTGCTTCAGCTCCTCGACCTTGCCCTTGCCGAGGAACGTCGCGGGATGGATCGTGCCGCGCCTCTGCAGCAGCTTGTCGGCGACCACCGCGCCCGCCGTGTCGGCCAGCAGCGCCAGTTCATCGATCGAACGCTCGATGAACTCGCGCCCGGCTCCGCGATCCTTTCGCGTACCCCCGACGTGACCCACCAGGATGGCGCGTTCGTTGTCGGGCGGCCGCTGCGTTTCGTACGAAGTGACCTTCATGAGCGGATCGGGATCTCCAGGTCGTATGGGGCGGGCGTCAGGTTCTCGATGCTGCCGTCGGCGCGCACCGCGATGAGGTCCTCGATGCGCACGCCGAGGCCGCGCGAGGGGTAGTAGAGCCCGGGCTCGACCGAGACGACATGTCCGGACTCGAGCACCGCCGTGTTCGTGGGCGGACCGCCCAGGCGCGGGCCTTCATGCACCGCGAGTCCGACACCATGCCCCAGGCCATGCACGTAGCCTTCTTCCGTGCCCTGGTTCGTGCGCACGGTGGGGTGGCCCTGGCGCTCGAACACGTCGCACGTGAGTTCCTGGAAGCTGCGGCACGACTCGCCACCCTTGATGCGGCCCATGACGACGTCAAAGGTCTCGCGGCAATCGCCGTACAGCTTCTTGAGCGCGTCGGGAGCAGGCCCCAGGCAAAACGTGCGCGTCATGTCGGTGTGGTAGCCGCCGCCCGCTTCGCCGGGGAAGATGTCGACCAGGATCGGCGTGCCGGCGCGGATCAGGTCGATGTCGTTGCCGCGATTGTGCGGCACGCCGGCGTCGCGGCCCTGTGCGACGATGCTCTCGCCGTCCTCGCCCAGTCCGAACTCGGCGAACGTGCGGTGCAACAGCCGGCGCAGGTGCCCGAGCGTGGCGCGATCGCCGCTCGACGTGACGAATGCGTCGCCCTGACGGCGCAGCGACGCGAGCTCGTCGCGCACGCGCTTCATGGCCTCGACCGCGCCATTCGAGCAGTGGCGGATCTTGTCGAGTTCATCCGCGGTCTTGGTCATGCTCGCCACACCCAGCACGTCCGGCTGCGCACCGTCGACCTCGAGCAGGGGTGCCATCTGGCGCAAGTGATCGAGCATGCTCCAGCCGAAGCCCAGCGGCACGTCGCCTGCGAACGCG
This sequence comes from bacterium, assembly GCA_031360075.1. Lineage (GTDB taxonomy): Bacteria > Eisenbacteria > RBG-16-71-46 > RBG-16-71-46 > RBG-16-71-46 > JAIOPA01. The sequence continues at coordinate 1,185 of JANMAX010000086.1, read as the reverse complement.
ACGCGCCCCGACAGGCCGAGTTCGCCCGCGACCTCCGCGACGAGTTCGGCGAGCGCGCGTGCCTGCGAGTCGGCCGACTTCACCTTCTGCAGGAAGCCGCGCTGGGCGTACGAACTGGTGCCGCAGCCCACGGCGGCGGCTTGATCGCGCTCCATGGGATCGTGCACCAGGTGCGCACGCCCGTCGGCCGAGCGCACATAGAAGCCATGGTGGATCTTCTGGCCGGTGGCGTAGTAGAACGCCGGGCAGTAACGGTCGAGCGCGAGCACGACGACCCCGGCGAGACCGCGCTGCTTGAGGAGCGTATCGAGGTCGGAGCGCACGCGGCGTCCTCCAGTGCGAATGGCCGGGGTCGTGCCGGGGCGCGTTTGCGCGGGGCACGGACAGACCCCGCAGGATAGCCCAAGCCGCGACCGCCGGCATCGCGGCTGGGGGGGCGGCTGGGATTTCCCTGTCCGAACGCGCTCCGGTTGCGTTAGCGTCGGGTATCCACTCCGGACCGGGCGTTCGCCGAGGCAGGTTCCGCATGCGCTGCTGCACATTCATCCTGTCGTCCGCCATCGCCCTGATGCTGGTGGCCGCCCCGAGCGTCCATGCCCGTGCCCATGCCAAGGACCGCACGCCGGAAGCCGAGCGCTTGGTTCGCGACGGCGTCGACCGCTTCTCGCAGGGCAGCCTCGAGCAGCGCCACAAGGCCATCCGCCAACTGGAGGAGGCGGTCAGACTGACGCCGCACGATCCGAGCGTGCTGCATCCGCTAGCACGTGCCTATCTGGATGCCGGCTTCACGCATGCTGCGCAGGAGACGTTCGAGCGTCTCACGAAGGACCACCCGCAGGATGCCGAGGCGTGGCGCGGACTGGGGCAGGCGTGGAAGCGGGAGTGGTTGGCGACGCTGGCCCCGGCCTCCCTGCAGAAGGCGGTCGAGTACTTCGGCAACGCCGCGCGCCTGGCGCCGGGGCGTTCCGATGTCTGGGCGACACTCGCGGTGCTGCGGATCGAGCAGGGTGACCCGCGCGGTGCGGGCCTGTCGGCCGAGCGCGCGCTGGCGGCGAACCCCGAGCAGGGCGAGGCGTCGCTCGTGGGTGCGTATCTGGCCTATCGCGCGGGCCGCATCGCGCTGGCCGAGAGCCTGTTCACCGTCACCCTGCCGCGTCTCGCCCCGCGGCTCGCGGCGCGGTTCCG